>JBCBEP010000044.1:0-27215 GCA_038528605.1 Pseudomonadota bacterium
ACGTGGCCGGGAAGAACGAGACCGTGAACGACGTGATCCGCGGGCTGCAAAACGTGATTGCGGCGGATGGCCCGGCGGATGCGGATACGGCGCTCTCCTTCGCGGCGGACGCAAGCACGGGTGTCGCGACGCTTTCGATCTCGAGCACGACGGGTCAGACCGTGGGGCTGAGCGAAGCGCGCGGGGGCACGGAATCCACCGGCGACCTCTACGGCCTCTCGCGGCTTGACGTGACCACGGCCGAGGGTGCCGAGAAGGCCCTGAACACCATCGAGAACCTGATCCAGACCAACATCGATGCACAGGCCGATTTCGGTGCTTCGGAGCGGCGGATCGAAATTCAGTCGGACTTCATGAGCTCGCTGATCGACAGCTTCAAGTCGGGCATCGGCGCGCTCGTGGATGCCGATCTCGAGGAAGCTTCCGCGCGTCTGCAGGCCCTGCAGGTCCAGCAGCAGCTGGGCGTCCAGGCGCTCTCGATCGCCAACCAGGCCCCGCAGAACATCCTGGCGCTCTTCCGATAAGGGTGCCCCGCGGCCTGGCGCTTCGGTGCCCGGCCGCCTGTGAGGGGGCCGCCCCGCCGCGTGCTGAGGCGGGTGGGGCGGCTCCGACAACCGTGCCGCGAAGGCGCGACGCGAGCGAGAGGAAAGTCTCATGACAGCGCCCGGCGCTTCCCATGCCGCCTACGGGCAGGCCAGCAAGGTGCTCGGCACGCCACGGTCGATCGAGTATCAGGTCTTCGCTCAGGTAAATGGCCGGCTCACCGCTGCGGCCGGCGCGGAAGCCAGCTTCCCGCAGCTTGCGGATGCGCTCTGGGAGAACCAGCGCCTGTGGACCGCGCTGATCAGCGACCTCGCACAGCCGGACAATGCTCTGCCGGAGGCGCTGCGGGGGCAGATCATCTCGCTCGGCGCGTTCGTCATGAACCACACGCGCCGTGTGATCGCGCGCGAGGCGGAGGCGGGACCGCTCGTCGAGATCAACACCGCCGTGATGCGGGGTCTGCGCGCACGCGCCGACGCTGCAGCACAGGCGAGCTGAGGGCAGGGCGATGCCGGGCCTTATCCTGAAACTTCGCGCGCATGAGCAGATCCTCGTCAACGGCGTGGTGATGCAGAACGGTGAACGCAACGCGCGTCTTATCATCAAGACCCCGGACGCGAAGATCCTGCGCCTGCGCGACGCCATCCACCCCGACGAGGTGAACACGCCGGTAAAGCGCGTCTGCTACATCGCACAGCTCGTCGTCGCCGGCGAGGCAGAGCCGGAGGCCTCCGTACGGGAGCTTGAACGCGGCATCGCGCAACTTCGTGAGGCCTTGGAAGGGCTGACGAGTTGCACAGCGCTCGATGACGCCGCACGCGAGCTGTCGCGCCGCAATTTCTATGGCTGCCTGCGCCAACTTCGCCAGCTCCTTCCCGTCGAGGAGCGGTTGCTTGCGGACAGGTCGAGCGCGACCGAGAGGCCGGATATCGCGGCTCCCGCACCGCGAGCATCGGCGAACGATGGCCATCGCAGCCCGCTCTCACCCGGGGCCCAGCGCAGCTGTGTGGCTAGAGCGGGCATAGGCGGTGGGGTCGCCCGGAAAGACCGCGTGGAGTGGCCGGGAGCGGGAGAATGATCCCACCCGCGATCCCGCTCGGCGGCGTTGCCGGCCTGAAGCTGCTGGACCGTACCTTCGATCGCCAGCTCGAGACCTTCTCCAAAAGCCCGGAACTTCAGCGCGAGATGGACGATTTCCTGGACCGCGCCGGCACCGTGCAGTCGGCCGAGGAGCTCGTGTCGGACCGGCAGCTCCTGAAGGTTGCGCTGGGGGCCTTCGGTCTCGAGGATGAACTTCCGAAGCGTGCCCTGATCCGAAAGGTGCTCGAGGAAGGCACCCTTAATCCGGACTCGCTGGCGAACAGGTTGGTCGATCCTGCATGGGGGCGCTTCGCGTCGGCACTCGGCTTCGGTGATCTCGGCAATCGCCTCGACCGCGAAAGCGTCCGCCAGGAGATCGCCGAGAGCTACCGGGTGCGGCAGTTCGAGCGCGCCGTGGGCGATATCGACCTGGACCTGCGCCTCGCGCTCAATTTCCGGCGCGAGATCTCGGAGATTGCCAACAGCGGCGCCGTCGAGCGGAGCGGCTGGTTCCGCGTGATTGGGTCCGAACCGCTCCGCCTTGTCGTGCTCGGTGCCTTGGGCCTGCCGCAAAGCATCGGCGCGCTCGATATCGACCTGCAGGTGACGCGTCTCGAGGAACGGGCGGATCAGGTGTTCGGAGGTACTTCGCCGGCGGTGTTCGCGGACCCGGCCAATGTCGAGCAGGCGATCGAGCGCTTCCTGTTCTCCAGCGCGGCGGAACAGGGGCCGTCGGCCGGCTCCCCGGGTGCAACGGCGCTGACGCTTCTGCAGTCGAGCCCGCTCGGAACCGCGGGCGCCGCCAATCTCTTCGCTTCACGGCTCTGAGGCGCGTCGGCGCCAGCGGATGCCCATGGGACGTTATACCTTCAGCAACGTTCCCAAGGCGTTGAAGGCCCAGCCGGGCTGGGGATGGTGTTCGAGGCGGCCGAGGAAGGCGTCGAGCGCGGGAAAGGCCGCGAGGGCGGTATCGACGGCCGCATCTGCGCCCGGCACATGCAGGCCCGCGCGCACCATCGGCAGTACCTCATCACGCTGGGCGAGCAGGAGTCGAAGCCGGGCCGCCAGTGCTGCTTCCTCTGCGTTCCACGCCATCGGCGCCGATCGCGATAGGGAGCGCGCCAGATCAATCGCCGGAAAGCGGCCGCGCTCGGCAATGGCACGGTCGAGCACCACATGGCCGTCCAGTGTCCCGCGCAGCATGTCCGCCACCGGCTCGTCGAAGTCCGATCCCTGAACGAGGACGGTGAGAATTGCCGTTATATCCCCTTCGGTCTCCGGGCCGCCCGGGCCCGCACGTTCGCAGAGGGCCGCCACCATGCCAGCAGTCGACGCCGGAAACCCTCTGAGCGCCGGGAGTTCGCCCGCCGCCAGCGCGGTGTCGCGATGCGCCTCGGCAAAGCGTGTGACACTGTCCATGAGCAGCAGCACATGCGCGCCTTCGTCCCGGAAATGCTCGGCCACGCTCATCGCCAGCCAGGCCGCGCGCCGCTTGCGGGTGGGCGAGGCATCCGATGTCTCGCCAATCGCGATTAGCCGAGAGGCCGCAGGCCCCGCCATGCTTTGGCGCAGGAACTCGCCCATCTCGCGGCCGCGCTCACCGATCAGCGCGAGCACGACGACATCGGCATCCACCGTTTCCGCCAGGTGCCGGAGGAGCATCGTCTTCCCCACGCCGCTGCCCGAAAGAATGCCGAGGCGCTGCCCGCGGCAGAGCGGCAGAGCAGCATCGAAGGCCGCCACCCCGGTCTCGACACGGGGGCCAAGGCCGCGCCGCGTTGCCCCCGGCGGCGGCGCGCGACGTAGCGGTGCCGGACGGTTTCCGGCCAAGGGGCCATGCCCGCCGCTCATACATCCGTCCGCGTCGAGCACCCGGCCCAGCCAGTCCGCCCCCGGATAGGAAGGGCCGGCCCGGCGGAGATGCGCCTGCTGGCCGGTTGCGATGCCGTCGCCCGGCGCGGCGAGGAGGGCCACGACCCGGGCGCCTTCGAGCGCGATCACCTCCGCTTCGGGACCGTGATCTCCCACGGCAAGCCGGTCCCCGAGCCGCGCGATCCCACCCAGCCCATCGACGGTCAGCCGCGCACCGTCACAGTCGGCAACCTTGCCCCAAACCTCGACGCTCTCCGGCAGCATAAGCCCTCCACTCTCACTGCCGACCGAATACACGCCTTTCGCATACGTGATGTTAAGCGCTGGCCGGTTAGGCACGCCCGAGATGAGCCAAGAAATGGGTCGGGCATGCTGACGAACCTTCCAATCTTCGATCAGGCGGCGGGCATGGCGCGCTTCGCTGCGGCGCGCCAGCGCGTCGTCGCCGAGAACCTCGCTCATGCGGACAATCCCGGCTATCGGGCGCGGGACCTGCCGCCGTTCGGGGAATTCGTCCGCCGCCAACAGTTTGGTGGCGCGCCCTCGCTGCCGGTCGAGGCGCCGCGGGCGACGCGACCGGGCCATGCGCGCCAGCTTGATGATGCGGGCCAGGCGCGCGGCCTTCCTGCGCCGCGTGATCTCGACACGCCGCTTTCGCCGAACGGGAACAACGTGGTGATCGAGCAGCAGACGCTGCTCGGTGCCGAGGCTGCGGGGCAGCATCGCCTAGCGATGAGCGTTTATGCCAAAGGGCTCGATCTGATGAAGCTCGGCCTGGGCCGGCTGCGCTAGGGGGCCTGCGATGCTCGATCTGAAAAAGGCCATGCAATCCGCGGCGAGTGCGATGGGCGCGCAGAGCCTGCGCATGCGGCTCCTCAGCGAGAACATCGCAAACGCGGACACGCCTGGCTTCAAGCGCAAGCTGACGACCTTCGACACACGGGTGGATGCGGCCACGGGCGCGACCATCGTGAACCCGGGCCGGGTCCGCCTCGGCGAAGCGCCGATGCGTGAGGAGTACGACCCGGGTCACCCGCTCGCCGACGCGCGAGGCATGGTTTCCTACTCAAACGTCGACCCTGTGCTCGAGCTTGCCGACGCACGCGAAGCGAGCCGTTCCTACGAAGCCAACCTCGCGCTCTACGACCAAGCGCGCGGCATGCGCCGCAGCCTTCTGGACCTGCTCAACCGCTAACCCATCACCGCCTGTCACAGGGAGAAGCCCATGACCCCCGAAAGCGCCCTCGCCACCCAGCTCTACAGCACCATGCGCCAGGCGACCGGCGGCGCCAGCGAAGCCGTTGGCAGTGCGCCAGGGGAGAGTTTCTCACAGGCCTTGGCGGAGGCGGCGCGCGCGCTTGAAAGCACGCTTCGCCGGGGCGAGGACACCGCGACCGCCGCGGTGAACGGCGCGGGGGACATGCAGTCCCTGGTCGAGGCCCTGACCGCCGCCGAGATGGCGGTGGAGACTGCCGTTGTGATGCGGGACCGTGTGGTCGAGGCCTATCAGGAAATCCTGCGCATGCCTGTGTGAGCGGGTCCGGCCATGGACACGCCCATGCTGATCGCCTTGATGCGCGAGGCTGCCTGGACCGCCCTGGTCATCTCCGGGCCGGTGCTGACCGTCGCCCTCGTGACAGGCCTCGCCATAGGCCTCCTGCAAGCGCTCACCTCGATCCAGGAACTGACGCTCACCTTCGTGCCGAAGCTTGTTGCCATTGTTGTCGTGTTCGTCGCGACGCTCGGCTTCATGGCGAACGGCCTTCTGCGTCTCTTCAACGAAGTGATCCTGCCTCAGATTGCCGCGGCATGAGCCCCATGCAGCGTCCGAGGCCATTCTCCGCGCCAGAACGGCTCGTTCGGGTGCTCCTTTGCGCCATCGCGGCGACGGTCGCGGCCTTGCCGGCAGGCCCGTCGCGCGCCGACCCCGGCCTCTGCGCCGAAGCGGGGCGACGGGCGGCCCACGCAGTGGGTGTGCCGCCCGCACTCATGGAAGCAATCTCTTTGGTCGAGACGGGCCGGGGTTACCGCGGCACTGTCGCGCCATGGCCATGGGCGATGAACGCTTCCGGGACAGGAAGCTGGTTCGATACCCGCAGCGCCGCGCTCGACAGTGCAGCCCGTCGCCTCGCCCGCGGTGACCGGAACTTCGATCTCGGGTGCTTCCAGATCAACCACCGCTGGCACGGCGACGCCTTCCCGTCGCTGAAGGCCATGATCGATCCGCAGACAAACGCCGACTATGCGGCGCGTTTCCTCCGTTCTCTGCACAGCGAGACGGGGGACTGGATGACGGCAGCGGGCCTCTACCACTCACGCACCCCCGCCTTAGCCCGCGCTTACCGCGCGCGCGTGGCGCGTTTCCTGGGGCGGCCGCCAGAACGCATCCAGCGTGCGCTGCCCAGACAGGACCTCGCTACCGCCTCCGGGGACGCCGCGGACCCGCCACGCGGTCTCGCCGCAACGATTGAAATGCAGCGCACAACGCCGCCTGGGCGCTTCCTTGCTGCTGGGGCGGGTCGGGGACTGATCGAAGCCGCTACTCGCCGGCTGATCGTCGCTCAGCCCTCCGGTCCGCTCATTCGCCGCCTGCCGAGGGCCGGGAAGCCGCCTGGCCCGGGGGGCCTGCTCTTCGCGACTGAGCGCCGCCCAACGCTGGTGACAGCCGGTGTCGCCTCCACGCCTCCCGAGGTGGAGCGATGAACCTGCCCTTTGCCGGCAAGGTTTCGGCGACGCCGCCGCCAACAGTGCTCCTCGCCCTCGCACTCATGGGGGTCATCTGCATGATGATCCTGCCCATGCCTGCCTGGTTGCTGGATATTGGGCTGGCGGCATCCTTCGCGCTCGCCATCCTGATCTTCACCATCACGCTCTTCATCCAGCGCCCGCTGGATTTCTCGTCCTTCCCGACGGTTCTGCTGGGAGCGCTCATGTTGCGCCTGGCGCTCAATGTCGCCTCGACCAAGCTGATCATCGGGGAAGGGCATACGGGCCCCGACGCTGCGGGCGGGGTGATCGAGGGTTTCGCCAGTTTCATCATGAGCGGCAACATCTTCTTGGGCCTCGTGGTCTTCTGTGTGCTGCTCATCGTGAACTTCGTCGTGATCACGAAGGGCGCCGGCCGGATGGCGGAGGTGGGTGCGCGCTTCGCCCTCGATGCGATGCCCGGCAAACAGCTGGCGATCGACAGCGATATGGCGGCTGGCGCGCTGAGCCACGCGGAGGCGAAGGAGCGCCGCCGCGTGGAGCAGGAGGAGACGACCTTCTACGGCTCGCTCGACGGTGCCTCGAAATTCGTGAAGGGCGACGCGGTTGCGGGGCTTCTGATCACGCTCCTCAATCTCGTGATGGGGCTCGCCATGGGCCTCGCTGTCCATGGGCTCACGCTCGCAGAAGCGGTTGAGACCTATACTATCCTCACGGTGGGGGATGGGCTCGTGAGCCAGATCCCTTCGGTGATCACCTCGATCGCCGCGGCGCTTTTGCTCTCGAAGGGCGGCGTTGTGGGCACGGCTGACCGTGCGCTTGGCGATCAACTCGGCGGGTACCCTGCAGCCCTGGCGACGGTCGCGGGGCTGATGGCGCTCTTTGCCTTTCTGCCGGGCCTGCCCTTCCTTCCTTTCGTCGTGGGCGCGGCCCTGCTTGCTGGTGTGTCCTGGTTTGTCTGGCAGGCTCCGGTGGCGGATGAGGGGGCGGAGGAAGAGGCGGCCGAGCCGGAGGGCATGCTCGGGCGGGACCGACCGCTCGGGGACTTGCTCGATGTGGATGAGATCCATGTCCGCTTCAGCCCCGCGCTTCTCCCGGCGATCATCGCGCCGGGGGCGGGGCTCGATGCGCGCATCAGCAATATGCGCCGGCATATCGCGACGGAGTTCGGCTTCGTGATGCCGGAGGTGCGCCTTACGGACGATCCGCTTCTGCCGGGCGATCACTACGCCATCCTGATCCACGGCACGGAAGTCGGGCGTGCCATGCTCGACCCGGCCCGGGTCATGGTGCTCCTGCGCGAGGACCTGACGCTGCCTTCCGAGGGCCGCGATGTTGCCGAGCCGGTGTACGGCGCGCCCGCGCGCTGGATTGCGCCAGAGGCGCAGGAGGAGGCGGAGATGCTGGGCCTGCCCATCATCACGCCCGCGGAGGTTGTCGCCACGCATCTGCTCGAGACGGTGAAGGGTCAGCTCGGTCGTCTGTGCACCCGCCGCGCCCTGCGCAGGCTGCTGGAGGAGTTCGCGCGGCCCTCCGACCCCGGGCGCGCGGAGGCGAACCGTAAGCTGGTGGACGAATTCGTGCCCGAACGCGTGCCGCACGACCTGCTACAGGCTGTCCTGCGCGGGCTTTTGGAGGAGCGCGTGCCCGTGCGAAACCTCCAGCTCATTCTGGAGGCCGCCGCGGAGGCGCGCGCGAGCGGTCTGAACCTCGAGGCGACGATCGAGCATGTAAGGCGCCGTATCTCGTTCCTTATCGTCTCCCGGCTGACGGACGCGGAGGGCCGCTTGCCCTTGGTCCAGCTTGATGAAGCCTGGGAGCGGCTCTTCGAGCGACACGAGCAGGCTCCGGCCGAGACCGCGGCAGCGGGCAACACCGACACGCAACAGCCTTCGGACATCGCCCTGCCGCCCGACGCCTTCAACAGGCTGGCGGAGAGCGTGAAAACGGCCCTGACCGCCCCGGCGAAGCGAGGGCTCAGCGCGGCGATCGCAACGAGCGCCCGTCGGCGCCGGTTCCTCAGCGAAGTTCTCGAGGCCAAGGGTATCCTGAACCCTGTGCTATCCTATGAAGAGATCGGCAACCGGACGCAGCTAAGCCTCGTGGGAACCGCTGCATGCAGCATCTGAGCGGCCGGCCCAAAGCCCGAAAGCCAAGGTTCGCGCCGTGAACGGGACACCAGGGGAAGACGCGCTTGTCGCCATCCTCGCGGGGCTCTTCGGGGCCGCGCCAGCCTTCATCGTCGCTGCCGCCGGCGTTTTCGCGCGCGTCGGCGCTGTGCTCGCGGTGCTGCCGGGGCTTGGTGAGCGTGGGATTCCTCTCCGTGTCCGCCTTGGGGTTGCCGTGGCGATCGCCTGGTTGCTCACACCACTCATCGTGGGCTTCGCGGCCAATGTGCCGTTCGGTCCGCTCTCCCTCCTCCTCCTGTTGCTTGCGGAGGCTGCGGCGGGGCTGCTGATCGGTATCGCCTTTCGGTTCCTGGTCTGGGCACTCCAGATCGCGGGGACGATAGCGTCCCAAAGCATCAGCATCAGCCACATCTTCGGCAACCCGCTTGCGGGCGAGGCCGAGCCTTCGTTGGCGACCTTCCTTTCCATGGGCGGGATCGCGCTCATGCTGGCGGCAGGCCTGCATGTGGACGTGGTCGCAGCGCTGGCACGACTATACGCTGTGCTGCCATTCGGGCTGGGGCTGGCGGGACCGGCAGCGGCTGAATGGTCCACCGCGCGGGTCGGTGAAACCTTTGCGCTAGGCCTCGGGCTCGCAGCCCCCTTCGTCCTTGCGGGTTTTGCCTACAACCTCACGCTCGGTGCGCTCAGCCGGGCCATGCCGCAACTGCTCGTGGCGCTCGTCGGGGTGCCGCTGCTCGTGGGCCTCGGCTTCGTGGTGCTCTGGCTTTCGCTCCCCGATATGATGGCACGCTGGGAGGAGGCGCGCGCCGCAGTGGCGCGTGACCCCCTCGGCGGCACGTCCACGAACGGCGTTGGGCAGGGCGTGCGGCCATGAGCGGCGGCGGCGAGGATGGCGGGCAGGAGCGCAGCCTTGCCGCAACCGAGCGCAAGCGCGAGGAGGCCCGGCGCAAAGGGGACCTGCCGCGGGCGCCCGATGCACAGGCCGCCATCGCCTATATCGGGCTCGCCGTGGCCCTGGCCGTGGACGCGCGCGAGGGTGCGGAGATCGCCGGTGCCTCGCTGATGGCCATGCTCGAAGCACCGGAGGCCCTGGCCGCCCGCGCCCTGGCCGGGGACCCGGCTCTCTGGACGAAGCTTCTCGCGGACATGACACGGGCGATTGGTCCGATCCTCCTTGTGCCGGCCCTCCTGCTGGTCGCGTATTTCGCGGCGACGCGCAGCATCGTCTTCGCGCCGGACCGGGTGATGCCGAAGCTCTCGCGGATCTCGCCCGTGGAGAATGCCGGCCAGAAATACGGGCTCCACGGGCTGGGCGAGTTCGTGAAAAGCACGGCCAAGCTCTGCCTGCTTCTCGGGGTGTTCGCGATTGTCCTCATCGGGCTGGCGGACTGGATGGCGGGCACCGTGCGCGTCGAGGCCCGGCTGATCACGCGGCTGATGGAGGTGCCGCTCAGGCAGATCCTGGCCGGAACGCTCGCGGTTGCCGTGGTGGTAGGCCTCGCCGACTTCTTCTGGCAGCGCCATCAGCACGAACAGCGGCTTCGCATGAGCCCCGAGGAAATGAAGCGCGAGATGAAGGAGACCGAGGGCGACCCGATGCTGAAGGCGCGTCGTCGCGAGCGCGCCGAGGAGATCGCTACCAACCGCATGTTGGAGGCCGTGCCAAAGGCGGCCGTGGTCATCACCAACCCCACCCATCTGGCCATCGCGCTTTCGTGGAACCGCGGGGGAGCGCGCGCGCCAGTCTGCGTTGCGAAGGGTGCAGATGAGATCGCGGCGAGGATCCGCGAGCGCGCAGAGGAGGCCGGCGTGCCGACCCATCGCGACCCGCCGACGGCTCGGGCGCTCTTCGCCACCACCCCCATCGGGCACGAGATCGACCCTGAGCACTACCGTGCCGTCGCAGCCGCGATCCTGTTCGCGGAGGAGCTGCGCGCCAAGCAAAGGGATGCGCGGTGACGGCGCGCGGCCCTACACCGGAGGCGTTGCGCCCCGTCCTGTCGGCAGCCGCCGCGGCGCTTGCGGCGTCGGAACGTCGGTTGAGTTCGGCCCTATCGGTGGAGGCGGCGCTGAGCATGGCGGTCGCGCAAGCCGAAGCGCTCCTCGTGGCGCCGGCCGCCACTACAACAGGCGGGGACCTCATCCTCGCCCAACGCGCCGTGGCCGACCTTCGCGCGAGACGCCACGCACTCGAAAGCGAACACGCCAAGGCCAGCCTTTTCGTGCAGCATGCTCAGCGTGTGCTGAGGGAGGCCCGGCAGCGACATGACGCGGTCGCCGACCTCTACGCTAACGCCATGGCTTTGCGCCGAAAGCAACACCTGCGCCTTTCCGACGCGGCGCTGGCGGAGCTTGCATCGGGGCGCGCTTATGCCGCCCGACGCACAGGTCAGCGCTCGTCCTCAGCATCGGCGTCGCGCCCGCGCCGGTCTCCGCCGGCGCCGCCCTCAGACGCATCCTCGCCGGGGATGGCATAGGCGCCGGTCAGCCAGCGGCCGAGATCGATATCCGCGCAGCGTTTCGAGCAGAAGGGGCGCATGCTTTGCAGTGTCGGCTGACCGCAGATCGGGCACCGTCCGCCGCTCACGCCGCGCTCGCTCATCCGTGCTCTCCCGTCGCCTTTTCGTTCCGCACCCTATCTGGTGTAACGTATCGGGGCCGCGTCGAGAACACGTGACGCGGTGGGCGCTTGTAGTATCGGAGCATTCGGGGTGAACGACCGCGCCATTGCGAGAGCGGCACCGCTGCGGCCCACGGGCCGGACGGTGGAGCCGGAGGGCGTGACTGCGGAGCAAACGCGGCCCGCCGCGCTGTGGCACCGTGCCGCCTCGGGTATGCTGAAGGCGCTCCTGCCGCTCGCGATCTTGGCAGTTGCCGCCTGGGCCTGGGAGCAGATTGCGGCCACGGCGCCGGGGCCCGCCGTGTCCGGGCCCGAACGGGTGCCGCGGCTTGTGAACGTGGTGCCTGCGTCGGCCGCAGCGGCGGGCCCGCGCGTGGAGGCATTCGGGAACGTCACCGCCGCGCGGGAGCTCGTGCTCTCGACCGAGATCACGGGCCGGCTGCGGAACGTGGCCCCTGGCCTGGTCGTGGACGGGCGCTTGCCGGCGGGCACCGTCGCGCTCAGGCTGGAGACCACCGATCTCGCCCTCGCGATCCGGGAGGCGGAGGCGCGGGTATCCGAGATCGAGGCACGCATCACGATGGAGCTGGGCCAGGCGGACCGCGCGCGGCGCGACTTCGAGCGGCTCCCGCTGGACGTGACGCCGACGCAACGCGCGCTGATCCTGCGCGAGCCGCAGATGGCGGAGCTGGAGGCGGCCAAGGCAGCCGCGGTCGCCCAGCGTGAGCGTGCCAGTGCCGCGCTGGAGAAAGCGGTCGTCACCGTGCCGTTCGACGCCGTGGTGCTGGAAGAGGCTGTCGAGGCCGGGGGTATCCTTACTGCGGGGGCCGTGGCCGCCCGCCTCGCCGCCACCGACAGTTTCGAGACGCGCGTGACGCTCCCGCTCACGGCGCTCGGCTGGGTGGAGCCCGGCCAGAGCGTGCGCCTCGAGCAGCCGGGCGTCTGGCCCGAGGGCAGCTTTCGAAATGGCATCGTCTCCCGCATCGGCGCCGCGCTGGAAGAGGGCGGGACGCTGGCGGTCGTGACGGTCGAGATCCCCGATCCGCTGGCGCTTCTGCCGGAGAACGCGGGGCTGCCTGCCGTGCGGCTCGGCAGCTATCTGCGCGCCGAGATTGCGGGCGAGGCCCTGCCGGGCGCGGTCGAGCTCCCCCGTCGCTATCTTCGCCCCGGCGACACCACATGGGTTTATGGCGCCGACGGCAAGCTCGAGCGCCGCGATCTCGAGATCGCCTGGCGCGGTGCCGATGTGCTGCTCGTCACCGACGGCTTGCAGCCCGGGGACCGGATCGTGACGACGGATCTCGCCGTCTACACCGATGGCATGACGCTCCGGCTTGAAGACGAAGCTGCGGACGGAGGCGACGGGTGAGCGAGCCCGCTGAACGCCTGCCGCGCGGCGGGGTCATCGGCTGGGCGGCGCGCCATCCGGTGCTGCCCAATCTCATCATGTTGCTGCTGGTGATCGGCGGGCTCATCTCGATGCAGCGGGTGGTGAAGGAGGTCTTCCCGCCGTTCAACGACCCCTGGGTGATGATCGATGTGGCGCTTCCGGGCGCCACGCCGGGCGAAGTGATGGAGGCCGTCACTGTCCGCATCGAGTCGCCCATGGAGGAGCTGAGCAACGCAGGGCCGATCTGGTCGTGGACCAGGCCGGGAAGCGTCACGATCGCGTTCGATGCCGTCAACGAGCAGGACAAGCAGGAACTGCTGAGCCAGGCGCAGCAGATCATGTCGACGCTCAGCACGCTGCCCGAAGATGCCGAACGCCCGAACGTGCGCCTGAACAAGGATCCCAAGCCGATCCTCGACGTCCATGTGCACGGCATTGCGGCGCCTGGCGCGCTGCGTGCCGCCGCCGAGCGCGTCGCCTCGCGCCTCGAGGCGGAGGCGGGGATCAGCACGGTGACGCTGAAAGACGCGCCAAGCCACGAGATCCTCGTCGAGATCTCGCGCACGATGCTTCGGGCGACGGGGGCCACCCTTGGGGAGCTTGCCGTGGCGATCAGCCGAGCGACCGAGGATAGGAGCGGCGGGCGCATTGCTACCGCGCGCGGCGACGTGCAGCTTCGTGTGGATAGCAGCCTCGACACCGTCGAGGCCTTCCGCGCCTTGCCCATAACCCTCGGCGAGGAAGGGCGGATCTTGCGTCTCGGCGATATCGCGAGCGTCGAGCGCGGGTTCGAGGAAGACAAGATCAGCCGGTTTTTCGACGGTCGTCCGGCGGTGATGATGCAGGTCATGCGAGTAGGGGAAGAAAGCCCGCTCGCCATTTCGGATGCGGCAGACCGGGCGGTTGCGGATATCCGGCGCCTGTTGCCCGAGGGCATCGACGTGACGATCGCCAACGACCGCAGCACGCTCTTCGCCGACCGGGTGGATCTGCTCCTGCGCAACGGGCTCGTGGGGCTGGCGCTGGTCCTTCTGCTTCTAAGCGCCTTCCTTGAGTTCCGCCTCGCCTTCTGGGTGGCGGTCGGGATCCCGACGGCCTTCCTCGGCGCTTTCCTGTTGCTGCCGCTGGCGGGGGTGACGGTGAACATGGTTTCGCTCTTCGCCTTCATCGTCGCCCTCGGCCTCGTGGTCGACGATGCAATCGTGGCGGGGGAGAACATCTACGAATATCGCGAACGGGGCCTCGCACCGGCGGATGCCGCCGTTCAGGGCGCGCGGGATATCGCGGTGCCGCTCAGCTTTTCCATCGTCACCAACATCATCGCCTTCATCCCGCTCGCCATGGTCCCGGGCTGGTTCGGCTCCTTCTGGGTGGTGATCCCCATCGTGGTGGCCTCGGCCTTCCTGGTGAGCTGGCTCGAAGCGCTGTTCGTTCTGCCGGGTCATCTGGCGGGCGTGCGGCGGCGGGAGAGGGCGTCGGCCGGCATGGCGCGGCTGCGGCATGTGTTCTCCGACGGCCTGGCCTGGATCGTGCACCGCCTTTACGCGCCAATGCTCTCCCTCGCGATCTCGTGGCGGTACACCACGGTGGCGCTGATGGTGCTTGTCCTGGTGCTGACGGTGGCCTGGCCCGTATCGGGCCGCATGGGCTTCAGCCTCTTCCCGCCCATCCCGCGCGATACGGTCCAGCTCGTGGTGGGGCTCGACGACCGGGCGCCGGCCGAAGCGAAGGAGAAGGTGCTCCGCCGGATGATCGATACCGTCGACGCCGTGAAGGCGGAAAACGGGGGCGAGCGGCTGGTGCGCTATGTGGCCACCAAGATCGAAGACTCGAGGATCGACCTCAATGTCTATCTCGCACGCCCCTCCGTGCGCACGATGGAGAGCACCGAGTTTGCCGATGCGGTGCGCGAGCGGCTGGGGCAGGTGGCGGAGATCCGCTGGACCAATTTCCGCGCCCGTTTCGGTGGGGGCAACGACGATGTGGGGATCGAGGTGCTGCTGGGGCACCCCTCCAACGAGACCCTCCGCCGTGCCGCGGATGCGCTGGTTGAGCGGCTGAAGGGCTTCGAAGCGGTGAAGAGCGCGCGGAAGGACCAATCCAGCGGCCCCGAACAGCTGACCTTCCGCGTGACCGAGGCGGGGCGGGCGCTGGGCTTTACGGCGCGCATCGTGGGCGAGCAGGTGCGCCATGCCTTCCTGGGCGTCGAGGCGCTGAAGCTGCAGGAAGAGGGTAACGAGGTCTCGCTGCGTCTGCGCCTGCCGGCCGTGGAGCGGCGTTCGGAATACGATATCGCCACGCTCATCCTGCGCGCACCCGATGGTACGGAAGCGCCGCTCTACGAGATCGCGGAGGTGAGCCGCGCGCGCGCCGAGGGGCTGATCATGCGGCGGGACGGAAACCGCATCGTGAAGGTCTTCGGCAAGCTCAGCCCGCCGGATGCCGAGGCGCAGGTGGTGGCGGCGCTCAAGAGCGAGGTCTTGCCACGCCTCGCCGCGGATTTCCCGGGCGTCACGGCGCGGTTCGGGGGCGATGAGGAGACGAAGCGGCAGACGCTCGACAGCTTCAAGGTCTCGCTCGCGCTCGCGCTGGCCATGATGTACGCCGCGCTGGCGATCCCGTTCCGGTCCTGGGTGCAGCCGATGATCGTGATGGCGGCCATCCCTTTCGGTTTCGCGGGCGCCATTGTCGGCCATCTGATCATGGGGATGGGGCTCTCCATCATCTCGCTTTTCGGGGTGATCGCGCTCGGCGGTGTGGTGATCAACGCGGCGCTGGTGATGATCGACTACGCGAACAAGGCGCGGCTGGCCGGCTCCGGGCCCGTCGAGGCGATGATGCTGGCCGGCACGCGGCGCTTCCGTCCGATCCTGCTCACGACGCTGACGACCTTCGGCGGGCTTGCGCCGATGATCTTCGAGACCTCGGCGGAGGCGCGGTTCCTGGTGCCGATGGCGGTGAGCCTTGGCTACGGGATCGTGTTTGCCACGGCCATCGTGCTGTTCCTGATCCCCTGCCTCTACATCGTGGTGGAGGATCTGCGCTGGTTGGCGAACCCGAAGCCGCGGCGTGTGCTGCCCGAGAGCGTGCCGGCGCGCTGACGGGTGCCCGGCCTTTCCTCGCCGCGCCCTTGCGGGCGCCGCATCGGGGCCGCCCACCCGCCAGCCCGCCGCTGGAGGGCCTGTGGTTAGCGGAGTTCGTGTAAGGGCCGGCGCTCGCGCTTTCGCTGCAGTTCATAGAGGCCCATGGTGGTGAAGCCGTGTGCCGTGGTGTCGATCGGATCGCGCTTGAGGGCGGCCTTGAGGGCGCTTTCGACCGCGCGGCGGTCCTTCTTCGGCATCGGTGCGAAATCGACCAGCACCTGGCCGCCGAGGCCGCGCAGGCGGAGCTGGCGGGGCAGGGCGCGGGCCGCCTCGATATTGGCCTTGAGACCCGCGGCAGGGGAGAAATCGCCGCCGGTATTCACATCGACCGCTGTGAGCGCGGTGGTGGGCTCGATGACGAGGCTTCCGCCGGAAGGGAGCGGGCAGCGGGGCGCCGCGAGGGCGTCGAGCGCGTCGAGTATGCCCAGGCGGTCGAATTCGGCACCATCCTCCTGGCGCAGGCGGGGGCGGACGGCTTCGGGTAGGTCGGCCTCGGCGCGCTCGAAGACCTCGGCGCCGCAGGCGATGACGGCGGCGGGCAGGGGCAGGCACCATTCGCGCAGGGCGATCGCGTGGGCTGTCTCGCTCAGAGGCGGGGCGTCGTCGGCGTCGAGCATGCGCTCGAGGGTGTCGCGGCGGGCGAGCAGCGCCTGGAGCGCCTCGGCCAGCGCCTCCGGCGACGCGTCCTCCGCGGCGGAGCGGACGATGATGCCGCCCTCCTCCAGCATCGCCCCGTAACGGGCCATGACCGCGTGGCGGCGGGCGGCCGGGCTGTCCTCACCCGCAGCCGGCGGGGTTGCCTGGAAGAAGGGGTCGGCGGCGGTTCGCAGGGCGTCCTCGAGCCGGGCGCGTTCGTCCTCGTTCCGGATCTGGCGGGAGACGTTGAGGCCTGGGGCGCCGGGGGTGTGGATGAGGAGCGGGCTCTTGTAGCTGAGGCGACGGGTGACGGGCGGGGCCTTGCCGGGTTCCGCATAACCGGCCACTTGCACGAGGAGGCGTCGGCCTTCCTTCAGGCCTGCGCCGTCGCGCAGAAAACCGTGGCCGCCGCGCGGGAGCGCCACGAAGGCGCCGCCGGGCCCGAGACCCGCCCCCTTGCCGCCGGTGCGCATGAGGCGGGCCGGGAGGATCTCGCCGACGGGGGGCGTGTCGTCTCCCGCCGGGGCATCCTCGAGATAGTCCTCCAGCACGCCGTCCACCAACAGTGCGGCGGCGAGGGCGCCGGACGGCGCATGCCCGAGAGCAATGAGGCGGCCTTTCATGCGGGTGTACCGTCGAGCGTGACCGGATAGCCCGCGCCGCGCAGAAGGTTCGCCGTCTCGACCAGCGGCAGGCCGACGACGTTGGTGTAGCTGCCCTGGATCGAGGGGATGAGGGCGGCACCCAGCCCCTGGATGGCGTAGCCGCCTGCCTTGCCCTGCCACTCTCCCGAGCGGAGATAGGCGGAGAGTTCCTCGTCCGAGAGGCGCTTCATCGCCACGCGGGTCTCGACAAGGCGCAGGCGACGGAAGCCGGGGCCGGAGAGGCAGACGGCGGTGCACACCCGGTGCCGCCGGCCGGAGAGAAGCAGGAGGAACTGCGTGGCCTCCGCCGCGTCGGCCGGCTTGCCGAGGATGCGGCGGCCAGCGCTCACCACGGTGTCGGCGGTCAGGACCAGCGTGCCGGGCTGCGGCGCGCCGAGGGCGATGTTTTTCTCGTGAGCGAGGCGCTCGGCATAGCGGCGTGGCAGTTCGCCCTTCGTCGGCGTCTCGTCGATATCGGCGGGGGTGACGGCGGCGGGTATGACCCCGATCTGCGCGAGGAGGTCGCGCCGCCTCGGGGAAGCCGAGCCCAGGATGAGGCGCAGGCTATGCTCTGGCGGGGGCACCGATGGTGCATCGGCCCCGGCTGGCCCGGTGGCATGCGCGGCGTCGGCCAAGGGGCGCGCCTTACTTGAAGCGGTAGGTGATACGGCCCTTGGTGAGGTCGTACGGCGTCATTTCGACCTGGACCTTGTCCCCCGCCAGCACGCGGATGCGGTTCTTGCGCATCTTGCCGGCAGTGTGGGCGATGATCTCGTGATCGTTCTCGAGCTTCACACGGAATGTCGCGTTCGGCAGAAGCTCGACCACGACCCCGGGGAACTCGAGGGTCTCTTCCTTGGACATGGACAATCCGGTGTTGTTACAGGAACGCCGCGATATGACGCCGTTACGCGGGGATTTCAAGCGGTAAGCGGGTTTGCACGGCCTAGCTGCCGAAGGTGCCGCGAACGAGCCCGATGATCTGGTCGCGGGTCTGGCGGTAGGCGTGGAGCTTCTGATCGCGGTTCTCGCCGATGCCGCTCGGGTCCAGCACCGGCCAGTACTCGATATCGACCGCCGAGGCGCGCGTGCGCTCCATGGCCTGGCGTTGCGCGGCGGGGGAGAGGGCGACGATGAGGTCGTAGCCGGTGATATCGTCGCCCCAGGCCTCCATCTCGTCGAAGCTGCGGGGGCGGTGCTTGGCGATATCCACGCCCTCTTCCGCCGCGACGACCGCCATGAAGGGGTCGACCTCGTCGGACTCGCGCACGCCGCAGGACTGCACGAAGACCCGCCGGCCGTGGAGTTTCTTCAGGAGCCCCTCCGCAAACGGCGAACGGATCTGGTTCTGGTTGCAGCAGAAGAGCACGGAGCCCGGCAGCGCGCCGCCCGAATAGGCGCGGGGCTTCGGGCCCTCGGCCATGCCTCAGCCCCGGAACTGCAGCGCGCAGATCACGGTGAAGAGCCGCCTCGCGGTGTCGTGATCCGTGAGCAGCCTGCCCTCCAGCCGCTCCGTGAGGAGGCGGGCGCCTTCGTCGTGAATGCCGCGGCGGCCCATATCGATCGCCTCGATCTTGGAGGGCGGCAGCTTCTTCACCGCGTCGAAATAGGCCTCGCAGATGGCGAAGTAGTCCTTGATCACGCTGCGGAGCGGGCCGATCGAAAGGCGGAGATCGACGGGCTCGGTGGCTTCCCCGTCGCGCACCTCGAGCTGCAGCAGCCGCTCGACCATGCCGATGCCCAACGTATAGGGGCCACCTTCGCCGGGCGCGCGGTTGGCGGGGCGGAAGCGGTTGTCCTCCATCAGGTCGAAAAGGGCGACGTCGAGTTCCTGCTGGATCTCGGGCGTGCGGGCGCGCGGCTTGTCCTCCAGCAGGTTCACGGCTGAGAGGCGGTCGTTCTCGGCAAAATCGGTCATTCGGCGGCCTTTCTTGCGGCGAGCCGGTCGGTCACCGAGAGGGCGTGCGCCTGGAGGCTTTCGGCCTCGGCAAGGCGCGCGGCCGCGGGGCCGATGGCAGCGAGGCCGGCCGCGCTGGCGCGGGTGAGAGTAGTGCGCTTCATGAAGTCGAGCACCGAGAGGCCCGAGGAGAAGCGCGCAGACCCGGCGGTTGGCAGCACATGGTTCGGTCCAGCCACGTAGTCGCCCAGCGCCTCCGGCGTGTGGCGGCCGAGGAAGATGGCACCGGCATGGCGGATGCGGGCGGCGAGGGCCTCCGGGTCGGCCACGGCGAGCTCCAGGTGCTCCGGCGCGATGCGGTTGGCGAGCGCTGCTGCGTGCTCGAGGTCGCGGGCGACGATCACGCCGCCATGGCTCGCCCAGCTCGCGGCGGCGATCTCCCGGCGCTGGAGGGCGGCGAGGCGGTGCTCCACGGCGGCCATCACGGCCTCCCCGAACGCAGTGTCATCCGTGATGCAGATGGACTGGGCGGTCGCGTCGTGCTCGGCTTGGGCGAGGAGGTCGATGGCGATCAGGTCGGGGTCGTTGTCCCCGTCGGCGATGATGAGCACCTCCGAGGGGCCCGCGATCATGTCGATGCCCACATGGCCGAAGACCTGACGCTTGGCCGCCGCCACATAGGCATTGCCGGGGCCGGTGATGACGTCGACCGGCGCGACCGGATCCGCCCCGTAGGCGAGGGCCGCCACGGCCTGTGCGCCGCCCATGCGCCAGATGGTCTCGATGCCCGAGAGCCGGGCTGCCAGCAGCACCAGCGGGTTCACCACGCCGTCCGGTGTGGGGACGCACATGACGATGCGCCCGACCCCGGCCACCGATGCCGGGATGGCGTTCATCAGGAGCGATGAGGGATAGCTGGCCAGCCCGCCAGGGACGTAGAGGCCCGCGGCATCCACCGGCGTCCACCGCCAGCCGAGGCTGATGCCGGCGTCGTCCACCCACGCCGCATCCTCGGGCAGCTGCCGGGCGTGATAGGCGCGGATGCGCTCCGCCGCGAGCTCCAGCGCCGCACGCGTCTCGGCAGGCACGGTCTCGATCGCCGCATCGATCTCCTCGGCCCGCATCGCGAGCGTCTCCGAGGTGGCGTCCCACCGATCGAATCTTCGGGTGAGTTCGACGACGGCGTCCACGCCCCGCGCACGCACATCGGCAATGATTTGGGCCACCGGCCCGTCCACGCCGGCATCGGAGGCACGCTTCGCCTCCGCCAGCGCCGCGAAGGCAGCGTCGAAATCCGGGGCATCGTGGCGGAGGAAGGCGGGCATGGCGCTTCTACCCTGTGGCTGCATCGCGGTTTTGCCCTGATAGGCCCCGCCCCGGCCAGCATGCAAGGACGAGGCGGAGACGGGCGGCCCGGAGGCGCTGGCGCGGCGCCCGGGGAGCGCCTAAGAAAGCGCGGCAATCCATCAGGGGAGGATGCCATGGAGGAGATCGCGACCGAGATCCGCCGCCTCGCGCTCGAGGCCGGGCGCGCCATCATGGACGTATATCAACGCGACGATTTCGGGACCCGGGAGAAGGACGATGCATCGCCCGTGACGGAGGCGGACATCGCGGCGGATGACATCATCGGCGCCGGTCTCGCCTATGCCTTTCCCGATATTCCCGTGGTGACCGAGGAGCGCGCTGAAAGTCAGGAGGGGCCGGCGCCGGACCGGTTCTTCCTCGTGGACCCGCTCGACGGCACGAAGGAGTTTGTGCAGCGCCGCGGCGATTTCACGGTGAACATCGCGCTGATCGAGCATGGGCGGCCCCGGATGGGCATCGTCCTCGCCCCGGCCCGCCAGCGGCTGTGGCGAAGCCTAGCCGGCGGTGGCGCGGAGGAGGAGGCGCTGGACGAGCTGGTGCACCCTGTGCCCGACAGCGCACGGCCGATTGCAGCGCGCGAGGCGGACCCCGAGGCGCTCGTGGTCGTCGCCTCCAAATCCCACGGCAACCCGGAGACGGAAGCGTTCATCAATCGCTTCAAACCGCGCGAGAGCCGCAACGCCGGTTCGTCGCTGAAGTTCTGCCTCGTCGCCGCAGGAGAGGCCGATTTCTATCCGCGCCTCGGCCGCACGATGGAGTGGGACACCGGGGCAGGGCATGCCGTTCTGCTGGCGGCTGGCGGCGAGGTTCGGACGCTGGAGCACCTCCGCCCGCTCGCCTACGGAAAGCCCGGCTGGGAGAACCCGCACTTTCTCGCCTACGGGCCCGGTGTGCCGGTGGGCGACACGTGATGGACGCCGCCGCCGAGCCCGTCACGGTCGTCATCCCCGCCCGCCATGCCTCCAGCCGCTATCCGGGCAAGCCGCTCGTTCCGCTGAAGGGGGCAGGCGGCCTCTCGAAAAGCCTGATCGAACGGGCGTGGGAGGCGGCGTTTGCGGTTTCGGGTATCGACCGCGTGATCGTGGCGACCGACGACGCGCGCATCGCCGACGCCGCGGCCGGTTTCGGCGCCGAGGTCGCCATGACCGCGCCCGAGCGCCGGAATGGAACCGAGCGCTGCGCCGAGGTGGCCGAGGCTCTGTCGCTCACCGGCATCGTGGTGAACCTGCAGGGCGATGCGCCGCTCACCCCGCCATGGTTCGTCGAAGGGCTGGTGGCGGCGATGCGGGCCGATCCCGCCTGCGCGGTCAGCACGCCTGTGCTGCGCTGCGATGCCGAGGCGCTCGCCAATTTTCGGGCGGATCGGGCGGCCGGCCGGGTAGGCGGCACGCTCGCGGTGATGGATCGCGCAGGCAGGGCGCTCTACTTTTCGAAGGAGGTGCTGCCCTATGGCGCCGGCGGCGACGTGCCTGCCTTTCACCATGTGGGCGTTTATGCCTTTCGCGTGCCGGCGCTTATCGGTTATGCTGCGCTGCAACCGGGCGTGCTCGAAGTGGCCGAGGGTCTTGAGCAGCTTCGCTTTCTGGAGCACGGCCAGCCGGTTACGTGCGTCGAGGTCGAAGGGCGTGGTGCAGCGTTCTGGGAAGTGAACAACCCGGAGGATGTGCCGCGTGTCGAGGCGGCGCTTCGCGCGCGCGGGATCGAATGAGGCGGCGTCCGCGTTTCGGCCTCACTGCTGTCAATAACCATCGTCACGCTATGTTATCGCATGGCCGGCTAGGCTGAGTTCAGCACAGCCCAGCACGGCGGAGCCTGCCACGCGCCACGCGCGCTGGCGTCCGAGAACGAGAGGACATCCGATGCCGCAACCTGTCCGCACCGCGGTCTTCCCTGTCGCTGGCATGGGCACGCGCTTCCTGCCCGCCACGAAGTCGATGCCGAAGGAAATGTTGCCGCTGGTCGACCGGCCGCTCATTCAGTACGCGATCGATGAGGCGCGCGAAGCCGGGATCACCGAGTTCATCTTCGTGACCGCGCGGGGAAAGTCCTCGCTCGAGGATTACTTCGACGGGCATGCCGAGCTCGAGCAGGCGCTCGAGGAAAAGGGCAAGGACAAGCTCCTCGCCGAGGTGCGCAACGCCACGATGCCTTCGGGCGCCATCGCCTATATTCGTCAGCAGGAGGCGCTTGGCCTTGGCCACGCCGTTTGGTGCGCGCGGCGGCTGGTGGGAGATGAACCCTTTGCCGTGATCCTGCCGGACGACGTGATCAAGGGCCCAAAGGGTTGCATGGCGCAGATGGTCGAGGCCTATGAGGCACGCGGGCTAGGCGGCTGCATGGTCGCGGCTGTCGACGTGCCGAAGGACAAGATCTCGGCCTACGGTACCCTCGCCATTCGCGAGGACAACGGCGCGGTGGTGGAAGTGAACGGCATGGTCGAGAAGCCGAAGCCGGAGGACGCGCCGTCGAACACCGCCGTGATCGGGCGCTACATCCTCACGCCCGAAGTGATGCGGCATCTCGACCGCAAGGAGACCGGGGCGGGCGGCGAGATCCAGCTGACGGACGCGATCGCCGCGCAGGTGGATGCGCCGGGCGGTGTCACGGGCTTCCGCTTCACGGGCCGGCGGTACGATTGCGGGTCGAAGCAGGGCTACCTGCAGGCCACCGTTGCCTTCGCCCTGATGCGCGACGATCTCGGCGGGGAGTTTGCGGACTTCCTGCGCAGCCTCAGCGCGGACGATCTGGCAGCCTGATCTCCGGGCGCGCCTCTCGCCTTATGATCCGGGGTCCCCGCAGATGACGCCCACGGGTGGGCACGGGGGCCCTGGAAGCGATGCGGGCCAGGCCATGGCCACGGCCCCTGGCCGGCCGAAGGCACTCTTCCTCGACATCACACGCTCGCTGATGCGGGCCGGGCTGGAGCATCCCACAGGGATCGACCGGGTTGAACAGGCCTATCTCGACTGGGCGGTGAACCGGCCGGAGGGTGTCTGGCTGGCAGCCCGGCTCGGCGGAGAAGGCGTCGATGGCACCGGCACGGTCGGGGCGAGGCTGCACATCGTCCCCCCGGATCGCGCGCGTAAGCTCGCGGCGGTGCTGCGGGGCAGCACACCGGTAATGCCTGACCTAAGGGCGCGGCTCACGCCATGGCAGTCCCCCGAACAGCGACTTGCCACCTCCGCGCTCCGCCGCGCCGCCACGCTCAGCCTGCCGCTCGCAGGGGCCAGGCTCACCCGTGCCCTTCGGCAGGCGGCGCCCGGTGGTGGCGTCTGGCTCAATGTGGGTCATGAGAACCTATCCGAGGCGCTCCTCCAGACGCTCAGGCCGGCAAGTTTCGCGCCCGTGGTCCTCCTGCATGATCTCATCCCGATCACGCATCCGGAGTTTGCGCGGGAGGAGGCGGCCCGGCGCTTCAGGCGCAGGCTCGATGCCGCGCTCGGGGCCGATTTGCTGATCTACAATTCCGCGGCGACCGAACGCGGCGTGGCGTCCTACGCCGACCTCAACGGCAGGGTGCTCCCCAAAGGCGCGGTCCTCCCCCTCGGGGTCGTGCCGCCGGTGACGCCCGAGAAAGCGGCGCTTCCGCAATCACCATCGGGGCGCGCCGGGCATTTCGTGCAGCTCGGCACGATCGAGGGGCGCAAGAACCATATCCTGACGCTGATGCTCTGGCGCGGGCTTTCGGAGGGACTGCCGGCGCATGAGGTGCCGCATCTCCATATCGTCGGCCGCCGCGGATGGTCTGCCGATCAGGCAACCGCGATGCTTGATCGGAGCGAGATCATGGGGCGCACGGCATTCGAGCATCATGCGCTGGAGGACAAGGCGGTGGCCGCTCTCCTCTCCGATGCGCGCGCGCTCCTGTTTCCGAGTTTTGCGGAGGGCTATGGCCTGCCGCTCGGCGAAGCGCTCACGGCCGGTGTGCCGGTGATCGCCGCCGATCTGCCCGCGCTGCGCGAACTGGGGGGCGACGTGCCGGAGTGGATCGCGCCGCAGGACGGGCCGGGCTGGCTGAAAGCGATCAGGGACTATGCGCAGCCAGGCTCCCCCCGCCGAAACGCTCAGCTTGCGCGGCTGGCGGCGTGGGAGAGGCCGCGCTGGGAGGAGCATTTCGACACGCTGGAGGACCTGATCGAGAACTTCGCACGCTAGGCCCCCGGCTCAGAAGGTCTGGTCGTAGTCGCCAACCGTCGGCTCTGTCCGGATCACTGCGTCGATCGCCTCGAAGATGGCGCGGAGCTCTTCACGGCTCTCCGGGCTCTCGCACACCACCACGAGGTTTGGCGTGTTGGAGGAGGCGCGCACCAGGGCCCAGGCGCCGTTCTCGAGCATGACGCGCGCGCCGTTGACCGTGACCACATCCGTGATGCGCCGGGGCCCGAGGCTTTCGCCGGCATCGCCCATGGCCACGAGCTTCTGCTGTAGCCGGTCGATCACGCCATATTTCTCCTCGTCCGGACAGAACGGCGACATCGTCGGCGTGTTGTGCACCACCGGCAGGGCCTTCCGGAGATCGGAGAACTTGGCGCCGGGGTTGCGGTCCATCAGTTTGCAGAGCTCGACCGCGACGCGCATGCCGTCGTCGTACCCCTTC
Organism: Pseudomonadota bacterium; assembly: GCA_038528605.1. Lineage (GTDB taxonomy): Bacteria > Pseudomonadota > Alphaproteobacteria > Rhodobacterales > Rhodobacteraceae > Thermohalobaculum. The sequence continues at coordinate 24,629 of JBCBEP010000044.1, forward strand.
CCGATGGGGGGTGCGAGGAAGTAGTGGCCCGATTTCTCGAAGCCCGCCAGCGCGCCTAGGGCGTGGACGCGGCGCTTCATGTGGCTGTGCCCGGTCTTCCAGTAATCCGCCTTCGCACCCCCTTCGATCAGCGCCGGATCCGAGGCGAAGAGGCCGGTGGATTTCACGTCCGCGACGAAGGTGGCGCCGGGGTGGAGCTTGATGAGGTCGCGGGCCATGATGACCCCGACCTTATCGGCGAAGATCTCCTCGCCCTCGTCATCCACCACGCCGCAGCGGTCCCCGTCCCCGTCGAAGCCGAGGGCCATGTCGGCGCCCGTGGCGCGCACGCTCTCGGCCATGTCGTGGAGCATGGCCATGTCCTCGGGGTTCGGGTTGTAGTTGGGGAAGGTGTAATCGAGGGCGTTGTGGCTCTCGATCACCTCCACGCCGATGCGGCGCAGCACCTCCGGCGCGAAGGCGGAGGCCGTGCCGTTGCCGGTGGCGCAGACCACGCGCAGCGGGCGCGACATGCGGAAGCCCCCCGCCAGATCATCGATGTAGCGTTCGAATACCCCCTCTGCGCGGGTGAGGCTGCCGCCTGGGCGCATAACGCCCTCGCCCTTCAGAACGATGTCGCGAAGGCGCGCCATCTCGTCCGGCCCGTGCGTGAGGGGGCGCTCCATGCCCATCTTCACGCCGGTCCAGCCGTTGGGGTTGTGGGATGCTGTGACCATGGCGCAGGCCTGCGCGCCGAGATCGAACTGCGCGAAATAGGCCATGGGCGTGATGCAGGGGCCGATGTCGTGCACCTCCGCGCCGCCTGTCACGAGCCCAAGGGTAAGCGCCTGTTTGATGGCGAGCGAGTAGGAGCGGTAGTCGTTCCCGACCGCGACCACCGCCGGCAGCCCCGCCTCGTGCAACTGTGTGGCGAGGCCGAGGCCGAGGGCCTGAATGCCGAGGAGGTTGATCTCCTCCGGGTAGCGCCAGCGCGCATCATATTCCCGGAAGCCCGTTGGCTTGATCATCGGCAGGGAGAGGCTGTCCCAGGTATTCTCCTCAACCGCTTGGCGGGGCGCGGGCAGGCTCATGATGTCCTCGTCGGTGAGCGTCGGGAAAGGGGGGGGCGATCAGGCGCTCTTCGCCAGACGGTCGAACGCGGCGAGGCGGGCGACGAGCGCGGGCATGGCACCCATCGGGATCATGTTCGGCCCGTCGGAGGGCGCATTGTCCGGGTCCGGATGGCACTCGATGAACCAGCCCGCGACGCCGATGGCCGTGGCCGCGCGCGCCAGCACTGGCGCGAATTCGCGCTGTCCGCCGGAAGCACCGCCCAGCCCGCCGGGCTGTTGAACGGAGTGGGTGGCATCGAAGACCACCGGGTAGCCGGTAGCGCCCATCTGAGGCAGGGCGCGCATGTCCACCACGAGGGTATTGTAGCCGAAGCTCGAGCCGCGCTCGCAGAGCATAATGCTGTTGTTGCCGGTGCTCGCGATCTTGGCGGCGACGTTCTTCATGTCCCACGGCGCGAGGAACTGGCCTTTCTTGACGTTGACGGGCAGCCCGGTCTCGCCTGCGGCCAGCAGGAGATCGGTCTGCCGGCAAAGGAAGGCCGGGATCTGCAGCGCGTCGACCACTTCGGCCACACGGGCGCACTGGTCCGGGAGGTGCACATCCGTCAGCACAGGCAGGCCTGTGGCGCGCTTTACCTCCGCCAGCACGGCGAGACCCTCCTCGATGCCGAGGCCGCGCTTGCCGCCCAGCGAGGTGCGGTTCGCCTTATCGAAGCTCGCTTTGAAGACCATGCCGACGCCGTTCGCGGCACCGATCTCCTTCAGTGCGCCCGCGATATCCACCGCATGCGCCGCACTTTCCGCCTGGCACGGGCCGGCGATGAGCGATGCCGGTGCATCATTGGCAAAGAGCACGGAGCCGATATTGATGGCAACGGCGGGCGCGCGCGGCGGCTCTGGCACCATCGTGCCGGTGTCCTGACCAGTGCCCTGGGGTTCATCCACGGGGTGATCCAATGGGTTTCTCCCTTCCCGGCCCGCTGCTCGGCGCCGTTCTAGACGAGATGCGGCGGGACGTCACGCAGGCAGGTGGCGGCGTATGCGAACCGGAACGCTTCCGGCGGCCGCTGCCGGGCGCTATATGGCGCAGATGCTTGACCGTATCATGAAGACGCTGGCGGGGCATGACGGCCCGCCCACCCGCCTCGCCCCCCGCGACGCGCGCGATGCGCTCGCGGTGATCCTCGTGCACGCGGCGCGCTCGGACGGGCGCTACGATGATGCGGAGCGGGCGGATATCGACCGGGTTCTGACCCACCGCTACGGCCTCGGCCCGGCGGAGGCGGCCGCTCTGCGCGCCGAGGCGGAGCGGGACGAGGAGAACGCCGCCGGCCTGCAGCGCTTTACCAGCGCCCTGAAGAACGCTGTGGCGTTCGAGGAGCGCGTCGGCATCATCGAGGCGGTGTGGGAAGTGGCCTATGCCGACGGTGCGCGGAGCCACGAGGAAAGCGCGCTGGTGAGAAAGCTCTGCGGGCTCCTCTATGTCGAGGACCGCGACGCGGGGCTCGCACGGCAGCGGGTCGTCGCGCGCCTCG
>JBCBEP010000045.1:0-26880 GCA_038528605.1 Pseudomonadota bacterium
CCTTCATCACGTCGCCGAGCTTGCCGGTGGTCTTCATCCGGCCCTTGCCCGGCAGCCGCAACGCCTCGATCTGCAAGAGGTCGCCGCCGACGGAGGTATAGGCGAGCCCGGTGGTTACCCCCACCTGGTCCTGCTCCTCGGCCAGCCCGTGCTTGAAGCGCGGCACGCCCAGCAGTTCCTCGAGCCGCTCCGTCGTCACCACCACCGTCTTCTCGTCACCCTTCACGATCTGTGTGAGCGACTTCCGGCAAAGCTTTGCCAGCTCGCGCTCCAGGTTCCGCACGCCCGCCTCGCGGGTATAGCGGCGGATCACCTCCGTCAGCGCCTCATCGCCGATCTCGAACTCGCCCTTCCGAAGCCCGTGATCCTTCACCTGCTTCGGCAAAAGGTGCCGGCGCGCGATCTCCAGCTTCTCGTCCTCGGTGTAGCCGGCGAGCGGGATGATCTCCATGCGGTCCAGCAGCGGCTGGGGCATGTTGTAGGTGTTCGCCGTGGTCAGGAACATGACGTTCGAGAGATCGTACTCGACCTCGAGATAGTGGTCCGAGAACGTGCCGTTCTGCTCGGGGTCCAGCACCTCAAGCATCGCCGAGGCCGGGTCGCCCCGGAAGTCCTGGCCCATCTTGTCGATCTCATCGAGCAGGATCAGCGGGTTCGTCGTCTTGGCCTTCTTCATGGCCTGGATGATCTTGCCCGGCATCGAGCCAATATACGTCCGCCGATGCCCCCGGATCTCCGCCTCGTCGCGCACACCGCCGAGCGAGATGCGGATGAACTCGCGCCCCGTTGCCTTAGCGACCGATTTGCCGAGCGACGTCTTGCCCACACCCGGCGGGCCCACGAGGCACAGGATCGGGCCCTTTAGCTTGGCCGAGCGCTGCTGGACCGCGAGATACTCGACGATCCGCTCCTTGACCTTCTCAAGCCCAAAATGGTCGTCGTCCAGCACCGCCTGCGCGCGGTTGAGGTCCTTCTTCACGCGGGACTTCACGCCCCACGGGATCGACAGCATCCAGTCGAGATAGTTCCGCACCACGGTCGACTCGGCCGACATCGGCGACATCTGCTTGAGCTTCTTCAGCTCGCCCAGCGCCTTCTCCTTGGCCTCCTTGGTGAACTTGGTCGCCTCGATCTTGTCTTCGTACTCGGCAAGCTCGTCGCGCCCGTCCTCCCCATCGCCCAGCTCGCGCTGGATCGCCTTCATCTGCTCGTTGAGGTAATATTCGCGCTGCGTCTTCTCCATCTGGGACTTCACGCGCGATTTGATCTTCTTCTCGACCTGCAGGACCGAGACCTCGCCCTGAATAAGGCTGATGATCTTCTCGAGGCGCGCACCGATCCCCGGCTCTTCCAGCAGCTTTTGGCGCTCCGCCAGCTTCACGCCCAGATGGCCCGCTACCGTGTCGGCCAGCTTCGCCGGATCATCAATCTCGTTGATATTGGCCAGCGCCTCTTCCGGCACGTTCTTGTTGAGCTTCACATAGCGCTCGAACTGCTTGACCAGCTGGCGCGCCAGCGCTTCCAGCGTCGCCTCGTCCGCCGGCTCGTCGGCCAGCAGGCTCGCCTCGGCCTCGAAGAACTCCTCGTTCTCGGTGAAACGGTCGATCCGCGCGCGCTCGCGCCCCTCGACGAGCACTTTCACCGTGCCGTCCGGCAGCTTCAGCAGCTGCAGAACCCGCGCGAGCGTACCCACCTCATAGATGCCATCCGTCGTCGGCTCGTCGTCCGCCGCATCCTTCTGGCTCGCCAGCAGGATCTGCCGGTCGTCCTTCATCACCTGTTCAAGCGCCTTCACCGACTTCGCGCGCCCCACGAAAAGCGGCACGATCATGTGCGGGAAGACCACGATGTCCCGCAGCGGCAGCACCGGATAGATGCCGGCGGTCGCTTGCGTCTCGGTCTCGTTGGTATCGGTCATGTTTTGATCTTGGCCTCTGTCTGCGGGCGATCGGCAGCCTTTCTAGGCCTGCCGGGCACCCCTGCCTCAGCTACCCAAAATGGCGTGCACTAGGCTGCATTTCAAGCAGTCCCGGCGTCATGCGCGACCCCATCGCGCACAAAGTAAAGTAGTAGTGAATTACGGCGAGCGTCAGGCCATCTCGACACAAGTAAGGCGCCCAGTATTACCGGGCACCTACTTGCATTGATAGGACGAAATCAGGAAGCGGTGGCGCCCGCACCCTTCTTCTCGGAGTAGATGTAGAGCGGCTTGGCGTCGCCCGAGATGACATCGTCGTTCACGACGACCTCTTCCACGCCCTTCAGGCCCGGCAGGTCGAACATGGTCTCGAGCAGCACGTCCTCGAGGATCGACCGTAGCCCGCGCGCGCCCGTCTTGCGTTCGATCGCCTTCTGCGCAACGGCCGTCAGGGCTTCCTCGGTGAAGGTGAGCTGAACATCCTCCATCTCGAAGAGGCGCTGGTACTGCTTCACCAGCGCGTTCTTCGGCTTCGTGAGGATGATGACAAGCGCTTCCTCGTCCAGGTCCCGCAGCGTCGCGATCACCGGCAGGCGGCCAACGAATTCCGGGATCAGCCCGAACTTCAGCAGGTCCTCGGGCTCAAGCTTCTCGAGCGCGTCGCCGATCCGCTGATCCTCCGACGACTTCACATCGGCCCCGAAGCCGATGGCCGACCCCTTGCCGCGCTTGGCAATGATCTGGTCGAGCCCCGCGAAGGCCCCGCCGCAGATGAAGAGGATGTTCGTCGTGTCGACCTGCAGGAACTCCTGCTGCGGGTGCTTCCGCCCACCCTGCGGCGGCACGGAGGCGACCGTGCCTTCCATGATCTTCAGCAGCGCCTGCTGCACGCCTTCGCCCGACACATCGCGCGTGATGCTCGGGTTGTCCGACTTGCGGGAGATCTTGTCGACCTCGTCGATATAGACGATGCCGCGCTGCGCCCGCTCCACGTTGTACTCGGCGGACTGGAGAAGCTTGAGGATGATGTTCTCCACATCCTCGCCCACATAGCCCGCTTCCGTGAGCGTCGTCGCATCCGCCATCGTGAAGGGCACGTCCAGGATTCGCGCCAAGGTCTGCGCCAGCAGCGTCTTGCCGCAGCCCGTCGGACCGATCAGCAGGATGTTCGACTTCTGCAGCTCCACATCCGTGTTCTTCCCGGCATGCGACAACCGCTTGTAGTGATTGTGGACCGCCACCGAGAGGACGCGCTTCGCCATCTCCTGCCCGATCACGTAGTCATCGAGCACCTGGCAGATCTCGCGCGGCGTCGGTACACCGTCGGCGGATTTGACGAGATTGTTCTTCGTCTCCTCGCGGATGATGTCCATGCAGAGCTCGACGCATTCATCGCAGATGAAAACCGTCGGGCCCGCGATGAGCTTGCGCACCTCGTGCTGGCTCTTGCCACAGAACGAGCAATAGAGCGTGTTCTTGCTGTCCGAGCCGCTGGACTTCGTCATCGTCTACTCCGGGGCGGCGCCCTCGCCGCCGTTCAAACGTGCCCCTAGATCAGAGAAGCGTCGCAGCCTTCGCTGCCGCCCGTCAACTCCCAAACGCGCGAGGCACCGCGCGTCAGTGTCGCCCTAGCGTCATAGACGTGAAACCGCGCCACATTAGGGCAGCCTCACTCCTCCGCATCACCAGGCCGCTTTTCCACGATCTGGTCGATCAGACCCCAGTCTTTCGCCTCGTCCGCCCGCATGAAGCGGTCACGGTCGAGCGCGTTCTCCACGCTGTCATAGTCCTGACCGGTGTGATGGACGTAAATCTCGTTGAGGCGACGCTTCAGCGCCAGCACTTCCTTGGCGTGGATCTCGATATCCGAGGCCTGCCCCTGGAAGCCGCCCGAGGGCTGGTGAACCATGATCCGGCTGTTGGGCAGGGAGAAGCGCATGTCCTTCTCACCCGCGCAGAGCAGGAGCGAGCCCATCGACGCCGCCTGGCCCACGCAAAGCGTGCTCACCGCGGGGCGAATATACTGCATCGTGTCGTAGATCGAGAGGCCCGAGGTCACCACGCCGCCAGGGCTGTTGATGTACATTGAGATCTCTTTCTTCGGGTTCTCGGCCTCGAGAAAGAGCAGCTGCGCCACCATAAGCGTCGAGACCGCATCGTTGATCGGCCCCGAGACGAACATGATGCGTTCCTTCAGGAGGCGGCTGTAGATGTCGTAGGAACGCTCGCCGCGCGAGGTCTGCTCGACGACCATCGGCACGAGCATGTTGGCATAGGTATCGATCGGATCGCGCATAGGTCCCGCCCTTTGGAAGATGTCCGACGGCGGTTCCACCCGCCGCGCCGCGCGGCGCAATCCGCCGCTTCGCTTTAGTCCTAGTCCTCCCCTAGCCGCGCGACAAGGAGCGCCCGGCATTATCCGCGCCAGCTGCGCCATCTGCCGCAACGCAAAAGGCGCGCCTGCCTAGCAAACGCGCCTTTCCAAATTCCATCGGGAGAGCCTCAGACGTCGTCGAGGCTTTCCAGCTCGTTCTGCAGGTCCTCCTTCGAGACCGGCGTGTCCGTGACCGTGGACTTCTCCAGGATCACGTCGATCACCTTGTCCTCGAAGAGCGGTGCGCGGATCTGCTCGAGCGCGCCGCGGTTCTGCTTCACGAACTCGAAGAACTCGCGCTCCTTGCCCGGGTACTGGCGGGCCTGGGCCATGATGGCCTGCCCCAGTTCGCCCTCGGAGATCTCCACCTTCTCCCGCGTGCCCACCTCGGCAAGCAGCAGGCCAAGCTTCACCCGCCGCTCGGCCAGCTTCTGGTGCTGCTCGGTCGGCTCGATCTCGGGCATCTCCTGACCGGCCCCCTCGGGGTTCTCTTCCTGATGAAGCTGGTAGGCCACGCTCTTCGCCTCCTGCTCCACCAGCGTCGGCGGCAGCTCGAAAGCCACCAGTTCGTCGAGCACGTCGAGGAGGCGCCGCTTCACCAGTGTGCGCGAAGCCCCGGCGAACTCCTCGCCGATCCGCTCGCGGATCTGACCCTTGAGCTCGTCGAGGTTCTCGGCGCCGAACTTCGTCGCCAGCGCGTCGTCGATCTCGGCCGCCTTCGGCGCGCGCACTTCCTTCACAGTCACGTCAAACACAGCCTCGGCGCCGGCCAGATGCGCGGCCCCATACTCGTCCGGGAACTTGACCTCGACCGCCTTCTCCTCACCGGCCGCCGCGCCCACAAGCTGCGGCTCGAAGCCGGGAATGAACTGGTTGGAGCCGAGCACCAGCGGGTAGTCCTCCGCCGAGCCGCCCTCGAAGGGCTCGCCGCCCACCTTGCCGACGAAGTCGATCACCACCTGATCGCCCTCTTCGGCCGCGCCCTCCTTCGCCTCGAAGTCCTGCGCCTGGGAGGCCAGCCGGTCGAGCGCCTCGTCCACCGCCGCGTCATCGACCTCGACGACCTTGCGTTCGAGCGAGACGGCCGAGAAATCCACTTCCGGCACGTCGGGCAGGCAGTCGTACTTCACCTCGAGGGTGAGGTCGTCGCCCTCGTCGAAGTCCTCGTTGGCGACCTTAACGTCCGGCTGGCCCGCGGGGCGATGGCCGGTCTCTTCCAGGTGGCTGCGCAGCGTCTCGTCGACCGTTTCCTGCAGCACCTCGCCCAGCACGCTCTTGCCGAACATCTTCTTCAGCAGCGGCATGGGCGCCTTGCCCTTGCGGAAGCCCTTCATCTGGAAGTCGGCCCGCACGGTCTCCAGCCGCGCATTCGTCTTCTCCGCCAGTGCCGCAGCACCCACGGTGATCGAGTATTCGCGCCGCAGCCCCTCGGCCTTCGTTTCCACCACCTGCATCGACCGTCCTCGTCTTCGTCGCCTGCCCCGGCCGCTCCGGCGCCACGCCCGGGTTATCCCGGTTAATGGTGCGGGCGGAGGGACTTGAACCCCCACGCCTTGCGGCACGAGAACCTAAATCTCGCGTGTCTACCAGTTTCACCACGCCCGCTCGCCGCAGCGGCTGCCCAACGCGCGCCACGACGCGCTCTGCGGGGCGCCCTGCGCGCGTTCCGGGGCCAGTAGAACAAATGCCGCCCCCCCACAACCCCATGGGCGCGCCCGCGCGCGGGTCAGAGCCCCAGATCGCGGAAGACCGCCGGAAGCTGCTCTGGCAGATCCTCCGCGATGAGCCCTGGCCCGAATTTCAGCGCGCATTCCACATGCAGCCAGGCGCCGGTCTCAGCCGCCGTCTGCGGGTCGAACCCGCGGGCGAGGAGCCCGGTGATCAACCCCGCCAGCACATCGCCAGAGCCCGCGGTCGCGAGCCACGGCGCCGCCCGCTCATAGGCCGCTGCGTTGATGGCCGCCCGCCCATCCGGCGAAGCGATCACCGTGTCCGCCCCCTTGAGCAGCACCGTACATCCCGCCCGCGCCGCCGCCTCCCGCGCCGCATCCACCTTCGAATAGGCCGGACCTGTCACCGCCGGCGCATCCAGCTTCGCCGCGATGTCCGGATAGAGCCGCCGAAACTCCCCCATATGCGGCGTGAGCACACACCGCTCATGCAGCATCGAGAGCAACGCAAGGGGATCCCCCTCGAACGACGTCAGCGCATCCGCATCCAGAACCACGCCCCAACCGGTAGGGTGGGGTTCAAACCCACCATCACCTGTTGAGTGGGGGCCTACCCCACCGCCGGACAAGACAGCCGCAACAATCGCCCTGCACCGCTCCCCGACCCCAAAGCCGGGCCCCACACAAACCGCCGACACTTTCTCCAACCCCTCGAACGCAGCAAACCCCGCAGCCCCATCCACACCCCGCAGCATCACCGCATCCAACCGGCCGGCATTCTCCATCACGGCCGCCGGCGGACACCCCACCGTCACCAGCCCCGCCCCAACGCGAAGCGCCCCCCGCGCGGCCAACCGCGCCGCCCCTCCACGCCCCACCCCGCCGGAGAGGACCAGCGCATGGCCATGGTCGCATTTGTGATCGACGGTCGATTTCATCAGAGCGGCCACTGCCAGCGCACTCTGGGCGTCTTCCCAGTACGCCACCGGATGGAGGCTGGTAGAAGGCGGGCTCACAAGCCTAACGCCCGCGGCCGGGCGCCTCTTCTCCAGTCCGATATCAACCACCACGATCCTGTCGGCCATCGGACCATCCGCCAGGTAGTGACCGAGCTTCGCAGCATGGAAGGTAACGGTCAGGGAGGCGGGCAAAGGGGCCACGTCCCCTTCGAGGCCGCGACCGCTGTCCGCACAAATTCCGGAGGATATGTCGACCGCAACAGCCCGACCATCGCCGAAAGGCTCATGCCAGCACGCGCGGATTTCTTCCAATTCCTTGCTTAGCGGGCGCGAGAGACCCGTTCCAAAGAGAGCGTCGACCGCGACATCTGCTGACACAATGGCTCTCGGCGCGTCGACGATCTTCGAGATCTTGCCCAGCGCACTCCAGCGGCGCGCGTTCCGGCCAGCGTCGGAGGGTTGCTCTTTTAGCTCCTCCGCTTCCCGGCCAAAGAGGAACACCTCTACCTCCCACCCCCGCTCCTTCAGCAGGCGGGCGACCACGAAGCCGTCCCCGCCGTTGTTGCCGGGGCCGCAGAGGATGGCGGCGCGGTGGGGGCGGCCGTCCTCGCGGGGAGCAGCGAACTCGGGTCGCCAGTCCATGATCGCGTCGACGACGCCCTGGCCGGCGCGCTCCATGAGCTCGAGGCCGGTGACCTCGCCAGCCTCGATCGCGGCTTGCTCGATGGCGCGCATCTGGGCGGCGGTGAGGAGGTCGGTCATCCGGGTCTTCTTTCGGAGCTGTGTGTCGCCACGGTGCGCTTCGCCGCTCGTCGATCATCGCGACCGGTCACGCGCTTGCATAGCCATCAAGGGCACCGCCGCGCTGCCACCCAGGCCGCCGCGCGGCCCTTGCGATCACGCCAAGGCAGCCGCGCCGCCAGCGACGCGCTGCGCGAAAAACGTGCAATTGCCCGCCAACTGTGCAGCGATGCAGGGCGTTCCGCCGCGCCGGCCGCCCAGGTCGCCGTGTCAATTCAGGCAGATGTGCTGCCCCGCCCGCGCGCCCTCAGGCTGGCACGGCTCCTGCAAGGCAGGGTCGTGCCGGTGCGGCCGAGGGCGCCGGGGCCAATGAGGAGGAGAGGCAGGTGAAAAAGGTTGAAGCGGTCATCAAGCCGTTCAAGCTCGACGAGGTGAAGGAGGCGCTCCAGGAGATCGGCATCCAGGGGCTCTCCGTGCTCGAGGCCAAGGGTTTCGGGCGGCAGAAGGGCCATACGGAGCTCTACCGGGGCGCCGAATACGTGGTCGACTTCCTGCCCAAGGTGAAGATCGAGCTCGTCGTGGCCGACGATCAGCTCGACGCCGTCCTCGACGCCATCGTGGGCGCCGCCAAGACCGGCAAGATCGGCGACGGGAAAATTTTCGTCAGCGCCGTCGAGGCCGCCATCCGCATCCGAACCGGGGAAGAAGGTGCCGACGCCCTCTGACGGGCCCGCACCGCACGCCCCACTCCAACCAGACGCTTACCACCAACGAGGGAACTGACCCATGACAACAGCCGCCGATCTCGTGAAGCAGATCAAGGACGAGGAGATCGCCTATGTCGACCTCCGCTTCACCGACCCGCGGGGCAAGCTCCAGCACGTGACGGCCCTCTCGGACATCGTCGACGAGGACTGGTTCGGCGATGGCTGGATGTTCGACGGCTCGTCGATCGCCGGCTGGAAGTCCATCGACAAGTCGGACATGAAGCTGATGCCCGACCTCGCGAGCGCCAAGATCGACCCGTTCTACGCCGAGAAGACGATGACGATGTTCTGCACCGTCGTCGAGCCGGACACGGGCGAGCTCTACGACCGCGACCCGCGCGCCACCGCTCTGAAGGCCGAGCAGTACCTGAAGGACAGCGGCGTCGGCGATGTCAGCTACTGGGGCCCGGAGGCTGAGTTCTTCCTCTTCGACGACGTGCGCTTCAAGGTCGACATCAACGGCGTGGCCTATGAGGTCGACGCGCAGGATGCATCCTGGAACTCCGCGACCGAGTACGAGGCGGGCAACATGGGCCATCGCCCGGGCGTGAAGGGCGGCTACTTCCCGGTGAACCCGGTCGATGCGGGCCAGGACATCCGCTCCGAGATGCTCAGCACCATGAAGCGCATGGGCATGAACGTGGACAAGCACCACCACGAGGTGGCGTCCTGCCAGCATGAGCTCGGCCTCGTCTTCGGCACGCTCACCTACCAGGCCGACATGCTGCAGCTCTACAAGTACGTGATCCACAACGTGGCGCACGCCTACGGCAAGTCGGCCACCTTCATGCCGAAGCCGATCAAGGGCGACAACGGCACGGGCATGCACGTCAACCAGTCGATCTGGAAGGACGGCAAGCCGCTCTTCGCCGGCGCCAACTACGCGGATCTCTCGGACGAGGCGCTCTACTACATCGGCGGCGTGCTGAAGCATGCGAAGGCGCTGAACGCCTTCACCAACCCGTCGACCAACTCCTACAAGCGCCTCATCCCGGGCTTCGAGGCGCCGGTGCTCCTGGCCTACTCGGCCTCGAACCGTTCGGCCTCCTGCCGTATTCCGTGGACCGAGAGCCCGAAGGCGAAACGCGTCGAGACCCGCTTTCCGGATCCGGCGGCCAACCCCTATCTCTGCTTCTCCGCGCTCCTGATGGCGGGCCTCGACGGCATCCAGAACAAGATCCATCCGGGCGAAGCGGCGGACAAGGACCTCTACGACCTGCCGCCCGAGGAGCTTGCGGGCATCCCGACCGTCTGCGGTTCGCTCCGCGAGGCCATCGGCGCGCTCGAGGCCGACCACGAGTTCCTGCTCAAGGGCAACGTCTTCACGCAGGACCAGCTCGAGGGCTACATGGAGCTCAAGTGGGAGGAGGTGTACAACTACGAGCACACGCCGCACCCGGTCGAATTCCAGATGTACTACAGCTGCTGAGCCAGCCTCACGGCATGATCAGAAAGGGCGCCTCCGGGCGCCCTTTTTCGTTGAAAACGGCCCAAATCGCCTACCGACCATCGTGCATTGACGGTCCGGCCCGCCAATTCACGGGCATTGCCGGTCTATTCACACGCCTTTCCCGCTTTGGAACAGCACCCTTCCCCCTGCGTAACCACACGCGAAAACGGAGCAATGGGGGAGTTCATGACCCAAGACCGTCGACAGGCCGCGCTGGCCTTCCGCATCGAGGCTGCCGAGAAGGCCGCCGCCCGCATCCACCCGATCCACGAGGCCAACGGAGACGAGCAGCGCTACGCCACCGCCTGCTACCCGATGAGCTTCACCAAGGGGCTCGATCACAGCGAGGATCTCGGCCTCGTCTCCGACCCTGCCGATTTCGAGGCGCTGCGTCACGCAATCGATGCCGGCTTCGTCGAACCTTTCACCACCCGCGTCCCCGTGCCCCGGTCGGACGACTTCTGCCGCCGCCAGTGGGAGGCGCCCACGGCCGGCCTCGTCTACGAACTCGAGGGCCCCGATCCGCAGGCCGTCACCATGGCCCCTGCCCCCGACCTCTGCTCGGACGAGCTGACCTTCGAGATGGCCGAGGTCTACGAACTCGCGCTGGTGCGCGACATCCCGTTCTTCCGCTTCGACAGCAACGGCCCCGGCAACGCGACGCTCAACGCCTCGATCAATCGCCTCAACGCGCTGGCCTACGCGCAGGACGATTTCCCCGGCCGTCCGCGCAAGACCGCGCCCAACGGCCAGCTCGACCGGCAGACCGTGTTCCGCGGCGCAAGCCCGGGCGTCGACAACGGCCCCTATCTCAGCCAGTTCATGATCATCGGCAACGGCGACCCGACCGAGGGCTTCATCACCTACGGCGCGCAGCGCATCGACCAGCGCGTGGTCGAGGCCGCCGAGGGCGACGACTACATGATGAAGTGGGACGACTGGCTCGACGTCCAGAAGGGCTTCGAGGTGCGCGGCTCCAGCGACAAATGCATGCCCCGCCGCTTCGGGCAGGACATCTCGTCCGGCAAGCGCCGCTTCATCTACACGCCGCGCGACCTTGCCACCTATGTCCATGTAGATGCGCTCTATCAGGCCTATCTCAATGCCTGCCTCATCCTTCTCGGCAACGGCACGCCCTTCGATCCGTCCTTCGACCTGCTCTCGGGCTCGAACGGTCACCAGGTCCTGGTGAACACCGCCGACAACCAGAAGGTGGACGTGAACGCCGGCGGCTTCGCGCTCTATGGCGGCCCGCATATCCTGAGCCTCGTGACCGAAGTGGCGACCCGCGGCCTGAAGGCCGTGCGCTTCCAGAAGTTCAACAATCATCTGCGCCTGCGCCCCGAAGCCCTCGGCGGCCGGATCGAGAAGGCGGACGAGATCGATGCGCGCTTCCCCAGCACCTGCTGCTGCTTCGGCAAGATGCGCCGCGACCTCGCCAAAACCGTCGACGCCATCATCACCCACAACAACGGCCATCCTAACGGCGGTGATCCCACGGCGCTCCTGCCCATGGCGTTCGAGGAGGGCTCGCCCATGCACCCGGCCTACGGTGCGGGCCATGCCACCGTCGCCGGCGCCTGCGTGACCATGCTGAAGGCCTTCTTCGACACCGGCGCCCTCTTCGCCCGGATCACGGACGAGGCCGGCAACATCACCGCAGGCTTCTACGGCAAGCAGCAGCTGGCGCTGGCGGAGGAGTGCGGCGGCAAGGTCGAATACGGCGCCTATGAGGTCCGCAACAACGGCAAGGACCTCAAATTCATTCCGTTCGAGACCGCCTGCGAGTTCGACGGCAAGGGCAAGCTCTCGCCCAAGCACATGTGCCCGCTCACGCTGGAGGGGGAGCTCAACAAGCTCGCAGCCAACATCTCCATCGGCCGCAACATGGCCGGTGTGCACTTCTTCACCGACTACTACGACAGCGTGCGCATGGGCGAGGAGATTGCCATCGGCATCCTTGAGGAGCAGGCCCTCGGCTACGAGACCGATCGGTTCGTGCTGACCGTGCCCACCTTCGACGGGGAGCTTCGGCGCATCGGCGCGCGCTGACCCTCACCACACTACCGGACACGAAAAAAGGGCTCCCCGCGGGGAGCCCTTGATCTTTACCCTGTCGTTCTGACAGCGGTGTCGCTAGCGGCCGGAAAGGAAGGCGCGCAGGTCGGCGTCGAGCACGCCGGCGTCGCGCATCTCGGCGCGGTGGAAGCTCTCGAGCTCGGCGATCGTGCGGTTCTGGCGCAGCGTGGAGAAGAGGCGGATCAGCATGTTGGTCTCCATTGTTGTCCGACAGGGTTGTTCGGTTCGATGCACATTAAATGGGCGTTCTGGTGCATCAGGAGAAATGCTTATTCTGCATGGCACGCATGGTCGGGGTTCATGTATCTGGCGCAGGTGCGACGCCCCATGTCGTTTTGGCGACACTGCCGGGCAACCCACGAAAAGACATGAGGTTTTTCAACCATGACGGGCAGCGGCGATGTCGTTTTCGGTCACTGGACGGCACCGGACGCCGCCATGATCGCAGCGCTGGCGGAGGCCGCGAGAGCCGCGCTGCCCGGCCCGATCCGCGCCGCCGCGGCGGATGTCGCGGTGCGGGTGGCGGAGGCGGCGCCCGAGGAGGTGATGGAGAGCCTCGGCGCCGGGGATGTCTATGAGATCACCGGGCTCTACGATGGCACGCCCCTCACCGCGCGCGGCGCGAGCCTCGAGAGCGGCGAACTGCCCGCCACCGTCTGGCTCTACCGCCGCGCGATCCTCGACGAATGGGCCGCCCGCCCCGGCGTGCCCCTCGGCGCGCTCGTCGCCCACATCCTGATCCACGAGTTCGCCCATCATTTCGGCTGGTCCGACGCCGAGATCGCGGCGATAGACCGGTGGTGGGATTGGGAGGACCGCCCCGACGATGCCCCCTGAGAGCGGAGAGCGCGCCTGATGTCGCTGACCCCGATGACCCCCGGCCCCCTGAACGCCATCACCGATGTCGCCGGCATTACCGTGGGCTGCGCGGAAGCAGCGGACCGCCCGACGGGCACCACCATCGTCATGGCCCCGCACCCGGTCACCGCCGCCGCCGCCGTCACCGGCGGGGCGCCCGGCACCCGCGGCGTCACCATCCTGCAGGACGGCAGCATCGAGACCGGGGTGGATGCGGTGATCCTCTCCGGCGGCTCCGCCTACGGGCTCGACGCGGTCGGCGGTGCCATGGACGTCCTGCGCCGCGCCGGCCGCGGGTATGCCATGGGCTCCGCCCGCGTGCCCATCATCCCCGGCGCCATCATCTTCGATCTCCTCACGGGCAGCAGCGCCGCAGCGCCCACGGGGTGGGAGGACCCGCCCTGGTTCGCGCTCGGCCGACAGGCCGCCGAAGAGGCCCTCGCCGGCAACCGCACCCTGCCCCTCGGCAATGCCGGCGCCGGCCTCGGCGCGCGCGCAGGCGGTGTGAAGGGCGGCCAGGGCACCGCCTCCCTCACCTGGAAGGCGGGCGGGCGGACGGTCACCACCGCCGCCGTCGCCGTCGCCAACCCCATCGGCCGCGTCCTCATCCCCGGCAGCCGCGCCTTCTGGGCCGCCCCCTTCGAGCGGGACGGGGAGTTTGGCGGCGTCCCCATGCCGCCCGGGCCCTTGCCAGCGACGGCGCTCGACTTCCCCTTCGAAAGCTTCTCCACCGGCACCGCGACCACCCTCTCCGTCGTCGCCACCACGCTCGATCTCACCCGCGGCCAATGCGCCCGCGTCGCCCGCATGGCGCATGACGGCTTCGCCCGCGCCATCCGCCCGGTACACACCCCGCTCGACGGCGACAGCATCTTCGTCCTCGCCACGGGCGAGACGCCGGTCACCGATCCCGTGGCCGATACGGCACGGGCGGGCATGATGGCGGCTGACTGCGTGGCCCGAGCCGTGGCGCGCGGCGTGCATGCCGCCGCCGCCATCCCCGGCATGCCCGCCTGGCGCGATCTCGACGATACCGGCACCCCGCGGGACATCTGAATGCGTCCCCTGGCTGCGGGCCGGCGGGTGGGCGGCCGCGGAGACCGGCCAGCCGCAGGGCTGGCCGGGCGAGGAGGCCGGGCATCCGTCGGCCCGCAGCAGCCCCGCCCGCTACTCCCGGTCGATCCGGGTCACGCCCAGGGCAGCACCCGTCTCGGCATCGAAGCGCCGCAGCCACCCCTGCCCGCCCGCATCCTCGGTCGCCACCAGCATCACGGCCCCCGCCGCGCCGAGGGCGACAATCCGTTCGCCCGCCGGCAACACGATCCGCTCGGCCGCAACATCCGGCAACGCCGCTGGTCCAGGCGCGCCCGGCCCCGGCACCATCAGCAGGCGGATGACAAGCAGGCCCACCACCGCTACCACGCCGAGGATGGACACCACGGTCAGCACCGTCACCAAGAGCCGCAACCGCCGCACCTGCGGCGGTTCGGGCAGGTCGTCGTCGTCCAGCGCCTCGCGCATCGCCGCTCCTTCTCCGGGGCTCTCCCATGAATAGGCCCACGCCCGACACCGCCGATGAAGCGGACGATGATCCGGACTTCGCGGACGAAGCCCCCGCCGGGCCGCCTTCATACCGCCATTTCACCGTAACGGAAGCGCTCGACGGCGAACGGCTCGACAAGGCCCTCGCAGCCCTCGCCGCCGAGGCATCGCCGCAGGACGGTGGCCCCCTCTCTCGCTCCCGCATCGCCGGGGCCCTCGCCGAAGGCCGGGTGCTCGACGCCGAAGGCCGCGCAGCCCCCGCCCGCGGCGCCCGCGCGGCCGCCGGCGCCACCTGGCGCATCGCCCTGCCCCCGCCTGCGCCCGCCACGCCGGAGCCCGAGGCCATCCCCCTCGCCATCGCCTATGAGGACGCGCATCTCCTCGTGGTCGACAAGCCGGCCGGCATGGTCGTGCACCCCGCCCCCGGCGCGGAACGCGGCACCCTCGTCAATGCCCTCCTCCACCATTGCGGCAACACGCTCCCCGGCATCGGCGGCGAACGCCGCCCCGGCATCGTCCACCGCATCGACAAGGACACCTCGGGCCTCCTCGTCGTGGCGAAATCCGAAGCCGCCATGACCGGCCTCGCCGCCCGCTTCGCCGCGCATGACATCGAGCGGCTCTACCGCGCCGTGCTCTGGGGCGTGCCCTCGCTGGCAGATCCGCGCCTGATGGGGCTCGACGCCGTCAGCCGCGGCGCGGCAGCGAACAGCCTGCGCATCGAGGCGCCCATCGCCCGCCACCCGACCGACCGCAAGCGCATGGCCGTGCGCCCAGGCGGCCGCCACGCCGTCACGGAGCTCCGCCCACTGACCGCGCTCGCCGGCGCGAGCCCCCGCCCCTGGGCCTGCCTCGCGGCGTTCCAGCTCGAAACCGGCCGCACGCACCAGATCCGCGTCCACAGCGCCCATATCGGCCACCCGCTGATGGGGGACCCGGTCTACGGCCAGGGCCGCCGCCGCCCCCCGGGCGATGCGGGCCCGGCCGGCGAGGCCGCCCTTGCCTTCCCGCGCCAGGCCCTCCACGCCGCCCGCCTCGGCTTCGAGCACCCGGTCACTGGCGCCCCCGTCAGCCTCGAGAGCCCGCTGCCCGAGGACATGTCCGCGCTCCTCGGCGCCTTCGGCGCGCCCTAGCGTCGGAAAACCGTCCGCGCGCCGTACAAAACCCGACAAAACCTGCACGAAAGGTGATGAACCTTTCGGTAACACCTCCCGAACACTGTTGCGGGGGACCATGGCACTCTATGTGCCCATGAAGAGACGGTGACAAAGACAAGGAGCCACAAGGCCATGAGCAGCTATGCCAGCCTCCCGGCCCCCTCGCCCGAGCAGGGGATGAGCCGGTATCTCTCCGAGATCCGCAAGTTCCCCATGCTGGACCCGGACGAAGAATTCATGCTCGCCAAGGCGTGGGTGGACCATGGGGACCGCGAATCCGCGCACAAGCTGGTCACCTCCCATCTCCGCCTCGCCGCGAAGATCGCCATGGGCTATCGCGGCTACGGGCTGCCGACGGCGGAGGTGATCTCGGAAGCGAATGTGGGCCTCATGCAGGCCGTGAAGCGGTTCGACCCGGACAAGGGCTTCCGCCTCGCCACCTACGCCATGTGGTGGATCCGCGCGAGCATCCAGGAATACATCCTGCGCTCCTGGTCCATGGTGAAGCTCGGCACCACGGCAGCGCAGAAGAAGCTCTTCTTCAACCTCCGCAAGGCCAAGGGCAAGATCGGCGCGCTCGAGGAGGGGGACCTCCGGCCCGAGCATGTGCAGAAGATCGCCAAGGATCTCGGCGTGAACGAGGACGAGGTGGTCAGCATGAACCGCCGTCTCTCGGGCGGTGGGGACAGCTCGCTCAACACGCCCCTCAAGGGCGATGGCGAGAGCACCACCGAGTGGCAGGACTGGCTGGCGGACGACGACGCGGACCAGGCCGCGACCTATGCCGAGAGCCAGGAGATGGACGCGCGCCGCGATCTCCTGATGGAGGCGCTCGAGACGCTGAACGACCGCGAGAAGCACATCCTCACCGAGCGCCGCCTGCAGGAAGAGCCGGTGACACTCGAGGAGCTCTCGAAGGTCTACAATGTGAGCCGCGAGCGTATCCGCCAGATCGAGGTCCGCGCCTTCGAGAAGCTGCAGAAGCGCATGCGGGAGCTCGCAGGCGCCAAGGGCATGCTCGACCGTTCGGCCCGGTAGCACCGCAGCGCATGAGAGGCTGTGCGTCGCGAGGCGCGCAGCCCGTCCCTAGCCGTCCCTCAGCCCGTCGTCGGCACACATCCCCGGATCTCCGCGGCCAGGCCGTCCGCCAGCAGCGTGAAGCGCAGATCGCCCCGCTCCACCCAGGCATCGGGGCTGCTGAGGCGCATCACCGCCTCGAGCACGATGCTGCCATCCTCGGACGCGTCGAGCAGCGGCGGCTCCACCCAGCTGCCCGCGGGCCCTTCGACGATGATGACGGGCATGGGCGGGGCGCCATGGCCTTCCGGCATCGTGAACTCAGCCGTCACCGCGCGTGACTGGCCAGCCCCGGCGATCCGACAGGCCTCCAGCGCCACGCCACTCTCTGCGGCACCAAGCGGCATCGCCGCACGCCCCGCAGCGATCACGCCGTCATGCAGGCTCGAGGCCGCAGCCGGCACCGAGACGGCGCGCTCCACCTCCTCGAACACGCAGATATCGCGGCAAACGCCGAACATCGCGGAGAGACGCAGATCCACAGGCTCCCCGGCCCGCTCCGGCGTAAGGCTCAGCGGCAGCACCACACGGCCGCCATAGCCCAGCGTCTGGTACCCGAAGCTCTGGAACACCACAGGCGCCGGCCAGCCCACCTCGATATCCGCAAGATTGCCCGATCCCGTCCAGTCGAACTCCGGCGGCACACCTGCCTCGCCGGGCTGGCGCCAATAGGTCTTCCATCCCGGCTTCACCGTCAGCACGAGGGCGGCGCTCTGCCGGCCATCCTCCAGCCGGCCGCCCGGCAGCAGCTTTGCCTCGAGAAAGGATCCGCCGCGCGAGACCACCTGCTGCGCCGGAGCCTCCGGCGCCGCTGCCGCGACCACCAACGCTGCAGCCACAAGCACCCCGCCGCCGCACGGGCGCCCAACGAATGTCATCACGCTGATCATGTCCCCCAGATAGGCCAAAGCCACTCCTGCCGCACTTCCCGATTTCGTGAAGCCATTGCACTCACAAGCCTGGGACGTAACATCCCTCTCATGACCGCAGAAGAAACAGATAGTGGCGACGAGATGGGCGATGAGATGGGCGAAGGCTTCCTCGCCGGTCAGATCCTCATCGCCATGCCCACGATGCCCGACCCACGCTTCAAGCGCAGTCTGGTCTATCTCTGCTCCCATTCAGGCGATGGCGCGATGGGCCTGATGATCAACCGCGAGGCGGATGGCGTCTGCATGGCCGATCTCTTCGGCAAGCTCTCCATCCCGCTGCCCGAGGAGATCGGTGCCGAGCCCATCCGCGTCGGCGGGCCGGTCGAGACCGGGCGCGGCTTCGTCCTCCACTCCGACGACTACCACGCCGACGACGCATCGCTCCGCATCGAGGACGGTGTGTCCATGACCGCGACGCTCGAAGTGCTGCACGCCATCGCCAGCGGCGAGGGACCGAAGGCCCGCTTCGTCGCCCTCGGCTATGCCGGCTGGGGCCCCGGTCAGCTAGAAATGGAGCTTCGCCAGAACGGCTGGCTCGCCTGCCCCGCCGATCCCGACCTGCTGTTCGGCGACGCGCAGGACGCAAAATGGGAACGCGCCCTCGCCAAACTCGGCATCTCCGCCGCCCTCCTCGCGGCGGGTGGAAGCGCTTGACAGCGGCCATCCGGTGCCTGATGCACCATTCCGCCCGGAGGGCGGGCGCCTGCGCGCATGGTTAGATGGCAGAGCATCCTGAAACATCGACCGGAGCTGCAGCACCGGCGCTGACCGCGCGCCTCGGCTCCGCGCTGCCCTTTGTGGGCTACGCCGTCGCGATCGTCGGTCTCGCCTATGTGCTGTGGAAGGCCCTCGCGGGCGGCGACCCCACCGATCTCAAGTTTATCTGGATGGCCGGACGCATCTGGGCGGACGGGGGCAACCCCTATGACACGGCGCTCTTCATCGAAACGGCGCGCGAGGTGAATAAGAGCGGTGCGCTGCCGACCTTCTTCCCCTATCCGCCGCAATGGTGGCCCTTCGCAACCGGTATAGAGGGCCAGTCGCTCGACGCCGTCGCCATGCTCTGGCGACTCGCGACCGCGCCGCTCCTGATTGCCACCGTGGCGCTGGTCTACGCATCGATCCCGGCGGATCGCCGCTACGGTATGCCTGTTGCCGCGTTCTTCCTCGGCCTTGGCTGTCTGATGTCGGCGGTGCCCTTCACCATCGCCCTCACGCAGACCGCGATCGTCATCACCTTCGGGGCCGGCCTCTTCGTCTACGGCTTTGTCCGACAACACTTCGCGCCCACTGCGGCCGGGCTCTTCATCCTGGCGCTGAAGCCCTCCGTCGGCGCCCTCTTCATCCCGCTGATCCTCTTCCTGCCGGCCCCGATGCTGACGATCGCCGTCCTCGCCGGGGCGCTGGGCATCGCCACGCTGCCGGGTCTGCTCAGCATCGGTCTCATCCCCGTGATCGAGGGCTATGTCGACGTCGTCAGCAACTACGCCACGCATGACGTGAACAAGCCGCACAGCATCACGGGGTTGCAGCACATACTCTGGCGGGCCGGGACCACGCTGCCCGGCAGCGTCTCGGTCCTGATCGGCATGGCCGCGCTCGGCGCGCTCGCCTTCGCCTGGCACCGGCTCGCCCCGGCGGCGCCTGCGCGGGCGCAGGAGCAGCGGCTCTTCTTCGTAACGCTCTACGGCGCAGGCGTCCTCGCCTTCGCCCCGCTCCACGTCTACGACTTCGTGCTGCTCATACCCCTGCTGGTGGCGGCCCCGGCGCTCCGCCCGCTCGAAGCCGGAGCGTTAGGGCTCGCGTTCCTGGCCGTCATGCGCTCACACAACGTGGCGCTCATCACAGGCCTGAGGTCCTGGGAATCGCCCTACGCGCCGGGCACAACCATCGACAGCATCGCCGCCGTGCTGCTCTTCGCCGTGCTCCTCCTCGCGACCGTCATGCGCCTTTCCAGGCGGACCACCCGCTAGTCTCCTCCCCGCCAGAACATCGGTACGGGTCTAGACGCGGCCGCGGCGGTCGATGCGGAGGGCGGCGTAGAGGACGTGGTTGCGCCAGCGGCCGGCGATCTGGAGGTAGGCCTGCGCGACGCCCTCGTATTTGAAGCCCACGCGCTCGAGGAGCCGGCGCGAGGCGTCGTTCTCCGGCAGGCAGGCGGCCTCGAGGCGGGAGAGGCGCATAGGCCCGAAGGCATGGTCCCGCAGCGCCGAGAGCGCTTCGCGCATGTAGCCCTGCCGCGCATGCCGCCCGCCCGTCCAGTAACCGAGAGTACCGGCCTGCGCCGGGTCGCGGCGGATGTTCGAGAGCGTGACGCCGCCGATCACCTCGCCGGTCTCCCGGTGCATGAGGAAAAGCGGCACGGCCTCGCCCGCGCGCACCGAGCGCTCGGCCCAGAACACGCGCGTGCGGAAGGCGCGGTGGCTCAGATGGTCATGCGCCCATTCCGGCTCCCAGGGCTTCAGGAAGGCCGCACTCTCGCGCCTCAGCGTCGCCCAGCTTTCGTAATCCGCCATCTGCGGTGGGCGCAGGATCAGGCGCTCGGTGGGGATTACGACGCGCGGACGCGCCCTGCGGGCGAACATCGCGGCGAGGGGGTTCACGCCCATCTTGCGCGCTGTCCCCGTCCCGCCGCCGCTGGCCCGCTGCCTGCCGCCACGCGCCGCATCCTCCATGCTCAGGCGGCGAGGCGGGCGGCAAGGCTCGCCGCGTCGTCCGCCGCGCTCACGGGCCCATAAAGCGCCAGCGCCGGGGGGGAGGCGAGGAAGGCCGCGACAGCTGCCCGTGTCTCGTCGACGCTCACCGCGGCGATGCGCTCCAGCGTCTCCTGGAGCGGCACCGGCCGGCCCCAGATGGCGACGGAGCCGGCCAGCCGCTCCGCCCGCGCCGAGGCACCCTCCACGCCCATCACCAGCCCTGCGCGCACCTGCGCCCTGGCCCGCTCCACCTCAGCCGCCGTCAGGTCCTCTGCCGCACGGTGCAGCTCATCCGCGGTGAGCCGCACAAGCCCGCCAAGCGCTTCGGCCGAGGTGCCGGCATAGACCGTGAGCAACCCCGTCTCCGCGTAGGAGCCAGCCTGGGCGAAGATCGTGTAGCAGAGCCCGCGCTTCTCCCGCGCCTCCTGGAAGAGGCGGGAGGACATGCCGCCACCCAGCGCCATGGCCGCAATCTGCGACGAGTAGTGCTGCCCGTCACGGTACCCGGGCGCCTGCAGGCCGAGGCAGAAATGCGCCTGCTCGAACTCCCGAACCACCCGGTGCTCGCCGCCGGTGAAACAGGCGGGCGCCTCCTCCGCCGCCACGCCCCGCGCCATCGCCCCAAAAAGCCGCTCCGCCAGCGCCACGATCTCGGCATGGTCCACATCGCCCGCGGCGGAAAGGATCATGCGCTCGGGCCGGTAATGGCGCCCGATGAAACCCGCCAGCGCCTCCCGCCCGTAGCGGCCCACCCCCTCGGGCGTCCCCAGAATCGGCCGCCCGAGCGCATGGCCCGGAAAGGCCGTCTCCTGCAGCCAGTCGAAGATGATATCGTCCGGCGTGTCATGCGCGAGGCCGATTTCCGAGAGGATCACACCGCGCTCGAGCTCCAGCTCCGCCGCGTCGAGTGCGGGATCCAGCAGGATATCCGCGATGATGTCGAGCGCGCGCGGCACGTCCTCCCCCATCACGCGCGCGTAAAAGGCCGTCCGCTCGCGGGATGTGTAGGCGTTCAGATGCCCGCCCACATCCTCGATCTCCTCGGCAATCGCCTGCGCGCTCCGCCGCCCCGTGCCCTTGAACGCCATGTGCTCGAGGAAATGGGCGATCCCGTTCTCCTCCGCCGTCTCGTGGCGCGAGCCCGCCTCGATCCAGACCCCGATGCAGGCGGAGCGAAGGCCCTCGATCCGCTCCGTCACCACACGAAAACCGTTGGAAAGCTCCGTCAGCGCCACCGTGCTCATGCGCCGGCACCCGCCATGCCGCAGCGGTCCCGGATCATGGCTTCCACGGCCGCCAGATCGTTCGGCGCAGGCGTGATCCGCTCGGGCCGCTCGAAGAGGTCCGCCATATGCGGCGGCAGCGCCGGGTGCACCCCGCAGGCCTCCGCCACCGCATCGGGGAACTTCGCCGCATGGGCCGTGCCAAGCGTGACCATGGGCGTCGCCGTGTCGCCCCGCCGGCTCTCCGCCGCCTTCACGCCAATGGCCGTGTGCGGGTCGAGCACCATCCCCGTCTCGTCACGCAGGCGCCGGATGATCGACATCGTCTCCGCCCGGCTCGAGCGGTCCGACGCGAAGCCCTCGCGCAGTTCCTCCAGCGCCCCCTGCGGCAGCGTGAGCGCCTTGCCGGCCTTCTGCTCTGCCATGGCTGTCGCCACCGCAGCACCGTCGCGCCCATAGAGCTCGAAGAGCAGCCGCTCGAAGTTCGAGCTCACCTGGATGTCCATCGAGGGCGCGATGGTCGGCACCACCGGCTCAGGCGCGCCCACACCCTCGGCCAGCGTGCGGTGGAGAATGTCGTTCTCGTTCGTCGCGATCACGAGCTGGCTCACGGGCAGCCCCATGCGCCGCGCCACGTCGCCCGCCAGAATGTCCCCGAAATTGCCGGTGGGCACGCTGTAGCTCACCGCCCGGTCCGGCGCGCCGAGGGCTGCGGCGGAGGAGAAATAGTACACCACCTGCGCCAGCACGCGGCCCCAATTGATGCTGTTCACGGCGCCGAGGCGCATCTCGTCCCGGAAGCCATGGTCGTTGAACATGGCCTTCACCAGCGCCTGGCAGTCGTCGAACGTCCCGTCCACGGCGAAGGCATGCACATTGCCCTCGGAAGGCGTCGTCATCTGCCGCCGCTGCACATCGCTCACGCGCCCATGGGGATAGAGCACCACCACGCGCACCCGCTCGAGGCCCCGGAACGCCTCCATCGCCGCACTGCCCGTGTCGCCCGATGTGGCGCAGACGATGGTCGTATGGCTGCCCCGGTCCTCAAGCACGCGCTCGAACATCTGGGCGACGAGCTGCATGGCGAAGTCCTTGAACGCCAGCGTCGGCCCGTGATGCAGCTCCAGGATCCATTCGTTGGGCCCGGTCTGCACCAGCGGCGCCCGCGCCGGGTGGCGGAAGCAGCTATAGGCACGCTCGACCAGCCTGCGGAACGTCGCCTCGCCGAAGGCGCCGCCCAGGAAGGGCCACATCACCCGGAAGGCCACGTCCTCGTAAGGCAGCCCCCGCATGGCGCGAATCTCGTCGGGCGTGAGCGTGGGGTAGCTCTCCGGCAGATAAAGCCCGCCGTCGCGCGCAAGCCCGGCGAGCAGCGTATCCTCGAAGCTGAGCACGGGCGCCTGCCCGCGCGTGCTGATGTATTTCATGTCGCGTCCCATGAGCGGCGGTCCTCCCCTCGTAGCGCGAAGCGGCGGACTGCTCAACGCCGAGCGATCAGGCAGCGCCGGCCGCGCCCTTTCGCCACTACCGGAACGCCAGCACGCCGCTCATCACGGCCCAGACCGCCGCGAGCAGCCCCCAGGTGATCGCATAACCCAGATGGTCGTTCTTGAGGTTCACCGTCAGCGGCTGCAACAGCGGCGCCCGCACGCCCGGCCCCGGTGTCGGCGTCTCGGAGACCAGCAGCACCGGCTCCACGTCGAACACGTCCGCCATCACCGAGAGATCCCGCGCGATCCACACATTGTCGGACGCACCGAAGGCTGGGGACTGCGGGTCGTCCGGGAAGCGCAGCGCCCCCGTCAGCGTCACTGTCCCCTCCGGCGCGGGCGTCGGCAGCGCCGCGCGCCCACCCGCATTCTTCGCCTCGAGCGGAACCCAGCCGCGGCTGACCATGATCCGCCTGCCATCCGTCAGCGTGAAGGGCTGCAGAACGCGATACCCCGCCTGCTTGTCGAAGGTGGTGAGGAGCGGGGCATCAGTGAAGCCATGCGTGCCCTCCCGCCCCTCGAACCTCCCGGTCACCGAAACCCGCAGGAACTCGTCATCCGGCGTCGGCGCGGCAGGCAGCGCCACGGGCTCGGCCGAAAGCCGCTGCTCCAGGCTCGCGATCAGGCCCAGCTTCCAGTCCAGCCGCTGCACCTGCCAGAGGCACAAGGCAATAAGGGTCGCCGTACCGGCGACCCCCAGGATGATGGCGGCGATAGCGCGCCGCTGCGGTGCTGTCATGGTCCGGCCCGATCAGCGGCCCCAGATGTAGATGGCGGCAAACAGGAACAGCCACACCACGTCGACGAAGTGCCAGTACCAGGCCGCCGCCTCGAAGCCGATATGCTTCTCCGGCCGGAACTGCCCCGCCTGCGCGCGGAACAGGCAGACCGCGAGGAAGATGGTCCCGATCAGCACGTGGAAGCCATGGAAACCCGTGGCCATGTAGAAGTTGGCCGCATAGATCCCGTCGGTGAACCCGAAGGCCGCGTGGCTGTACTCGTAAGCCTGGAAGATCGTGAAGAGCGCGCCGAGCCCCACGGTACCGATCAGACCCCAGACCAGATCCTTCCGCTTGTTCTCGATCAGCGCGTGGTGCGCGTAGGTCACCGTCACGCCCGAGAGCAGCAGGATCACTGTGTTCATCAGCGGCAGATGCCAGGGGTCGAAGGTCTCGATCCCCGCCGGCGGGAACTGGCCGACCGGCAGCTCCAGCGTCGGCGTCACCTGGCCCTCGATATCCGGCACCGGGAAGATCGCGTGCTTGAAGAACGACCAGAACCAGGCGGAAAAGAACATCACCTCCGAGATGATGAAGAGCAGCACGCCGTAGCGCAGGCCGATCTGCACCACCGGCGTGTGGTCGCCCACCTTGCTCTCGGCCACCACGTCACGCCACCAGCCATAGGCGACGTAGCAGCAGCCCGCGAAGCCCAGCAGCGCGATCGCGCCGGTCTCACCCTTGAAGTAGAGGATGGCGCCGACGAGCATGACGAAGGCCGAGACCGCGCCGTAGAACGGCCAGGGGCTCGGCGGCAGGATGTGATAGTCGTGGTTCTTCTCGTGGGCCATTGCGGTCCTCCGTCGGGGGCAGCGCCCCCAGTGTAGTCGTTGGGGGCGAGGCCCCCGGCTCCCAGGTCAGTCGTCGAGCTGGGCCTGTTTTTCAGGCTCCTGCTCGTAGAAAGTGTAGCTCAGCGTGATGGTATGGACGCGCTCTGTCTCCGCATCGTCCACAATCTCGGGGTCGACATAGAAGGTCACGGGCATCTGGATGGTCTGCCCGGGCTCCAGCATCTGCTCCTGAAAACAGAAGCAGTCGATCTTCACGAAGTAGCTGCCGACACTGTAGGGCGCGACGTTGTAGGTCGCGGTGCCCATAACCGGCTTGTCGGTCGGGTTATGCGCCTCGTAGAAGGCAAGCCCCGTCTCTCCGATCCGGACCTCCACCTCGTCCTGCAGCGGCGTGAAGCGCCAGGGCATGCCGCGACCCTTCGAGGCATCGAAGCGAACCGTAATCGTCTCGTCGAGGATTTCCGGCGCCGAACGGTTCTCCGCCGTCTGCGTCGTGCCGCCAAACCCGGTTACCCGACAGAAAAGATCGTAAAGCGGCACCGCAGCGTAGGCCATGCCGAGCATGCCGAAGGCGATGCCCACAAACGGAATGGCCTTCTTGGCCAGATTAGGCTTGCTCATTGCGTCGCTCCTCCCACGGCACGGGTCGGCTCGTCGTCCTTGATCAGTTCCTGAAAGTCCTCAGCACCCCAGCCGCCTGCCTGGCTGGCCGACGGGTTGCCGACGGTTGCGCCCTGGTTCCCCATCTTCACCACCGTGATGGAGAAGAGCATCACGCAGAGCGCGAGGAGCGCGACCAGCACGCCCACATTGCGGCCCCAGCGGCGATGGTGAAGCTCATGGTCGCGGCGAAACATCGTGTCGCTCATTCTCAACCCTCAGAACCAGACCGGCCAGTAGTAGTCGACACCCGCGAGGCCCAGCCCCGCGCGCAGCAGCGCATCGGCGATGAAGCCACCGAAAAGCGCAAAGAGGAAGACGATGGAGAAGCCGAAGAGCCGCTTCTCCGCCCGGAAAGCATCCGCCTCGGCCTCCGCCTCCGCACGGCGGGAGACGCGCCAGGCATCGCGCAGGAAGATGGCGGAGACATAGAGCGCGACAGCTGCGTAGATCGGCCCGCCCGCAACGGTCACCGCGGGCAGAAGGGTCACCGGCACGAGCACGAGGCTGTACCACCAGATCTGACGGCGCGTCGCTGCATCGCCCGCAACCACCGGCAGCATCGGCACCGATACGCCCGCATAATCCCGGCAGCGCCAGAGCGCGAGCGCCCAGAAATGCGGCGGCGTCCAGAGGAAGATCACCAGGAACATCAGCACCGGCGCCCAGGCGACCTCGCCCGTTACCGCCGCCCAGGCAACAACCGGCGGAAAGGCGCCCGCTGCGCCGCCGATCACGATGTTCTGCGGCGTCGAGCGCTTCAGCCACATCGTGTAGATCACCGCGTAGAAGAAGATCGTGAAGGCCAGCAGCCCCGCTGCCAGCCAGTTGGCCACCACGCCCAGCACCATCACCGAGAGGAGCGAGAGGCCCAGGCCGAAATTCCGCGCCTCCTCGGGCGTCACGGCACCCTGCGGCACGGGGCGCGCCTTCGTTCGGCTCATCTCCGCGTCGATATCCGCGTCCCACCACATGTTCAGCGCGCCGGCCGCGCCCGCCCCCACCGCGATGCAGATCAGCGCCGAAAGCGCTTCGACCCAGTGCGATGCAGCAGGCGCCGCAACCATCGCTGCCAGCGCCGTGAAGATCACGAGCGACATCACCCGCGGCTTCAGCAGCCGGATGAAGTCGTTCAGCCCCGGCTCCGGTGCAGCATCGGTCAGCGCGTGATGGGAAGTGGCGTCGGTCAACTCGTCTGCCTTTCGAGGCCAGCGCCGCAACCGGGGTGCTCCGGTGCGGCGCGCCTGTCAGTCTTCACTCAACCCGCCGGAGCGCGCCCCGGCAGTCATGGCTCACTCAGCCACTTTTTCCGCGGCGGCAACATCCGTGTCGCCGTTCTTCGCCGCCACCTGCTCGGCAACCCAGGCGTCGTAGTCCTCCTGGCTAACCACCTCGATGGTTATCGGCATGTAGGCGTGGTTGATGCCGCAAAGCTCCGAGCACTGGCCGAAATACGTGCCCACCTCGGTGGCGCGGAACCATGTCTCGTTCAGGCGGCCGGGGATCACGTCCATCTTCAGCCCGAAGGACGGCATGGCGAAGTTGTGGATCACGTCCGCGCCTGTGCCGAGCACGTGGACATTGGCGTTCACCGGCACGACGACGCGGGTATCCGTGGCCAGCAGGTACTCGTCCTGCTCGTAACCGTACTCTTCCAGCTCATCCTTCTGGAGCATGATCGAGGTGAACTCGATATCGTGCTCCGGGTACTCGTAGC
>JBCBEP010000046.1:0-26869 GCA_038528605.1 Pseudomonadota bacterium
CGATCGGCGCCTCCGTGTCGGTCACCACCTGGCCACGCACGAGGCCCTCCGTGCCGTCCATGGCGATGGTGCGCACGGTGTTCTCGCCGAGGTGCTGCGACACCTCGAGCACCAGGCGCACGCCGTTGTTGTCGGTCTCCAGCGCGTTCAGGATCGCGGGCAGGTGGTCGTCGAACTGCACATCGACGACGGCGCCGATGATCTGGGTGATCTTGCCAGTCTGAGCCATGCTGTTTCTCCGTCGTCAGAGCGCTTCAGCGCCCGAGATAATCTCGATGAGTTCCTTGGTGATCGCGGCCTGGCGGGAGCGGTTGTACTCCAGGTTCAGCCTGTCGATCATCTCGCCCGCATTGCGGGTCGCGTTGTCCATTGCCGCCATCCGCGCACCCTGCTCCGACGCCGCGTTCTCGAGGAGCGCGGTGAAGACCTGGGTGGCGAGGTTCGCCGGCAGAAGCTCGGTGAGGATGCTCTCCTCGTCCGGCTCGTATTCGTAGAGCGTGCCCGCCTCGGCATCTTCCGGGATCTCGGCCGGGATGAGCTGGAGCGGCGTCGGCTCCTGGCTGATCACGGATTTGAACTTCGCGTAGAAGAGCGTGCAGACGTCGTACTCGCCCGTCTCGAAGCGCAGGCGGATATCGTCCGCAACCTCAGCGGCGTTCTCGAAGCCGATCCGCTTCACGCCGGAGAGATCCACGTGATCGACGAAGAGGTCGCGATAGTCCCGCCGAAGCTGGTCCCGCCCCTTCTTGCCCACGGTCAGGATCTTCACGGTCTTGCCCTTGCCGCGCAGCTCCTCGATATGCCGGCGCGCCAGGCGCACGATCGAGGAGTTGAAGCCGCCGCAAAGGCCACGCTCCGCAGTGCAAACCACCAGCAGATGCGTCTGGTCGTTCCCGTTGCCGACCATCAGCTCAGGCGCCGTCGGGCTGTCCTTCGCGGCGAGCGCGAGGTTGCCCATCATCGCCGTCATGCGCTCGGCATAAGGGCGCGCAGCCTCCGCCGCCTCCTGCGCGCGGCGCAGTTTCGCGGCGGCCACCATCTGCATGGCCTTGGTGATCTTCCGGGTCGACTTGACGCTGTCGATCCGGTTCTTGAGGTCCTTCAAGCTCGGCATCGCGGGCTCCCGTGCTTTTCCGTCACGCTGTCAGAGGCTCAGGAAAAGCTCTTCTTTACGCCCTCGATGACGCCCTTGATCTTGTCCGCGAGATCCTTCTCGACCTTGCGGTCGTTGTCGCGGATGTCGTCGAGCAGCGCCTGGTTCGAGTTGCGGAGCTCGGCGAGAAGCGCCGTTTCGAACTCGCCAACCTTCGAGACCGGCAGATCGTCGAGGTAGCCCTGCGTGCCGGCAAAGATCACGCAGACCTGCTCGGCATTGGTGAGCGGCGAATACTGCGGCTGCTTCAGGAGCTCGGTCAGACGCGCGCCGCGGTTCAGCAGCTTCTGGGTCGAGGCGTCGAGGTCCGAGGCGAACTGCGCGAAGGCGGCCATCTCGCGGTACTGCGCGAGCTCGAGCTTCACGGCGCCGGCAACCGACTTCATCGCCTTGGTCTGGGCCGAGGAGCCCACGCGGCTCACCGAGAGGCCGACATTCACGGCAGGGCGGATGCCTTGGAAGAAGAGGTCGGTCTCGAGGAAGATCTGACCATCGGTGATCGAGATCACGTTGGTCGGAATAAAGGCCGACACGTCGCCCGCCTGCGTCTCGATGATCGGAAGCGCCGTGAGCGAGCCGGACTGATGGTCGGCATTCAGCTTCGCCGCACGCTCGAGAAGGCGGGAGTGGAGATAGAAAACGTCGCCCGGATACGCTTCGCGGCCCGGCGGGCGGCGCAGCAGCAGCGACATCTGGCGATAGGCCACGGCCTGCTTCGAGAGATCGTCGTAGATGATCAGCCCGTGCATGCCGTTGTCGCGGAAGTACTCGGCCATGGCGCAGGCGGCGTAGGGCGCGAGGTACTGGAGCGGCGCCGCTTCCGACGCGGTCGCGGCAACGACGATCGAGTATTCGAGCGCGCCGTTCTCCTCGAGCTTGCGGACGAGCTGCGCCACGGTCGAGCGCTTCTGACCGACGACGACGTAGATGCAGTAGAGCTTCTTGCTCTCGTCGTTGCCCGCAGCCTCGTTGTAGCTCTTCTGGTTGAGGATCGTGTCGACCGCGATGGCGGTCTTGCCGGTCTGACGATCACCGATGATCAGCTCGCGCTGGCCGCGGCCGATCGGGATCAGCGCGTCGATCGACTTGATGCCGGTCGCCATCGGCTCGTGCACCGACTGGCGCGGGATGATCCCGGGAGCCTTCACGTCCGCCACGCGGCGCTCGGCGTATTCCACCGGGCCCTTGCCGTCGATCGGGTTGCCGAGCGGGTCGAGCACGCGGCCGAGAAGGCCCTTGCCCGCCGGCACGTCCACGATCGAGTTCGTGCGCTTGACCGTGTCGCCTTCCTTGATGTCGCGGTCCGAGCCGAAGATCACGACGCCGACATTGTCTTCCTCGAGGTTGAGGGCCATGCCGCGGATCCCGCCCGGGAACTCGACCATCTCGCCGGCCTGAACCTGGTCGAGGCCGTAGATGCGGGCGATACCGTCACCGACCGACAGCACCCGGCCGACCTCGGAGACCTGCGCCTCCTGGCCGAAATTCTTGATCTGCTCCTTGAGGATCGAGGAGATTTCGGATGCCTGGATGCCCATCAGCCGGCCTCTTTCATGGTGGTGTGCAGGGAAGCGAGCTGCGAGCGGATCGACGTGTCGATCATCTTCGAGCCCACCTTCACGATCAGTCCGCCGATGAGGCTTTCATCGACGCGAATATCAAGCTTCACATCCCGCCCCGTGGCGGTCTTGAGCGTGGCGGCGAGGGTGTCGCGCTGCGCGTCCGAAAGCGCGCGCGCGGCCGTCACCTCAGCGGTCATCTCACCCCGGTGCTCGGCAAGGCGCGCGCGGAACAGCGTCAGCGCATCCTGCAGCACGAAGAGGCGCCGCTTGGACGCCATCAGCGCAACGAGATTGGAGATCAGCGGACCGAGGCCGAGCGCCGAGGTGATGGTACCCATCGCCCGGCCCTGCTCTGCCCGCCCATAGAGCGGGCTTGTGGCCAGCGTCCGGAGGTCCTCGCTCTCGCCAAAGGCAGCGGCAAGCGTCTCGACGTCCGCCTCGACGGCTTCGAGCGCGTTTTCCTCGAGCGCCAGATCGAACAGCGCGGTGGCGTAACGCTCAGCAACGCCATCGATGAAGGTAGAGCTATCGGCCACGCCCAGCCTTTCCTTTTGGCCGGCCGTTTTGGCGCACCGGGACGGGCGCACGGCCAGCGTTGCGTCGGGTTGGGGATACCCGCCTGCGGAATGTGCCGGTCAGCTAGCATGTGATTTAGGGGCTTGCAACATCCGTGAGCGACCGCAACACGCCACCTGCGGTCGCCTTTCGAAATGTCTTCCATTGGCCGGGCAAAATGGATGGACCGCGATCTCAGGCGCGGCGGATGGCGCATTGAAAGCAGCCATTCGAGGCCGAACGGACATGGACGAAGGCAATATCCGGCCGCGAGAGGATGTCCGCCGCTTGCGCCACGATCTCTCCGGCGGGCACCACGGCGCCTGTGCCGTAGACAATGCGTTCATCGTCCCCGTAGCCGCGCATCATGTAGCGCGGGCTCGTCCTCAGCACCTCCGGCACGCTAGCCCCCGCATGCGCGGTGCAGGCGTCGGCACAGAGGAAGACAGGCCCCGTCTCCGCATAGGGCTGGCAGGTGCTGAAGGGCCGCCACGCAAGCACCAGCATCTCCCGACCCGCCGGTATCTCGCGCAGACAATGCCGGCAGGGGTTCCCGTCACCGTCCGAAACCTTGCGCTCTGCGGGCTGGCCATTGGCGTCCGGCCCGCCCGCCTGCAGGGCGCGGGCAGCGTCGGTCGGCATCGGGTCGAAACGGATCTCTGTCATCTCGGGCTCCTCCGTGATCGGTGCGCTCTCTCCCGGACCTAGCCGGCGGAGGGAAGCGTCGCGACCCGGATCCTGCGGTGTCAGAGAAAGCTCTGGGGATCGATATCGACGGTGACCCTGACGGCGGAGGGCACCTTAACACTGGCAAGCCAGGTGCGGAGCGCATCCTGCAGCGGCGCGCCCTTCGGTGCCTTGGCGAGGAGGCGAAAGCGCGCCCGGCCCCGGATGCGCGCGAAGGGCGCGGGCGCGGGGCCGAAGAGCTCAACGCCCGACTGCGCGAGGAGCCCCGCGGCACGGCCCAGGGCGCGCGCGATCTCCGAGGCCTTCGCCTCGTCCTCCGCGGAGACGACGATGCCCGCGAGCCTGCCATAGGGCGGCATGCCAGCGGCGTACCGTTCCTCTGCGAGGCCGCGCCAGAACCCCTCCGCATCGCCCGAAAGCATGGCCCGGAAGACAGGATGGTTGGGGTTGGCCGTCTGGATCATCGCCGTGCCCGGCCGGTCCGCCCGCCCTGCCCGGCCCGAGACCTGGTGGAGAAGCTGGAACGTCCGCTCCGCCGCGCGCAGGTCCCCACCCGCGAGGCCCATATCCGCGTCCACCACGCCGACGAGGGTAAGGTTCGGGAAGTTGTGCCCCTTCGCCACCATCTGCGTGCCGATGATGATATCCGCCTCACCCGCCGCGATGCCCGCGAGCCGCGCCTTCAGATCCGCAGGGCCCAGCGTGAGATCCGAGCTCAGCACCTCGATGCGGGCGCCGGGGAAGAGCTCGGCCGCCTCCTCCCCCAGACGCTCCACCCCCGGTCCGCAAGCCGCCAGGCCGTCCACCGCCCCGCAGCTCGGGCAGGCAGCGGGCACGCGCTCCTCATGCCCGCATTGGTGGCACATCAGCATGTCGCGGAAGCGGTGGATGGTGAGCCAAGCATCGCAATGCGGGCAGCCAAAATAGGCCCCGCAGCGCCGGCAGAGCATGAGCGGCGCATAGCCCCGGCGGTTGAGGAAGAACATTGCCTGCTCGCCCGCCGCCAACCGCGCCCGTGCCGCATCCACCAGCGGCTCCGAAAGCCAGCGCTCACGGCCCGGGTTATGCTCACGCAGATCGATGAGCCTGAGCTTCGGCAGCACCGCCGCGCCGAACCGCTCCGGCAGGTCGAGCCGCTTGTACTTGCCCGCCGCCGCATTCGCCCATGTCTCGAGCGAGGGTGTGGCGGAAGCCAGCAGGACCGTTGCGCTCTCCAGCGAGGCACGCAGCACCGCCATGTCCCGAGCGTTATAGAGCACGAGATCCTCCTGCTTGAACGACGCCTCATGCTCCTCGTCGACCACGATCAGGCCGAGATCCGCAAAGGGCAGGAAAAGCGCCGAGCGCGCGCCGACGACCAGCGGCGCCCGCCCCTCCGCCACCCCGCGCCACACCCGCCGGCGTTCGGGCGGGGCCACGCCGTGGTGCCATTCGGCCGGGCGAGCCCCGAAACGCGCCTCCACCCGGGCCAGGAACTGCGGGGTGAGCGCCACCTCCGGCAGCAGCACCAGCGCCTGACGGCCCGCAGCGACGCATTCCGCCACCGCCTCGAGATAAACCTCCGTCTTGCCCGAGCCGGTAACGCCGTAGAGCAGCGTCGCGGAGAACGCCTCTGCCTTCACGGCATCGCGCAGATCCGCCGCCGCGGCACGCTGCGCCTCGGAAAGATGCGCGCCGGGCGCCTGGCCGAAGAGTGGTGCGAAGGGGGCCTCAGCCGCCTCGTGCCGCTCCGCCAACGCCCCGGCCTTCAGCAGCCCTGTCACGACGGCAGGGGTCACCTCGGCACGTCGCGCAAGCTCCGTGGCCGCCAGCCCGGCGGGCGCCTCCCGTGCCGCGACGAGCACACGCTCGCGCGCCGGCGTCATCCGCTCCGGCACCGCCTCGCCCGGCACCAGCACCCGGCGCATGCGGGGAGACTGGCCGAGATCGGGCACCCGCGTTGCCAGCCGCAGCATCATGCCGATGGGCGTCAGCGTGTAGGCGGCCGCCCGCTCGATGAACATCCGCATCCGGTCGGTCATCGGCGGCACATCGAGGCGCGCGCTCACCGGCTTCAGCTTCTCGACCGGCAGACGCCCCTCGCCCGGGCCCCAAACGACGCCGGCACTCGACCGGCCCGCGATCGTCACGCGCACGAAATCCCCCGGCGCGAGATCCATCCCCTCCGGCACAGCATAATCCAGCGGCGTATCGAAGGGCATCGGCACCACCACGCCCACACGCGCGGCGGCGTTCCCGCTCGCGGCCTTGTCGAAGAGCCCGCCCTGAGTCCCATCGGCAACGCCGCTCACGCGCGGCCCCCGACCACAGCTCGCCCGCCCATGCTCGCCATTGGCCGGCCAGCGCCCCCTCGGCTACGCTTCGCTATCCCTGTGAACACCCCCGGAGCGACCAGGCCCATGAAGTTCTTCGTCGACACTGCCGACATCGCGGAGATCCGCGAGCTGGCCGCCACCGGCATGGTGGACGGCGTGACCACCAACCCCTCCCTTATCGCAAAGTCGGGGCGGGACATCATGGAGGTCACGAAGGAGATTTGCGACCTCGTGCCCGGCCCGGTCTCGGCCGAGGTCACCGCAACCGAGTTCGACGCCATGCTCGCCGAAGGCCGCCACCTGGCCGCCATCGCCCCCAACATCGCCGTGAAGGTGCCGCTGACCTGGGACGGCCTGCGTGCCTGCAACGCGCTTTCGGACGAAGGGCGCATGGTCAATGTCACGCTCTGCTTCACGGCCAACCAGGCGCTCCTTGCCGCCAAGGCGGGGGCCAGCTTCATCTCCCCCTTCATCGGGCGGCTCGACGATATCGGGCTCGACGGTATGGAGCTGATCGCCGAGATCCGCGAGATCTACGACAACTATCCCCACTTCAAGACCGAGATCCTCGCCGCCTCGATCCGCAGCGTGAACCATGTGGCCGAAGCCGCCAAGATCGGCGCCGATGTCGCGACCCTGCCGCCAGGCGTTCTGAAGAAGCTCGCCGATCATCCGCTGACGGACAAGGGCCTCGCCGCCTTCCTGGCGGACTGGGCGAAGACCGGCCAGACCATTCTGAAGTGAGGCGTGCAGCATGAAGGATATCGAGATGACCGGCGGTACCGATGCTGACGCCGAGAAGACCGCGCCGGTGGAGGCAGCCGAAAACGGACTGGCCGACGAAGAGCGGGAGCTTATCCGCAGCCTCGTGATGGCCGATCCCGAACTGGTGCTGGGGGACGACCGGGTGATGCGCGCGCTCATCGGCGCCACGCATCCCGGCACCGCGCTGCCCAACGCCGCGCCCGTGCCGCCGAGCCGCAAGGTGGTGGATCTCCGCGACAAGCTCGTCGAGCGGCTCGAGGCGCGCCTCTCCCGCCTCGTCCACACCAACCGCTCCGTCATCGCCGCCGCCTACGAGAATGTGGCCTCCACCGGTGCGCTGCATGCCGCCGTGATGGACCTGATGGCCGCGGAAGACCTGCCGGCCTTCGCCGCGGCGCTGGCCGATAGCCTGCCCGCCCGTGTGAGCATCGAGGCCGCGCGTCTCTGCATCGAGGGGGACGTGACCGCGGTCACCCCGGCGACCGGCCTAGGCCCGGCGGGCGCCACCCTGCTCTTCCTGCCGCGCGGCACGGTGGAGCACTATCTCGGTATCGAGGGCCGACCCGCCGAGGGCGGCATCCTGCTCCGCGAGGCACCGGCCGAGGCGGAGGCGCTGTTCCCGCGCGAGCACATAGCCTCCGAAGCGCTGCTGCCGCTCACCCTCGGGGCGGAAACCGGGCTGCTGGCGCTCGGCTCGGCCGACCCCGAGCGCTTCTCGCCGGACCAGGGGACAGAGCTTCTGCGGTTCCTGGCCGCCGTGGTCTCGCGCCTCGCCACCGGGCACCTCGCGGCCTTCGAGGCGGCGGGCCCGTGACCATGCCGGGCGCCGTCGACACGCCGGCCCTGCCGGACGCGATGGCGGCGCTCATCGGCCGCTGGCTCGAGCATCTGGGCGCCACGCGCGGGCGCGGCGAACTCACGCTCGACGCCTACGGCGCCGCCCTCCGCCGCTTCCTGCTCTTCACGACCCGGCATACTGGGGAGGCACCCACGCCCGCCGGCCTCACGGCGCTCACCGTCACCGATTTCCGGGCCTGGATGGCGGCGGAGCGGCGGCGCGGCCTCTCCGCCCGCGCGCTCGGGCGCGATCTCTCGGCGGTGCGCGGCTTCTTCGGCTGGCTCGAGGATGCGCATGGCCTCCAATGCCCAGCCCTCCTCACCATCGCCACACCTAAGCACGCCCGCTCCGCCCCCCGTCCGGTGAGCGTCGACGATGGTCATGCAGTGCTGGACTTCGTGGGCAGTGGCGACAGGCGCCCCTGGGAGATGGCGCGGGACGTGGCCGTCCTCACCCTCCTCTGGGCGGCCGGCCTTCGCATTTCGGAAGCCCTCGGCCTCCGCGGCGCCCAGGCGCCCCTCGGCGATACGCTGGAGGTGACCGGCAAGGGCGCCCGCCGCCGTCAGGTGCCCGTCCTGCCCGTCGCTGCAGAGGCGGTGGAGACCTACCGCAGCCTCTGCCCCCATGTGCTGACGCCCGAAGCACCGCTCTTCCGCGCCACCCGCGGCGGGCCGCTACGGCGCGAGACGGTGGCGGCGTCCATGGCTGAGGCGCGCCACGCTCTCGGCATGCCGAAAACCGCCACCCCCCACGCGCTGCGCCACGCCTTCGCCACGCAGCTGCTCGCCGCAGGCGGGGACCTCCGGACGATCCAGAAGCTCCTCGGCCACCGCGCGCTCAGCACCACGCAGGTCTATGCCGGGGTGGACGAAGCGAGCCTCGCCGCCGCCGTCGCCGCCGCGCATCCGCGCGCGGGCTGAGGTCTACTCGCCCAGCCGCTCCCGCAGCATCTGCATCTTCTTGCCCAGGAACTCCGCGGTCGCCGCGTCCGACAGCGTGCCATCTTCCGCGAACTTCGTGTGCGCCGCGCCGACGAACACCTCCGGATTGGCGAGAAGCTCGATGTTGAACGGCACCAGCATCAGATAGAGCGCCGATTGCGCACGCTGCCCGCCCGCCCCACCGGCCGTTGCGGAGAGCACCACCGTGGGCTTGCCCGCTGTCGGCATCGGCTTGAAGCGGCTCAGCCAGTCGAGCGCGTTCTTCAGCACGCCCGGGGGGTTCTTGTTGTACTCGGGCGTCGAGATGATCAGCGCGTCCGCCGCCTCCACCTGCTCCTTCAGCGAGACCACCGGGGCGGGCATGCCCGCCGCCTCCACGTCCTCGTTGAAAAGCGGCAGGTTGAGATCCGCCACGCTCGCCTCGCACTCGCCATACTGGCGGAAGGCCTCGTGCACGAGCTTGGTGTTGAAGCTTTCCCGCCGGAGCGAGCCTGAGATCCCGAGCAGCCTGGCCATCTTGCCCTCCATTCTGTGCGCGGGGCGCAAGCTAACCTGAAACGCCGGCGAGACAGCCCGCGCGCCCGTCCGAATCTGCAACGGAGCGCGGGCATCGCTCACCAAGCGTCATCGTCTCTTGTGTTGACACCGTGCAGGCGCCCGCTGCCACTGGGGTGCGGGTTCACGGGAGCGACCATGAGCGAGAGCGTCGAAGAAACCGCGCCGCTCACCTGGGCGCGCAGCGCCAGTGCCGGCAGCGCCGAGCACAACGCCGCCACCACCGCCGCCATCGACGAGATGATCCGCCACGGCGCGCGCAAGCGCGTGCTCCACACGATCGCGGACTGGCCCGCCGCCGATGTGATCCGCCTTGTCATGGCGCTCCGCACCAAGCGGGCGAAGAAACTCGTCGGCTGGCTCCCGGAAGAGCTGGGCCTCGGCGTCCTGGCGGAGCTCGATCCCCGCCTTGGCCGGGTGCTGATGGAGGACGCGGCCGAGGACAAGGTGGTGAAGCTCGCCCGCCGCCTGAACCACGACCGGGCGCTGCGCCTGCTCGCCGACCTGCCCGAGGCGATGCGCAACCGCGTCATCCCCCGCCTGCCCGAGCCCGAGCGCTGGCGCGCCGATCTGAGCTATCTCGCCGAAAGCGCGGGCGCGATGATGCGCCGCGGCTTCCTCGCGATTCAGGAGGACGGGCTCATCGGGGATGTGATCGAGGATCTCCGGCGCCGTTCGGACCAGATCGAGAAGCTCGACGCGCTCTACATCACCGACACCGCGGGCCGGCTGACCGGATATCTCCGCATCCGCGATCTCATGCTCTGCACGCCCGAGACCCGGGTGGGCGACGTCATGCGCGCCGATGTGGTGAGCGTCGACAAGGACATGGATCGCGAGGCCGTCCTCCGCCTCGCGGAGGAGCGACGCCTCCGCGTGGTGGCGGTGACGGACCGGGAGGGCCAGCTCCTCGGCTGCGTCACCCCCGCCGAGCTGGCGGAGATCAGCCGGGCCGAGGCACGGGAGGACCTGCTGCTCCTCGGCGGCGTCTCCCCGGAAAGCTCCGACAGCGACACGCCGTTCCAGATCGTCATGCGCCGGCTGCCCTGGCTGATGGGCGGGCTCGTCGGCGCCTCCGTGGCGGCGAGCGTGATCGCCTCCTTCGAGGACGCGCTCGCGCGCGCGGCCGTGCTGGCGAGCTTCATCCCGGTGATCATGGCGACCGCCGGCAATGCGGGTATCCAGGCCTCCACGGTCACGGTCCAGGCGCTCACCGGCGGGGATGCGAGCGTGCGCGAGCTTGGCCCCCGTCTCCTCCGCGAGCTCGCAGGCGCGGTGATGAACGGTCTTGCCGTGGGCGCAGTCGTCAGCGCCCTAGTGCTCGTCGCCTCGCTGCTGATGCCCATCGAGGCCCCGCTCCGCCTCGCGCTCACCGCCGCCACCGCGCTGGTGATCGTCACCGCCCTCGCCAGCACGGCGGGTGCCGCCGTTCCCGTGATCCTCGACCGCCTTGGACTCGACCCCGCCGTGGCCACTGGCATCTTCATCACCACGTCGAACGATGTGTTCGGCGTCCTGACCTTCTTCCTGGTCGCGAACTGGCTCTATCTCTGAGCCAGCTCGCCCCATGGTCGGCGGGCGCGCGTGGCCTCAGGCGTGGATCGCGCCGACCCCACAAGCCAGCGCCGCCTCGCGCACGGCTTCCGAGTATGTCGGGTGAGCATGGCAGGTCATGGCGAGATCCTCGGCCGATGCGCCAAACTCCATGGCCATGCAGACCTCGTGGATGAGATCGCCAGCACCCGGCCCGATGATATGCGCGCCGAGGATCCGATCCGTCTCTTTATCCGCCAGGATCTTCACGAAGCCGTCCGCCACGAGGTTCGCCTTGGCCCGACCATTGGCGAGGAAGGGGAACTTACCGGCCTTGTAGGCCCGTCCCTCCGCCTTCAGCTCCTCCTCCGTCTTGCCCACATTCGCCACCTCGGGCGCCGTGTAGATCACGCCGGGGATCACGCCGTAGTTCACATGGCCATGGCCGCCCGCAATGCTGTCGGCCACGGCCACGCCCTCGTCCTCCGCCTTGTGCGCCAGCATCGGGCCCACGCAGACATCGCCGATGGCCCAGATGCCGGGCACGTTGGTGGCGAGGCGATGGTCGGTCTTCACCTGTCCCCGGTCCGTCATCTCCACGCCGACGCGGTCGAGCCCAAGGCCCGCGGTGTAAGGCCGCCGCCCGGTCGCCAGCAGCACCACATCGGCCTCCAGCTCGTGCTCGCTGTCGTCCTTGCGGCTGTTGTAGTGCACCGTCAGCGCATTGCCCTTGTCCACGCCCTGCACCGCCGCGCCGAGGATGAAGTTGATCCCCTGCTTGGTCAGGATCTTCTGGAACTGGCGCTGAACCTCGACATCGTTGCCGGGAATGATGTGGTCGAGGAACTCGACGACCGTGACCTCAGCGCCGAGGCGACGCCACACCGAGCCGAGTTCGAGCCCGATCACCCCGCCGCCGATCACGACCAGCCGCTTCGGCACGCTCTCGAGCTCGAGGGCCCCGGTCGAGGTCACGATCCGCTTCTCGTCGACCTCGACGCCTTTCAGCGAGGCGGGCTCCGACCCCGTAGCGATAACGATGTTCTTCGTCTCAAGAACGCGGTCGCCCACCTTCACCTGGCCGGGGCTGACGATCTCACCCCAGCCCTTCACATATTCCACCTTGTTCTTCTTGAAGAGGAACTCGATGCCCTGCGTGTTCGCGTCGATGGCGCCCTGCTTGTATTGCAGCATCTGCGGAACATCGACCTCGATCTCCCGCGCCTTGATGCCCATCTTGGCGAAATTTCCCTCGGCCTCGTGCACCAGCTCCGATGCGTGGAGGAGCGCCTTCGAGGGGATGCAGCCCACGTTCAGGCAGGTGCCGCCCAGCGTGCCGCGCCCCTCGACGCAGGCCACCTTCAGCCCGCGCTGTGCTGCACGAATGGCGCAGACATAGCCCCCGGGGCCGCCCCCGATCACCACCACGTCGAAATCCGCCATCGCTCCGCTCCTCGTTCATCAGGGACCCGCGTGGAACATGCATCCACCATGCGGACCCCGGATGACAAGCCGATAAGCGGCGCGCGTTGTCACGTCTTGGGAGGGGAGCGCCGCGCGAGGCGGCCCGGAAGCGTGGCGAGGAAGTAGACAGCGATGATGCTGAGCCCGGCCTCCACGGCAAAAACAAGCCCCGCAAATCCGCCGAAACGCAGCGCCTCGAGGAAGGTGACGGCAACGAGCGGCGCATAGGCGCAGATGGCGAGAAACGTCCGGCCGTCCCGCACCGCTTCCAGCACCACAACAACCCAGGCGACCTGAACCAGGAGGAAAAGCGCAATCCCTGCCGGCAGCCCGAAGCCGCCAAAGGGCGCAACGAGCGCGAGCGCGAGGAAACAGGCCGCCTGGAAGACCAGCACCATCTCGATGATCCGCCGGTCCAGCCGCTCACTCTTCGGCATGCTGTACTGGCCCAGCCGGCGCAGCCCGGCCCAGCTCAGGCGGGCAGCACCCTTCGCAATGTCCATCGGATGCGGCAGCCCTGCGGCGAGGCGCGCCCGGGCCGACTGGGCGTAGGCGCCCATGGCGCGGTTGATCTCAGCAAAGCGGCTGGTGGTGTGCTGGGGGCTGTTCACGGGAGTTCTCCCTCTCGAGCGGTGATGGCTGGGCTAGGCTGCCTTCACCGTTCGACGCCCCACGCACGGGTTTCATCCCCACCCGGCGGTCAGCCTTGAGGCAAGCCACCCACCCAGGCGCCGATCAGCCCCGCCCCCAGCATGATCAGCGTGCCAAGGAGACCCACGGCCCAAACGGCCGAGCGGATCCAGGGCAGCCCCATCCAGTAGCAGGGCACATAGGCAATGCGCGCGGCGAGGTAGAGCCCGGCTCCCCAGGCGGTGAGTGGCGAGGTCGCGCCGCCCGCCACCACCACCACCGTGGCCGCCGTGTGCAGCACCAGCCCCTCGATATGGTTGAGAAAGGCCCGCTGCAGCCGTGCCGTCCCTTTCGACATCCACTGCTCGGGCGCCTCGTCCCGCGGCCCCGCCAACCACTTCGACCCGATCTCGAGGTTCGCCGGCACGGCAAACAGCATGAGCTGCACCACAGCCCAGATCACCGCCAGCCCCAGCACCTGCAACTCGAACGGCATCACCTATTCCCCTCGCGCGCCATCTAGTTCGGACGGCGGACGACACCGCCGCGCTCACGAACGGGTTCCCGATCAGCCGTGCTGCTGCGCGCTGGCCGGCTCGGGCGTGGCGTGAGCGGCTTGCCGGGCAGCCACGGATGATCTTCGCCGAAGGTCTCCTGCAGCGCCGCGAGCCCGCCCGGCGAGGTCGCCAGCTGGCCGATCATCCGGCGCACCTCCCGCCGCCGCGAGGCTTCCCACATTGCCATCGCCGTGAGCATGATCACCATCAGAGCACCAATCAGACCCGCGAGCGCACCAGCGGAGATGAAGCCCGTCGGCAGCCCGAGCATGCCGAAGACGGTGACCAACTGGTCGGCCACCCAGTGCAGCGCCCGCATCTCTCCCTTTTGCGACGTCTCGAACTTGTCGGAATACCCGATCATAAGGCCGACACCGCCGCCACCTGCCAGCGTCAGCCAGAACATGGCCGAGGCACTGCCATTGCGCGCCGTCCGGGCCGCACGCCACATCACGAGACCTGCCAGAGCGAAGCCGAGGGACATCCACAGGAGCGTGAGCGGCCTCTCGCCCGGCCAAAGATACGCGACGCTCGACCCAGCCCCGATCACCAGGCAGATCAGAGCGCAGTAGCGGAACGTCGCAATCGCAACGGATGACGACGCCAGCGCCCCTTCCGACGCCTCGACGCGAACCACCGGCTCAGAGGTCCATCAGCAGGCGGCGGGGGTCTTCGAGACTTTCCTTCACACGGACGAGGAAGGTCACGGCTTCCTTGCCGTCGATGATGCGGTGGTCGTAGCTGAGCGCGAGATACATCATCGGGCGCACCACGATCTGCCCGCCCACCACCATCGGCCGCTCCTGGATCTTGTGCATGCCCAGGATGGCCGACTGCGGCGGGTTCAGGATGGGCGAGGACATCAGCGAGCCGTAGACGCCGCCGTTCG
This sequence comes from Pseudomonadota bacterium, assembly GCA_038528605.1. GTDB lineage: Bacteria > Pseudomonadota > Alphaproteobacteria > Rhodobacterales > Rhodobacteraceae > Thermohalobaculum. The sequence goes on from JBCBEP010000046.1 coordinate 14,445, forward strand.
AGATGGTGAAGGTCCCGCCCTGCATCTCCGCCATCGAAAGCTTGCCGTCCCGCGCCTTCACGCCGTACTCGGCAATGGTCTTCTCGATGGTCGCGAAGCTCATGTTGTGCGCATCGCGCACCACCGGCACCACGAGGCCGTTGGGCGTGCCCACCGCCACGCCGATATGGGCGTAGTTCTTGTAGACGATCTCGTCCCCGTCGATCTCGGCATTCACCGCCGGCAGCTCCAGCAGCGCGTGGGTGCAGGCCTTCACGAAGAACGACATGAAGCCGAGCTTCACGCCGTGCTTCTTCTCGAAGACCTCCTTGAACTCCTTCCGGATCTCCATGACGCCCGTCATGTCCACCTCGTTATAGGTGGTGAGCATCGCGGCGGTGTTCTGCGCTTCCTTCAGGCGGCGGGCGATGGTCTGGCGGAGCCGGGTCATCTTCACCCGCTTCTCGCGCGCATGGTCGTCCGCCGGGGCGGGCGCACGGGCGGCCGGCGCAGGCGCAGGCGCTTTCGCGCGGGGCTGGGAGGCGGCGCGGGCCACGTCCTCCTTCATGATCCGGCCATCCCGGCCCGACCCCTCGATCTCGCTGGGGCTGAGCCCCGCCTCGGCCATCGCCTTCTTGGCGGAGGGCGCGTGCTCCACATCCGACCGTCCGCTGCCCGAGGGCGCGGGTGCGGCTGCGGGCGCGGCAGCGGCGGCCGGCGCGGGCGCAGCCGCCGCGCCCCCCGCGCCTGCCGCGATACGCGCGATAATCGCCCCGGGCTCCACCGTGGCGCCTTCGGAGGCCACGATCTCGGCCAGCGAACCGGCGGCCGGCGCGGGCACTTCCACGGCCACCTTGTCGGTCTCGAGCTCGCAGAGCACCTCGTCCACCGCCACGGCCTCGCCGGGCTGCTTGAACCAGCTGCTCACCGTCGCCTCGGTCACACTTTCGCCGAGCGTCGGCACCGGGACATCGACCATGCCGCCACCAGCGGCCGCAGGCGCCTCCGCCGCGGTTGCCCCGTTCGTGCTGGCCGCTGCCGGGGCCGCCGCCGCGGCACCCGCTCCCGCGCCAGCACCACCCTCTTCGATCGTCGCCAGAAGCGCATCCACGCCGACGGTCTGGCCCTCATGCGCGGTGATCTCGCCGAGCTTGCCCGCAGCAGGCGCCGGCACCTCGACCGAGACCTTGTCGGTCTCGAGCTCGCACAGCACCTCGTCCGCCGCCACGTCCTCACCAGGCTTCTTGAACCAGCTCGCCACCGTCGCTTCGGTAACGCTCTCGCCCAGCGTCGGCACCCGCACCTCAGTCGTCATGTCCCGCTCCCGCTTCCGTCGTCGGTCGTCTTGTTGAGCCCGGGCGCCGGCCGGCGTCCGGGGAGGATCAGTCCGCGTCGATGCCGAGGGCGGCGGCCACAAGCGCCTCCTGCTCGGCCTTGTGCTGGCTCGCAAGCCCGGTGGCCGGCGAGGCCGAGGCCGCGCGCCCCGCATAGCTCGGGCGCGCCGCGGCCGTGTCGATCCGGCCCAGCACCCATTCGATATTCGGCTCCACGAAGAACCAGCCGCCCTGGTTCTTGGGCTCCTCCTGGCACCAGATCACCTCGGCCTTCGGGAAGCGGGCAAGCTCGCGCGTCAGGCTGAGCGCGGGGAACGGATAGAACTGCTCGAGCCGGAGGATATAGACGCCGTCCAGCCCCTCCGCATCCCGCTTGTCCAGGAGGTCGTAGTACACCTTGCCCGAGCAGAGGACGACGCGCTCGATCTCCGCATCCGGCTTCAGCTTGGTGTCGGACGTCCCCATCTCCGCGTCGTCCCAAAGCACCCGGTGGAACGAGGAGCCTTCCGCAAACTCCGAAAGCTTCGAGACGCAGCGCTTGTGGCGGAGCAGGCTCTTCGGCGTCATCATGATCAGCGGCTTGCGGAAAGAGCGATGCAGCTGCCGGCGCAGGATGTGGAAGTAGTTCGCTGGCGTCGTGCAGTTCGCGACGATCCAGTTGTCCTCCGCCGAGAGCTGCAGGAAGCGCTCGAGACGCGCGGACGAGTGCTCCGGCCCCTGCCCCTCATAACCATGGGGCAGCAGCATCACGAGGCCCGACATGCGCAGCCACTTCCGCTCGCCCGAGGAGATGAACTGGTCGATCATGATTTGCGCGCCGTTCACGAAGTCCCCGAACTGGGCCTCCCACAGCGTGAGCGCCTTCGGCTCCGAGAGCGAGTAGCCGTACTCAAAGCCGAGCACCGCATATTCCGAGAGCATCGAGTCGATCACCTCGAGGCTCGCCGCCTCCTCACCGAGATGGTTGAGCGGGAAGTAGCGCTCCTCCGTCTCCTGGTCGGTGATGCCGCAATGGCGCTGGGAGAAGGTGCCGCGCACCGAGTCCTGTCCGGACATGCGGACCTTGTAGCCCTCGAGCATCAGCGTGCCGAAGGCGAGCGCCTCCGCCGTGGCCCAGTCGATCCCCTCGCCGGTCTCGATCATCTGGCTCTTCGAATCGAGCAGGCGCGAGATGGTCCGGTGCGGCTGGAACCCCTCGGGCAGCCGGGTCAGCGCCTCGCCCACGCGGCGGAGCACCGGCTCCTGCACGGCGGTCTGCCCGCGCTGATACGCGCCCTCGCCCGGGCCGAAACCCTGCCAGCGCCCGTCCAGCCAGTCCGCCTTGTTCGGCTTGTAGCTCTTGCCGGTCTCGAACTCCTCGTTGAGGAAGCTCTGGAACCCGGCCTTGAGTTCCTCCACCTCGCCCTCGGCAAGCAGCCCGTCGCGCACCAGCCGCTCGGTATAGATCTGCAGCGTGGTCTTCTGCTGCTTGATCACCTTGTACATCTTCGGCTGGGTGAACATCGGCTCGTCACCCTCGTTATGGCCGAAGCGGCGATAGCAGAAGATGTCGATCACCACGTCCCGCTCGAACTTCTGGCGGAACTCGGTGGCAACCTTCGCGGCATGCACCACCGCCTCAGGGTCGTCCCCGTTCACATGGAAGATCGGACAGTCGACCATCTTGGCGATGTCGGTGGGGTACGGGCTCGAGCGGCTGTGATGGGGTGCCGTGGTGAAGCCGATCTGGTTGTTCACCACGATATGGATGGTACCGCCGGTCTTGTGCCCCTTGAGGCCAGAGAGCCCGAAGCATTCCGCCACGACACCCTGCCCCGCGAAGGCCGCGTCGCCATGGAGCAGCACGGGGATCACCGTGTGGCGCCCCTGCCCGATCTGGTCCTGCTTCGCGCGCGCTTTGCCGATCACCACCGGGTTCACCGCCTCGAGGTGGGAGGGGTTGGCGGTGAGCGAGAGATGCACCTTGTTGCCGTCGAACTCACGGTCCGACGAGGCGCCGAGGTGATACTTCACATCGCCCGAGCCTTCGACCTCCTCGGGCTTGAAGCTGCCGCCCTGGAATTCGTTGAAAATCGCGCGGTAGGGCTTGGCCATCACGGCCGCCAGCACGTTGAGGCGCCCGCGATGGGGCATGCCGATGACGATCTCCCGCGCCCCGAGCGCCCCGCCCCGCTTGATGATCTGCTCCATCGCGGGGATGAGCGACTCGCCCCCGTCTAGGCCGAAGCGCTTGGTGCCGGTGTATTTGACATGCAGGAACTTCTCGAGCCCCTCCGCCTCCACCAGCTTGTTCAGGATCGCCTTCCGACCCTGCTTGGTGAAGGCGATCTCCTTGCCGTAGCCCTCGATGCGCTGCTGCAGCCACGCCTTCGGCTCAGGGTCCTGCAGGTGCATGAACTGGAGCGCGAAGGTGCCCTGATAGGTGCGCTTCAGCAGCGTCTCGATCTCCCGCATCGTCGCGGTCTCGAGACCCAGCACCTTGTCGATGAAGATCGGCCGGTCGAGGTCCTTCTCCTCGAAGCCGAAGAAGGCCGGGTCGAATTCCGGGTGCCCCTTGCGGCCCACGATGCCGAGCGGGTCCAGATCCGCGCCCAGATGGCCCCGGCTGCGGAAGCTGCGGATGTACATGATGGCCCGGATCGAATCGAGTACCGACCGGCGGAGCGCCTCCGCGTCCATCGGCTTGCCCTCGGCCTTCGCCTTGGCCGCGATCTTCTTGCCCACGGCCTTGGCGTCCGGGATCGTGTCCCATTGCCCGTCGAGCGCGGCGACAAGCTCGCCGTTTACCTGCGGCGGCCAGTCCGAGCGCTTCCAGGGCGCCCCGGCCGCTTCCTCGCGCACCTGATCGGGGCTCTCGCGCAGGCTTTCGAAGTAATCGGCCCAGCTCGGGTCGACGGAGGCAGCGTCCCTCACCCACGCGGCATAGAGCTGTTCGACATAGACCTGATTGGTGCCCTGCAGAAAGCTTGTCGCGTGCAGCGTTTCGTTCTCGGTCGCGTCCTTGGCCATCGAAACCTCGCTCGGGCAGTCGCCGCGGCGCAGCCAGCCCCGCGGGAGGGAATGTGCCGGCAGCAGCCCCCGGGCTTCTCAGCCTGCGGGAACCGCTCCCATATCACCTGACATACGCCCTCACGCTGCGGGTGAACACCCCGTCTCTCGGTAAAACCGTCGCGCCTGTGCCGTGGATCGTGAGCGTGCCGTTTGCGCGTCGCTGCGCGCGGGCGCCGGCGGGGAAAGATTGTGAGATATGTCACAGCCCACCGCACGCGCCGCATGGTCAAAGAGCGATGCCCGGCAGCCCGAGAGGTAAGCTTTCTGTGTTGTCGACCGGCCGCGTGATTGGGGTACGGGGTGCCGGGCACGGTAACGCCCTCGGCAAGGGCGACTGCGCCGTTAGGCGCGAGCGCCCACCCTGCCAAGCATCACATTCTTCACTCCAGCCAAGCGCCGTCCGACCGCCGTCGGCCTAAGCCGACATCAGCTGCGCTCGTCAGGGTGCCGGCGGATGGCGACGCCTAGGTCTTGCCCATGGCCTTCAGCAACGCCTCGCCAAGGCCGGCCGGGCTGTCGGCCACGACGATGCCGTTCTCCTGCATCGCCGCGATCTTGTCGTCCGCCCCGCCCTTGCCGCCGGCGATGATCGCACCCGCATGGCCCATGCGCCGGCCCGGGGGCGCCGTTCGGCCCGCGATGAAGCCAGCCACGGGCTTGCCCCGCCCCGCCTTCGCCTCGGCGCCGATGAACTCCGCCGCCAGCTCCTCCGCCGAGCCGCCGATCTCACCGATCATGATGATCGCCTCGGTCTCCGGATCGCCGAGCAGAAGCTCCAGCGCATCGATATGCTCCATGCCCTTGATCGGGTCGCCGCCGATGCCGATGCAGGTGCTTTGCCCAAGCCCGGCCGCCGTGGTCTGCGCCACCGCCTCATAGGTCAGCGTGCCGGACCGCGACACGATCCCGATCGACCCGCGCTTGTGGATATGCCCCGGCATGATGCCGATCTTGCAGGCATCCGGCGTGATGATCCCCGGGCAGTTCGGCCCGATGAGGCGCGAGGTCGAGCCCTCGAGCGCCCGCTTCACCTTCATCATGTCCATCACCGGAATGCCCTCGGTGATGCAGACGATGAGCGGCACCTCCGCATCGATCGCCTCGAGGATCGCGTCGCCCGCAAAGGGCGGCGGCACGTAGATCACGGAGGCATTGGCCCCAGTCTGCGCCACTGCGTCGCTCACCGTGTCGAACACCGGCAGGCCGATATGCTCGCTGCCGCCTTTGCCAGGCGTCACGCCGCCCACCATCTGCGTGCCGTAAGCGATGGCCTGTTCGCTGTGGAACGTGCCCTGTGCCCCGGTCAGGCCCTGGCAGATCACCTTGGTGTTTTCGTCGACGAGCACGGCCATCGGGCGTCTCCTTCTCTGGGGGCTTCTCTGAGGGCTTACCTTGGGACTACCTGTGCCGCTCCTCGGCGGCGCTGGCTTCGCCGCGGGCGCGGCGCTTGGGCGGCATCGCCGCGGCAGCGGCGCAAGACGGGGCGGGGGGCACGGCGGCCCGTATCGCTCCCCGGCGGACCCGCAGCGGCGGGCTCAGCGCGCCCCGGCCGCCCCTGCCGCCCGCAGCATCGCGAGCCCGGTACCACCGATGGCGCCGCCGATCAGCGACACCACAATCGCATAGAGCCCGAGGATCGCGAGCGCAAGGTAGCCGAGCTCTCGCGGCGCGCCGAGGGTCATCGCCACGCTGCCCACCATGCAGAGCGTCACGATCCCGCCGGAGATCACCCCGCCCGATATCGCGAAGGCGGCAAGCGGGCCGCGCCCGGAGACGATACCGAAGAGAATGGTCAACACCGCAACCATCAGCGCCGCGGCACAGGTCAGCCCCCAGGCCTGACCGATATGCCCGAGTAGCCCGATCGTATCGCCCAGCTGCGCCATGCCTGCACCCCCGCGCTCGCACGCCTCTTCAGCGGCTTGCCCCGCTCTCAGCCCCGCCCCTGCCCCACAGCGCCCAGCGGGCGCAGGAGGACATGGATGTTGTCGTCAAGGATCAGGTTCCAGCGGTTGATCAGCTCGGTCCCGAACCCTGCCTCCTTTGCCATGCGCCGCAGCGTGGCGAGGGTGAAGTAATTCACATGATCGGGATGACGGAAACCGCACCAGTGCCGCCCCATGACCGCCCGGTTGAGCGAGCCGTAGTTCGGCACCTTCACGTACACCGCACCCGACGGCTTGAGGACGCGCGCTGCCCCGGCAAGCGCACGCCGGGGATCGGTCTCGTGTTCGAGATAGCTGCGGAAGAGAATACCGTCGAAATGGCGCTCCGGGAAGCGTTCAATCGCCTCCGCCCCAAGTCCCTGCACGCAGGCCCCGCCGAGCGGACGCATCTTCGCATCCGCCGACGCCGCCAGCGCCTTCGAGACCTCGATGCCATAGGGCGTGAAGGGCGCCTTCACCCGGCCGCCCGCGCCACAGCCCACATCGAGCACGTTGCCGCCCTCGCCCCCATCCCCGCGGCGGAACCAGCGGCGATAGTAGTCCATCTCGTCCCGCCGGAACACGCGCGTGCGCGCCCGCGTCGCCACATCGAGCTTGTAGACCGCCGGCGCCTCCTCGATGCGCCGCTCGGCCTCCGCCGCAAAGCTCTCCTCCCAGGCCCCCTCGCCGGCCTCTAGGGCCTCCGCTTCCGGCGGATTGGCGAGATACACGAACCCACACGCCCCACAGGCCGCCACCGCCCATTCCGGCGGCGCATACCGCGCAAGCCGCGAAGGCCTGTTCGCCCCACAGGCGGGGCAGGCGCGCGATGTCATGGGTTTGCGCTCAGCGGGCGTTGGCTGGCGGGTGGGCGGAGCAAGGCGCGGGGCGCAGCCCCGCGACGCGCGAACGGGCGCCCGTCAGCCAGCCCGTCAGCCAGCCCGCCCATCAGAAGCCGTCTCACCCCTTCACGGCCTTCACGATCTTCTCCGCCGCGTCCGCCAGGTTGTCCGCGGCGATCACGTCCAGGCCCGAATTGTTGATGATCTCCTTGCCGAGCTCGACATTCGTGCCCTCGAGGCGGACCACCAGCGGCACCTTCAGGCCCACCTCCTTCACCGCAGCGATGGTGCCTTCCGCGATCACGTCGCAGCGCATGATCCCGCCGAAGATGTTCACCAGAATGCCCTTCACCTGCGGGTCCGAGGTGATAATCTTGAAGGCTTCCGTCACCTTCTCCTTCGTCGCGCCCCCGCCCACATCGAGGAAGTTCGCCGGCTCCGAGCCGTAGAGCTTGATGATGTCCATCGTCGCCATGGCAAGGCCCGCGCCGTTCACCATGCAGCCGATCTCGCCGTCGAGCGCGATGTAGTTGAGATCGAACTTCGAAGCCTCGAGCTCCTTCGGATCCTCCTCCGTCTCGTCGCGCAGCGCCATCACGTCCTTCTGGCGGTAGAGCGCGTTCGAGTCGAAATTCATCTTCGCGTCGAGACAGACCAGCCGGCCCTCCTCCGTCAGGATCAGCGGGTTGATCTCGAGGAGCGACGCGTCCTTCTCCACGAACATCTTGTAGAGCGTGGCGGTCAGCTTGATCGCGTCCTTCGCCCCCTGCCCCTCGAGGCCGAGCGCCTTGGCCACCTTGCGTCCATGATAGGGCATCACCCCCGTCGCCGGGTCCACCGAGAAGGTGAGGATCTTCTCCGGCGTGCTCGCCGCCACCTCCTCGATATCCATGCCCCCTTCGGTGGAGACGATGTAGGAGATGCGCGAGGTCTCCCGGTCCACCAGCAGCGAGAGGTAGAACTCCTTCGCGATGGCCGCCCCTTCCTCGAGATAGATGCGGTTCACCTGCTTGCCCGCCGCGCCCGACTGGTGCGTGACGAGCGTGTTGCCCATCATCTGCTCGACAAAGGCCACCGCATCGTCCGGGTTCGTGGCGATGCGCACGCCGCCCTTCTCCCCGGCCGCGGCTTCCTTGAACGTGCCCTTGCCGCGCCCGCCCGCATGGATCTGCGCCTTCACCACCCAGACGGGGCCGCCGAGCTCCTCCACAGCCTTGCGTGCATTCGCCTTGTCCGTGACCGCGATGCCGCGCGAGACGGGCGCGCCGAAATCCTTCAGGATCTGCTTGGCCTGATACTCGTGGATGTTCATGGGGTCCCTCCGTCGTTGCGGGCTCGTTGCGGGGCGGCCCCCTGCCCGCGGCGTGCCGGGGTGGGGCGGAATGCAGCCGGGCTGCGGGGCGAGCGCAGGCGTTACCTGCGCTCCATCCCCTACCCCGCGGCGGCGGCACCGGCAACAGGGCTTGGGCGACCCATACCGCTCACGGGCCGATCACGGGCCGATCAAGCCCCGATCACAGGTCGAGCCACGGCTCGATCAGCGGCCTCAGCGCGACCCGCGCCCGCAGCCGGGCCGCCAGCAGATACATCCCCGCCAGCTTGCGCTGCAGGTAGAGGATGTCCATGGGCGGCACATGGGTGAAGGACCGGTCGAGCGCGAGATCGGTGCCCGCCTCCCGCATCCGGTCCGGCAGCGGATCGGCACCGAAATCGAAGATGCCCGGCGCCCGGAAGGGCTCGGCACCCATCGCGATCATCCCGACCACGGCCTCGGCATGGGCGTCGGCGGTATCGGGCGCAATGAAGCCCACGTCCACCGCCGCCGCCCGCATCGCCGCCCGGTCATCGGCCATCGCAGCCCGCATCATGCCCCGCAGCGCATCGGCCAGCTGGGCCGGCACGGCCCGTGCCGCCCCGAAATCCAGCAGCACGATGGCATCCCGCGCCGCGTCGTAACGGTAATTGGCGAAGTTCGGGTCGGTCTGCACCAGCCCGAAGCCAAAGATCTCCCGGAAACAGAGCGCTAGGAGGCGCGCCGCCACCCGGTCCCGCAACGCCTGATCCTCGCTCGCGAGCCCTTCCACCGCCACGCCCGGCTCGAAGCTCATCGCCAGCACGTCGCGCGTGCTCAGCGCCTCGTGGAGCTGCGGCACCACGAACCCGTCGAGCCCCGCCATCAGCCCGCCGAAGCGCGCCAGTTGCGCCGCCTCATGGGCATAGTCCGCTTCCTCATGGAGTTGCCGCTTCGCCTCGGTGAGGAACGGCGCGGGGTCCACCCCCTCGGGCATCAGCCCCGAGAGCCGGAGCAGCGTGCCCACATTGTCCACATCGCTGCCAATGCTCGCGCGCACGCCCGGATATTGCACCTTGATCGCGAGCGTCTCGCCCGCGCGCGTCACCGCCCGGTGCACCTGGCCGATCGAGGCAGCGGCGATCGGCGTTGCGCCGAAGCTGCGGAACCGCCTGATCCAGCCCTCTCCCCAGGCGGCGGTCAGCACCGCTTTCAACTGCTTCGGCGGCATCGGCGCCGCGTCGGCCCGCAACCGCGCCATCACCTCGGCAAGCTCGGGCGGCAGAACGTCCCCCGCATCCATGCTGAGAAGCTGGCCCATCTTCATGGCCGCCCCCCGCATGCGCGCGAGCTCATCCGTCAGCCGCCCCACATTGCCGGGCGTCAGCATCAGGTCGCGAAGCCGCGGCCGCTGCCCGCGCACCGCCTGGCCCAGCCCCCGCGCGGCCATGTCCGCGGCGATGCCCGTGACCGCACCGCCCAGCGAGGCCACCCGCGCCAGCCGCCCGCTCGGCACCGCAAGGCCCGCCCGGCCGCTCTCCTCCACACTCATGCAATCGCTCCCGCCTGCCCGTGGCGAGGAAATGGCGCAGCGCGCCGCGCCGCCCAGCCCGGTGCGGCACCGGAGCCGCCACCCGAGGGCTCCACGGGCGGGCGAAGGGCTGGTGGGCGGGCGGAGCCGGGCCGCAGGCCCGCGAACGGGCGCCCGCCAGACCCGCCCGCGAAGGGATCGTTCAGCGCCCCCCGGCCACGTCCAGAAGCGCACCGGAGACGTAGACGGCATCGTCGGACAGCAACCAGCAGATCGTCGCCGCCACTTCCTCCGCCGTGCCCGCCCGGCCGAGCGGCACGCCCGCGCCCAGCCGCGCCGCCCGGTCCGGGGCGTTCGCTGCGGCATGGATCTCGGTCTCGATCAGCCCGGGCCGCACGGCATTCACGCGAATACCCTCCGGCCCCAGCTCCTTCGCGAGGCCCAGCGTCATGGTGTCGGTCGCCCCCTTCGAAGCGGCATAGTCCACAAACTCGCCGGGCGAGCCCAGCCGCGCCGCCGCGGAGGAGACCACCACCATCGCCCCGCCCTGCCCGCCGCGGGACCGGCCCATCCGCCGCGCCCCTTCGCGCAGCGTCAGCAACGCGCCCGTGACGTTGACATCCACGATGCGCCGGATGCGCTCTACCGGCATCTCCGCGAGCGTAGACACAGGGCCGATGGTGCCTGCATTCGCGACCACGCCCGTGAGCGGGCCATGCGCCGCCTCAGCCGCATCGAACGCGGCGCCAAGCGCCGCATCGTCCGCCGCATCGGCCAGCACGCCAAGCGCCCGGCCGCCCGCCGCCCGGATCTCGCCCGCGAGCGCTTCGGCTGCGTCCGCGCGGGCGGCGTAGGTGAAGCTCACCGCCGCGCCGGCTGTGGCAAGCTGGCGGCAGACCGCGGCGCCGATGCCCCGCGATCCGCCGGTGACAAGCACATGCGCCAAGGCGGCGTCAGCCCGCTAGGCTGTCGTCGATGCCCTTGCAGGCCTCAACCAGGCCCTGCACGGCGGAGACGGACTTCTCGAGCATCGCGCTCTCGTCCTTGTCGAGTTCGATCTCGACGACCTTCTCGACACCGTTCTCGCCGATGATCACCGGCACGCCCACATAGAGGCCCTTCAACCCGTAGGCGCCGTCGACCCAGGCCGCGGCCGGCAGCAGGCGCCGCTGGTCCTTGAGGTAGCTTTCGGCCATCTGGATGGCCGACGCCGCGGGCGCATAGAAGGCCGAGCCTGTCTTGAGCAGCCCGACGATCTCCGCACCACCGTCCCGCGTCCGCTGAACGATCGCGTCCAGCTTCTCCTGCGAGGTCCAGCCCATCTTCACGAGGTCCGGCAGCGGGATGCCGCCCACGGCCGAGTAGCGGGTCAGCGGCACCATGGTGTCGCCATGCCCGCCGAGCACGAAGGCGGTCACGTCCTTGACGCTCACCTTGAACTCTTCGGCCAAGAAGTGACGGAAGCGCGCGCTGTCGAGCACGCCGGCCATACCGACAACCTTTTCGCGAGGCAGGCCCGAGAACTCGCGCAGCGCCCACACCATGGCGTCAAGCGGGTTGGTGATGCAGATCACGAAGGCGTCCGGCGCATGGCGGGCGATGCCCTCGCCCACGGCCTTCATCACCTTGAGGTTGATGCCGAGGAGGTCGTCGCGGCTCATGCCGGGCTTGCGCGGCACGCCCGCGGTCACGATGCACACATCGGCGCCGGCGATATCGGCATAGTCGTTCGCGCCGGTCAGCACCGCGTCGAACCCGTCGACCGGCGCGCTCTCGGCGATATCCAGCGCCTTGCCCTGGGGCGTGCCCTCCGCAATGTCGAAGAGCACGACATCGCCGAGCTCCTTCAGTGCGGCGAGATGGGCGAGCGTGCCGCCGATCTGCCCCGCGCCGATCAGCGCGATCTTCTTTCTAGCCATCTGTCCCTCCGTTGGCGCCGCGTCCCTGCGACCGCCGCGACCAGCATCGCGACCGTCATACCGCACAGCGGAGCGGCTTTCTGAAGCGCCTAGCCGCACTGCACCATCCCGCGCAGGATGGCAAGTCACACTGGCGGAGGAGAGGGGAGCGTGGGTGACCGTAGAGGAAACCCGGCTCCGACAGCGCTCAGATCGGCGTCTCGGGCAGCGCGGCCTGCTCCGCCTCATAGGCTTCGCCCGCCGCGATCAGGCAGCTCATGCCGTCCCGCCGCGTGATGAGGATCGTCCAGCTCCCGCTTTCGGAGGCGTAGACCTCGATCACACCCTGGCTCGGCGAGAGGCCGTAGGAGCGCCGCGTCTCCCCATATTTGCGCGCAAGATCGGCGATGATCTTGTCCCGCTTGCCGCAGAACATGCGGCCCTGCGCGGCCGCATCCGGCGCCGCTGGCAGGCCGAGGCTTACGGCCATGCCTGCGACCAGCGCGAGGCGGCGGCCTTCGGGGAGGAACGTCATGGTCGTCATCGCGCATCCTTTCGCGGGGCACTCGGCCCC
>JBCBEP010000047.1:0-26319 GCA_038528605.1 Pseudomonadota bacterium
CAGACCATCGGCTCGGTCAGCCGCTGCTGCTGGGTGCCGAGCACATCGGACCGCCGGTTCTCGGCCATGCGAGCGCCGCGGATCGAGCCGAGGCCCGAGTTCACCACGCAGTCCTTGTCGGGCTTGATGACCAAGTGGACGTCTTTGCCGTCCTGCTTCACTACCGTGTACATGGACGACGCGTACCAAGCGTCTGTCTCGGCGCCCTGCTGCTCGCTCAGATCCACGCCGAAAGCGTTCTGATCCGGCGCTGTGCCGCCCTGTTGGTTGATGGGCCAGCTATAGGCGTGATAGCCGCAGCCCACGATGCAATAGTGGCAAGTAACGTTGTGTTTCTTAGCGTCTGCTGGGATGATCGGCAGACGATCTACCTGGCGCTTGTAGGCCATAAGTTCTCTCCCTGTCAGAGCACGTTGCTGAGGCGACCGTAGAGCAGCTCGTCCACGCCCTCGGCGTAGATGTCGCCCTGATCGTCGACGCGCAGCACATACTGCGGAAGGTTCTGCGTGGCCTGGCCCCAGACCTGCTGACCACCGGCCTCCGGATCGAAGACCGAGTAATGGCCAGGGCAGTTGAAGGTGCGGCGGTCCGCATTGTAGCTGAGCGGAAACCCTTTGTGCGGGCACACTGTCGAGAAGCCGACGACGTCGCCGTCCGGTCCCACGCCGCCCTCGACCGGCTTGCCAAGCTTCAGAAGCACACCAGGCGCGTCGGCATCCGGGTAGCTGACGTCGAGCGGCGCGTTGACGCTGAGGTCGGCGATATTGCCGAGCCGGTTGGAGGGATAGGCGACCCGAGCCGCCGCTGACGCTTTCGGGGCCTGGCCGGCTACCGCCGCCGCCATACCCACGCTTGCCACGGCGCCGCCCCGCAGGAACTGGCGCCGACCGACATCAGCCAGTTTTCGACATCTCATCTTTTTCCTCCCTTTGCGTTATTGTGATCTTCTCGACATCCTGCCTTATTTTGGGACCCTTGGGTAAACTTTGATCAGGCGGAGGCGAGAGCAGCCCTCCTCGGCGATGGTCATCGCCCCCGAGCCGGGACCGTGCCGTCGCTGACAATACGTGCAGAGACATGTCCCCCACCCGAACTCCCTGCCCACGCGACCGCCAGCGACACAGCCAAAAGAACTCTGAAGTGGGTTGAAGAGCCGCCCCCAATCCAACGGACGCGCTATCCTCGTCCCGGTCGGATCATGCGACGGCAGTCAATGACCGGTCTCGGTAAAGTTGCTTTCATGGAGGCCATCTCATCGCTGCTCTTGCGCAAGGCACGATGCGGCCAAGAGCGGATGGGGGTCCTGACCCAAAGTGCTGGTCCATGTTCGATGCGAGATTTCGGGCATGATCCTGAGAAGGAGGAGTGCCCAGGATGCCGAAGAAGCGGTTCACGGATGAGCAGATCGCCTTTGCCTTGAGGCAGGCGGATGGCGGAACGCCTGTGGGCGAGATCTGCCGCAAGATGGGTATCGCCGAGGCGACCTTCTATCGCTGGAGGAAGGTCTACGCTGGGATGGGTGTGGCCGAGATCCGTCGGCTGAAGCAGCTCGAGGACGAGAACAGCAAGCTCAAGCGACTGGTTGCTGATCTCAGCCTGGACAAAGCGATGCTGCACGACGCCCTGCGAAAGTGAGCCCATGGAACGCCAATGGTCCGAGAGACATTGGCGAACGGTGAGGCCCTCTGCACGTCGCGCCGTGGCGAGCTGGTTTCAGGCTGCTTTCGGCGTGAGCGAGCGGAGGGCCGTCGAAGCAGGGGGCTTCAACAGGTCGTCTCATCGCTACCGGCCCCGCCGAGATCCGCAGACGCCGCTGCGAGAGCGGCTGAAGAAGCTCGCCGAGGCGCGCGTGCGCTCCGGTTACCGGCGGCTGCACGTGCTGCTGCGCCGTGAAGGCTGGGAGATCAACCACAAACGCACGTATCGGCTCTACAGCGAGGAAGGCCTGTCGATCCGTACCCGAACACCCCGGCGGCGACGCGCTTGCCGGTATCGTTCGGGCCGCGCGGAGGCCGGAGGGGCGAACGACGTCTGGAGTGAGCCATTGAGGCGCCATTGGTTCAAGCCCAATGGCGAACGGACTTCATGTCGGATCGGCTGTTCGACGAGCGCCCGTTCCGCATTCTGACCATCGTCGACTGCTTCACGCGAGAGGCGCTCTCGACAGCTTCGAGAACAAACTACCGGGCGTATCAGGTGATCGACGAACTCGATCGCCTCTGCCGTTTGCGCGGAAAGCCCAGAAGCATCCGGGTCGGTCGCCACGGTCGCGCCACCGGTTCGAGCGACCGGTGGCGATGGGCCTGAGTTCGCGGGCCGGCTGCTCGACCAGTGGGCGTATCTCAACAAGGTTGAGCTGGACTTCTCGCGGCCGGGAAAGCCGAGCGACAACGCCTACATCGAAGCTTTCAACAGCCGGCTCCGCCAGGAGTGCCTGAATGCCTCTTGGTTCCTTTCCATGGGCGACGCGCGCACCCGCATCGAAGAATGGAGGATCGATTACAACTTCAACCGCCCTCACTCGGCCCTTCGCGGCTCGACCCCGGCCGAGTTCGCCGACCAACTGAAACCAGCCCGAAAGGTCGCATAACGCCCGGACCAGAAACCGGGGCAGGTCCGCGCCGGTCACGCACTAGCAACTCAGACAGATCACTCGGTGGGGGCAGTCCAGTGGGGGCAGGCCAATGCGGCAAAGTCAGCTGTTTCGGTGCAGTCGATCTACTTTGGTCGCGCTGCTGTCTCCGTGAGGATGACTGAAGTCAAAGCCAGGTTGTCGGGTTTAAGTTGCGGAGGTTGTTTGCGTGACAGCGGCGCTCGACGAACTCCGCAATAGCGGTGACGCAGCAGGTGGCGACTGACTGGGACGGTCAATCGCGCAATCAACTGGGCGACCTGTTGCTCGCTCCGTTGCTCGTTTTGTGGGCCGTTGCAAGCGCCGTGAGAATCGCTTCGTGGCGCGCGAGCGATACGTCCCAGTCGAGCTCGCGCGCCACAAGCGCCTGCCCCGCCGCCCCCATGGCCCTGCGCCGTGCCGGATCGCGGGCGAGCACGAGCATCGCGGCGGCGAGGGCGTCGGGATCGTCGCGCGGGACCATCAGCGCCGCCTCGCCCGGCGCAGTTGCCTCGCGCACGCCGCCCACGTCCGTGGCGATCACCGGGATGCCGCAGGCTGCCGCCTCCACCAGCACGACGCCGAAGCTCTCGCTGTGCCAACGCGACGTGTTCACGAACACGTCGAGCCTCCGCAGGAAGTCAGGCATCGCGTCCTGGGGGACGAAGCCCGGGAACGCGATGCGCCCCCCGAGCCCGAGACGCTCCGCCATGGCCTCGCAGGCGGCCCGTCCCTGCCCGCGCCCGGCCATCGCGAAGCGCAGGCAGGGCTCGGCCGCCGCGGCCCGGGCAGCGGCCTCGAGAAAGAGGTCCGGAGCGTACTTCTCGGCGAAGGTTTTTGCCCACCCGATCGTCACCGGCGCGTCCGGGCCTGGAGCAGAAATCGGGGGGGAGATCGGGGCGGACGAAGGGGTAGGCGCGGACGCGAAGAGGGTGCGGTCGACGCCCCAGCGGATGACGTGCGTGGGCGGGACCCGGCGCAGGAGCGGCCGGGTCTGCTCCAGCATGAAGACGCTGGTCGAGATCACCGCATCCGCCCGCTCGAGCCCGAGGCGCACGAGCCGGCGCTGCGCAGCGGACAGCCGGTCCGTGCCGTCCGGGATCACGTCGCTGCCCCAGATGTTGACGACGCGCGGGCGTAGCCCGGCGAGGGCCGCCAGCACGCCGTTCGTCGTTGCGTAATGCGCGTTTACGATGTCCGGACGGAATCGCCTGGCGAGGCCCGCAAGCCCCGCGCCGAGAGCCGCGTAGCCCGCCGCCTGCAGCAGGCGTCCACGCGGATCAGGACGGCCGGGGCCGAAGGCCACGACCTCCACGCCGGGGATCTCGGCCCCGCGGATGCCGGCGAGCAGCACCGCGTGGCCGCGTGCGGCGAGGGCGGCCGACCAGCGCTGGCTGTGCACCGAGCCCGGGTTGGCAACCATCAGGATGCGCATCGCGCCCCCGCGTGGGCCTTTGGGTCGTCTGGGTCCTCGGGTCCGGACCAAGGATCGCGATCGGGATCCGGATCGCGGCCGACGCCAGGGTATCTCTCGGGGCCGAACCACCGCTCGAACAGCGCGACGAGGTAGCCGGTCACGTCGATGGTGTCGGCCAGCAGACGCGCATGGCCCTCCGCCGCCCGCGCCGCCCGCGCCGGATCGGCGATCGTCCGGTCGATCCAGTCAAGCGCGGCCCGTTCCCGCGCGGCCGCATCGTCGCCGTGGAAAGGGGCAACGAGGCCGTAGCGCTCAGCCTGCTCGTCGTTCACACCGCGCCCCGAGCGCGACACGAAGGCGGCAGGCGTGCCGAGGATCGCCGCCTCCGAAGCCATGGTCGAGCTCTCGCCGACAAAAATCGCTGCATGCGCGATGAGGTGATGGATGTCCCCGACCGGCGCGTCGAGGCGCAGCGGCTCGAGGTCGGCCGGCAGGGTGGCCTCCGACGAGATCCGCACGGGGCCGAGGGCCGAGAGGCGGCGCACAGCCTCGCGCTTGCCGGCCGCGGAGAAGCCGCTCTCGCCGCCGTCGTGCACCGATGTCCAGCTGACGAAGCGGACGAGGCTGTAGGGCCGATCCGGGTCCAGCCCGGCCCGGCGCACCGGGCCGGCGTCGGGCGTGAAACGCGCGGGATGCAGATAGGCGCTCTCGTGGTAGCCCGCATAGCGCCGGTGGCGGGGACCGTGCTCGAGCCGGTAGCCCCGTGGCGAGAGCCAAATCGCCGCCCGGCGCGCGGCGAAGGCATTCAGGCGCGGCGTGGTCTCGTTGTCGTAGAGGATCACCGCGGGCACGCGGGCGAGCGGGGCGGCGAGCGCGAGGCACGGGCCCATCAGTCCGGCCGCGACATGCGGGCGGAAGCGACGGATCTCGCCGAGCAGGCGCGCGCTGCGCCCGGCCAGTTCGAGCGCGAGGCCGGCGCGTCCACGCCCCTGGCGCGTCAGCACGCGGTGCTCGAGCCCCCATCCGTCGAGCAGGCCGACGAGCACGTCCTTGTGACGGGAGCAGAGGCGCACCTCGTGCCCCCGCGCGGTCATCTCCTTCACAAAGGGGCGAAAGACATGGCCATGCGCCGGATGCAAAAGATCGAGAAGAACCCGCACCGGCCGTCCCTCCCTGCCCCCGACGGTTACGGGTGCGACGTTAGCCGACCGGGCGCGCGCAGAGAAGGCCCGAGCGCGAAGGGCAGGGAGCGAAGGGCAGGGAGCCGTTCAGCCGCTGCCCGCCACGTCGGCGACGATCAGCGCGCTAGGGTCGGGACCAGGGTCCGAGAGTAGGGCGGCCGGCGCGTCGAAGGGGCGTTCCGCCGGAGGGAAAGCGAGATAGGGCTGCGCCGTGCCGGCCGCGATGCGCCGGTGCCAAACGGCCATGGCACGGCCGTAGCGATAGCGGTCGGGGTGGGTGAGCATGGTGTCGCCAAGCACGGCATCGGTTTGCGACTTCACGCCGATCAGCTGCGTGAGCTGCCCGTCGCGGACGAGCGCGGCATAGAGCGGCAAATCGACATGCGCGCGGCACTTCCTGCCGAAGGCCGCGTCGATGCGCTTCTGATACTCCGCATCGGCACCGACCCGGACGCTGTCGAAGAAGCCAATGCGATCCAGCAGCGGCGCACGCCGGCAGACCGGCGCCATCAGCGCCGGGCGGATCTCGGCGCCGCGGTTCGTCAGGAGGTCGCCGGCGCCGTCGACGCGCGTATAAGCGCAGGTTGCGACGACTGCCCCGGGGGTCGTCTCGAGCAGCCCCCGCAGCACGGCAAGCCAGTCGGGATGGCTCCGGTCGTCGCTGTCGTGGGTGGCGAAGTACGCCCCGCCGCTGACCAGAAGCCCGATGTTCTTAGCGCAGTAGGTGCCGACATTGCGGCCGAGCCGGATCGCCCGCACCCGTGCGTCGCGCGCCGCGAAGGCCAGGGCGACGGCGTGGCTGTCGTCGGTACTGGCATCGTCGACCACGACGAGGTCGATGTTGCGATAGCTCTGGGATAGTACGCTCCGGATCGCCTCGTCGAGATATGTAGCCGAGTTGAAGCTCGTCATGATCACGCTCACCCGCTCCGACAGCGCGCCGCCTGCTGGCGATTGCGCGCGCGGCAGCGCCGCCCCGCTGGCGCGCCGGCGCCAGGCGCGGTAGAGATGGCGACCGATCCGGAAGGGCAGGGCAAAGCTCTCGCGCGGGCTGAGGGCGGCGGTCTCGATGTCGCGCGCGATCGCGGCGCCGAGCGCGCTGCGCGTTCCCGGCCCGCAGGTCGCATGCCGGATCTCGAGCGCCGTGCGGTCGAGCGCGCGCATCTCGCGGGCGAGGGCGCCGATCCGGCGTTCAGCCCCGGCGAGGGCGAGCCCGAGCCGGTCGACCTCGCGCGCCAGCCCTTCGGCGCTTGCGACCCTGTTTTCGTCCGCGGTGCCGGCTGTCCCGGGCGCCTGCTTAGCGGGCGGATGGCGCGCGCACGACCAGTAGGTGCCAGCCTCCTCATCGGGCCCGGGGCCTGCCCCGGCGTCGCTTGCCATGCCGCGTGTGGGGACCCTTCCGGGGCTGAGGCGCCGCACGGGGCGATAGTCCAACGCCGCGAGACGGGCGGCCACCAGGTCCACTGCGGCCGCATCCCCCCCAGAAAGACACAGATCGGGCCGATCGCGCGCGAGCAGGGCCGCGAGCCCGCCCAGGACGGCATCGGGACCGCTCGCGTCCGCCGTGCTGCCAGCCGTGCCGACGGTAATGCCGCCCGGTTTCCTGTCGGGCGTGCCGTCGTCGCGGAGTCCTCTTTCAAGTGCGATCCTGACGAGCGCGACGGGTTCTGCGGGAAACAGCGCCGCGGCTGGCATCGTCTCGACGCGCACCGCCCCTGTCAGGCCATTGAGCGCGAGGTTGCGGACGAGGCGGTCGCGCAACGCGTCCCGGGGTTCCCAGGCGATCACGCGTCGCCCCATGACGGCCGCAAAGAACAGGCTGTGCACGCCCACATTAGCCCCAAGATCGAGGACGAGACCGGGCCGGAAGAGCCGCCCGGCCACGCCCTCGAGCAGCGCGCCGTCATGGATCCGCCCGCTGGCGGCCATCAGGGCTTCGACAGGCCCGGGCTCGACCGGACGCATGAAGCGCAGGCGCACCCCGCCGGCCGCGACCTCGATGACCGCGCTCGGATCCTGCCCGGTCATCCCCCCCGCGCGCCCTTCACCGGACCGATGGGGACCGGCTCATCACCGGCCCGCTTTCCCAGGTCTTGCTTTCCGGGGGCAGTCCCGGCGGCGCGTCGCGCGATCAGCACATAGCCGAGGGGTAGTTTCCGCTCGATGGTGGCGAGCCTGAGCCCACGCTGGCAGAACCGGCTACGAGCGATCGCGAAGGAGAGCCACTGCAGGCCGCGCAGGAGGCTCTCGCCGCCCTTGAGAAGCGGCGCCCCAAGCGATCCTGGCAGGCCCGAGACGAGCTGTCTGAAAACCGTATGGCCAATCTTGGACAGGGCATCGCAGGGCACTCCGAAGGCCGTGCCGAAGGGCGCGAGATGGACCACCTCGAGATCAGCCGCTCGGCAGAGTTCCCGCAGGCCGTGTTCGGTGAGCCGAGAATAGTCGTGGGGAACCTCATGCAGCCAGTAGCAGAACGGGATCTCCACGAGGGCGCAGCCGCCGGGGCGCAGGATCCGGCGCACCTCGGCCATCGTCACGCGCGGCTCGGGTAGGTGCTCGATCACCGAGGACAGCAGGACCGTGTCGGCGGAGGCGCTCTCGAGCGGGAGCGGCTGCGACAGGTCGGCGAAGACGTCCACGAGGCCGACATCGTGCAGACTGCCCGGCCAGTCCACGAGAAGGGCGGAGCGCACCCTGTCGCCGTACCAACCGAGGAACGGCGCCTGGCCGCAGCCGAGATCGACGAGATCGCCTATAAGACTGTCCTCGAAGCAGCGCACGGCCTTCAGCATCGCGAGGACGTAGAACCAGCTCCCGGCATTGACCTGGCTTGGCACGGGGCGCAATCCGCCATCCGCGCCGAGCCGGTACCGGCTCGGCGCCCAGGCGGGGCGCGCCGCGACCGGCGAAGGGTCCGGGGCGCCTTCAGCCACTGGGCCGGCCATTGGCTGGCTCCGGCGCGCCGTCGCTACCGGGGGGGTCATCCGAGGGGGCATCCCGGGCGGTGTCGGAACCGGTAACAGGATCCGGCCAGGCCTCCTGATCCGCTGCCCAGAAGGCGCCATCCCCGCTGTTCTCGCCGCCGCTCTGCCCGTCCTCGCCCTGTCCATCCTCGCGAAGCCCGTCACCGACGATCCCGCCGTCCTCGATCGCCGCGACCAGATCCTCGTTGCCCCGTCGCCAGGCTCTCCGGCGCCGTTTCAGATAGAGCTCGAGCCACGGGCGGAAGCGGCGTCGACGCACCGCCAGATCCTCGTAGCGTACCAGCACCGCGTGCCCGTACTGGTTAGTCCACCACATATCGAGGCGCCGGAACTCGCGCAGCGCCAAGCCGGCCTGCGCCGCCAGCTCGGCGATATGCACGTCCTCGTCGACGATCTGCAGCTTCTCGCGCCCGGTCCGCCGCATCAGGCCGAGGTACTCAGGAGTCGGGAAGGTGAGGACGAGGCGTCCGTCCGGGGCAAGCAGCGCTTTTAGCCGGGCCAGCACCGTGGGCGCGTGCGCCGACGGGATGTGCTCGATCACGTCGAGCAGCACGATCCGGTCGAAGGGCGCGCGGGCCTGCAGCGCCTCGGCCGATCCCTCGACGATGTCGTGGCGCAAGAGCTCGACGTTCGGACCCCCGGCGAGCCGCTGCGCGATCGCGACGTTGCGTGCCGAGATGTCGGTCGCGACTAGGAAGCCGGCCTGACGGGCGAGCGCGCGCGTCGTGAGGCCGATCCCGCAGCCGATCTCGAGCACGGTATGATTTCTCCCAATCTCGCCGAGGCTCGTCTCAATCGCGGCGTGCTGACGGATGTTGAAGCGCGTCAGATCCCGCGTGAGCCAGGCCGTGAAGCGATCATAGTAGCGCGCGACGGAAGTCTGGGAGGGCGCGCTCACACCACCCCCTCGCGCGCCAGGCGAGGCGCATCGAAGCCGTCGGGGGGCTGTGCCGCGCCGCCGGCTGCAGCCCCGTCGTCTCCAGCCAGCTCTCCTCCCGCGGACGCGTCTGCCGGAGCGAACGGCGATCCCGTGCCCCCCGAGAGCACCTCGCGATAGTCGGCCAGCACCCGCGCCGCCTCCGCCGCGCCGTCGTGCCGGGCGCGGACCCGTGCCGCCGCGGCCCGGGCATAGCCGGCCCAGACGGCCGGCGCCTCTTGGCACGCGACGAGAGCGTGGTAGAGCGCGACCGCATCGCGCTCTGGGACGAGCCGACCGGAGACCCCGTCCTCGATCAGTTCCGGGATGCCGGCGTGCTGCGTGCTCACCACTGGCAGGCCAAGCGCCATCGCCTCCATGAGCACCACGGGGATCCCCTCCTCGTCGTGATCCCCCGCCGTCACGCTGGGATGGAGCAGCACCGATGCCTCCTGCATGAGCGAGAGGATCCGCTGGCGCGGCAGGGTGCCGTGGAAGTGTACGGCCGTCTGCCCAGGGCCAATGGCCGCCTGGCGTTGCAACGTCTCGAACAGGGGACCGTCTCCGACCACGTCGAGCACGACGCGGATATCCGGGCGCAGCCGGGCGAGCAGGTGCATGGCTGAAATGCCATAAATCTGGCCCTTCTTCTCCACCATCCGCCCGATCATCAACACCCGCAGGGTGCTTTCCCGCACGCCCGTCCCGGCCGGCTCCTCGGCCGCGTAGCGTAGGGGGGCATCGAACACCGCTGCGGGCAGGCCGACACGCCGCACCCGGCACCGGTCCGCCTCGAAACCGATGGCCTCGATCAGGATGCCCTGGATCCGCTCGCTCACTGCATGCATGAGCGCGCCCTCGGATCGCAGGGCAGCATAGTAGGTGTCGTCCCGAGTCTGAACGATGTGTGTGGCGTCGTAGCCGTGGAAGGTCGTGACCAGCGGGGGTGTGGCGACGCCGCTCAGGCGTGCCTGGGCGATGCGGCGCCCGACGGTGCCGAAATGCGCGTGGATCAGATCGGCCGAGCCGAGTGCCGGATCCGTGAGCGCGATCTCCGTGAAGAGTTGCGGCAGGCAGCCGAGGCGCTGTCGGAACAGCCGGCGCAGACTGCGCCCGAGCCAAGACCGCGGCAGCCGGCCCCGCAGGATCGCGCCCGGCAGGCGCAGCAGCATGCCGGGCGCCAGCGAGGCTATCGCCGGCCCTGAGGGGCCGTCCTGCACCCGCGACCGCAGGCTCCAGCGCATTCCGCTTACCAGGATCATGACCTCATGCCCCGCAGCCCGCACCGCGGCGATATGGTCGTCGACAAAGGTCTGGGAGGAGGACGGATAAGTGGTGGTCGCGACGATGATCTTCATTCCGCTCATCCGATCGATGATCTAAACAACTGTAGATTCCCCCTCGGATCTGAAGAGCCCGATCCTCAGTGCCCATAGTGTCTGTCGTAATCCCGACTTTCAACCGCCGTCCGCTTCTGGAACGGGCGGTCGCGAGCGCCCTTGCGCAAAGCCTGGGCGATGTCGAGGTGATCGTCTCGGACGACGGCTCCACCGACGATACCGCCTCGGTGATGCAGGCGTGGTCGCAGCGGGAGCCGCGGCTCACCTACCTGCCGGCCGAGCGCAACCGCGGCGGCGGCGCGGCCCGCAATGCCGGCATCGACGCGGCGACCGGGCGCTACGTCGCCTTTCTCGACTCCGACGACGTCTGGTATCCGCAGAAGCTCGCCATCCAGCTCGAGCATCTCGCCGGCGGGACGGCGGCTTCTGCGCAGGCGATATGCTTCCATCAGGTCGACGTCTTTCGCGGTGGTGAACCCGTTGAGGTCAGGCCGCAGTCGCTGATGGCACCGGACGAGCGGTTTCTCGATTACGTCTTCCGGGCCGGCGGCTTCGTCAACACCTCCGCCATCCTCGCACCGCGCCCGCTCGTCGGGAAGATCCGCTTCGACCCGACGCTGCGGATGCATCAGGACTGGGATTTCTGCCTGCGCGCCCAGGCGGCAGGGGCGCGGTTCGTCTTCGTGCCGGTGCCGCTGTGCGCCGCGGACCGCGGCGCGCGGCAGGACCGGATCAGCGTTTCCTACGACACGGCCGTCTCGCTCCGCTGGGCCGAGGCGCAACGCGGGATGATGAGCCCTCAGGCCTTCGCCTGCCGGCGGCTCGCGCTGCTGAAGCACGAGGCGGCGCTCGGCCGGCCCCGCCGGTACCTGACCTTCTACGCCCAGGCCGCCCAGTCGGGCCAGGGCTTGCGGGCCGGCCTCGCGGCGGCACTGCAGTACACGGCACCGGGTATCTCGCGGCTTGCGGCCGCAGGTCTACGCCGGCTCGTCCGGCGTCTGCGGTGACGGGGTTCCGGCCGTGGTCCTGATCGAGACGCTCACCGATCTCTGGCGCCTGATCGATGCGCGCGGCAGGCTGCGGGCGGCGGGTCTGGTGCTGCTCGTTGCCGCGGCCGGTCTGGCGGAAGTGGCAGGCATGGCGCTGCTCTTCGGCTACATCGCCGCGCTCGACGCCGTTGCGGCATTGCGCGATCTCGGTCCCATCACCGACCTCTACACCGCTGTCGCGGGCGAACTCGTGGGCCTGGAGCGGGCGCTTGCCAGCGGCGCGGTGCTTGTCGTGGCGTTCCTCGTCAAGAACCTGCTCTGGCTGCTCGCGTCGTTCCTGCTGCTGCGCTTCGCAATGAAGCAGTACGTGGCCGTCGCGACGCGTCTCTTCGATGGCTTCCAGGAGATGCCGCTCGAACTGATGCGCCAGCGCGGGGTGGCGACGCCGATGCGGGTGCTGAGCGCGCTGCTGCAGGTCTTCCAGACCGCCTTTACCCCCGCACTCCAGGCCCTGGCGGACATCGCAGTGATCGGGGCCATGCTGCTCGCGCTCGCCTGGGCGGTCGGCCTGCCGCTGGTGCTGGCGGCGGGTGCGACGCTCGGCACCGGCGGCCTGCTGTTCCTGCTTGCCACCCAACGGCTCTCCGAACGGCTCGGCCAACGCCACAGAACGGCGCAAATCGCACTAGCCAACGTGACGGCCGATGCCTTCCGCGGCCTGATCGACGCCCGGATCGCCGGACGCCAGACGCTGCTGCAGCGCCGGTTCGGGCAGATTGTCGGCGAGTTCGCCGTCGCGGATCGTCGGTCGCGGGCGCTCGACCTGACGCCGCGGTCGCTGAACGAGATGATCCTGGCCGTCGGGATCGTGCTGGCGGCAGCCTGGTTCGCCGGGTCCAAGGGCGGGCTCGGAGCCGCCCTCCCGACCCTGGCCGTCCTCGGCTTCGCCGGTCTCCGGATCACCTCCGCCGCCTCGCGCCTCATGATGTCCGTGCGCAAGATGCGCCAGGCGAGCGTCGCGCGCCGCGAGGTGATGGCTGCGGTCGAGCGCGCGGCGCCGGATCTGCTCGGGCTGCCGGCTGCCGTTCAGGAAAGCTTTCGCGCTGAGGACCTGCCCCTGCCGGCGCACTGTCCGCCGCGGCTGAGCCGGTGCATCCGGCTGGAGAACCTCAGCTTCCGCTACCCGGACGCCGAGGCGCCGGCGGTCGACGGCGTCACCCTCTCGATCCCGCGCGGCAGCTTCGTCGCCTTCTGCGGCCCCTCTGGCGGGGGCAAGAGCACCCTTGCACTGCTCCTGATGGGTCTCCTGCGGCCGACGACGGGCCGGGTGCTGTGCGACGACTGGGACGTCAACCGGCATATCTCCGCCTGGATGGAGCAGATCGGCTATGTGAGCCAGACGCCCTTTTTCTCCAACCGGTCCGTGCGCGAGAACGTTGCCTTCGGCTTAGCGCGGGACCGGATCGACGACACGCGCGTCTGGCAGGCTCTCGATGCCGCCTCGATCGGCGGGATCGTCCGCGGGCGCCCGGGTCAGCTCGGCGGCAGCCTCGGCGACGACGGTACGCTGTTCTCCGGTGGGCAGCGCCAGCGCATCGCCATCGCCCGCGCCCTGCACCGGGACCCCAGCCTGCTCGTTTTCGACGAGGCCACGGCCGCACTCGACACGATCACAGAGCGCGAGGTCACTGCGGCGATCGAGGCGGTTCGGGCCGACCGCACGGTGATCTCGATCGCTCACCGGCTGACGACCATCCGCGCCGCCGATACGATCCATCTGGTCGAGAACGGTCGCATCGTCCGGAGCGGCAGCTACGAAGATCTGATCGCCACCTCCGCCACCTTTCGCGCCCTCGCCGGCACCTCGTGAGAGGAGGCGCCGAGCGCGCCCCGCGATCTCGTGTCGCGCGGCCCGGTCCTCTTTGCCGCCGCATCGATCGTGGCCGCACAGGGCTCGACCCCATCGTGGATCGGCGTGGAACGGGGATCCCGTCCGCAGGGAGGTTGGAGTGCCTTCGCTGACGTGGTCCGCCCACTGGGATCGACGCATCCCCGTTCGCGGGCACGACGGCGTCTCTCAATGCTGCATGCGCTTGCAGGGCAATCGCGGCAGGTCCGGATTGGGCTTGACTCGCTTATGCGGCGGCATAGGGCAGCAACTCGCAGAATGTTTCGGCGCCCGGCAGTCTGGCCGTTGATTGGTGCCTTGGCCTTGCGGTCGCGTGACGCCGAAACGGCCGTTCGCTGCGGGTGCGAGCCACGGTCGGACGCCAACTCACGCTGCGTGAACACTCCAGACCCTCGGTCGTGGTAGACGTCTTAAAACGCACTTGCCCTCACAGCTGCAGGGTCGATGGATGAACAGAGTTTTGGCGAACTACTACGACGGTGCGAACCGAAGTGAGGGCGGAGAGATGCCAGTGTTTTAGGATGAGCGTCTTCGGTTCAGAGAGGGACAATTTCTTGTCTACCAACAGGCTACTATAGGCAGCGTTAGAATGCCCATCGACCTCTGGTCGCCGCCTAGCTTACTAGCAGAGATGGTGGGCCATGTAGGACTCGAACCTACGACAAAGTGATTAAGAGTCACCTGCTCTACCAACTGAGCTAATGGCCCCCAGGCGGCCTGTCGTGCCGGGAGAGGCGTGTACCTAGGCGGAAGCGCTCATGCGGTCAAGGGTGTGCGCCGGGGGTGTCAGCGTGCCGCGGGGCGGCGGCGCTTGAGGTAGATGTAGAGCGCGCCGGCGCCGCCATGGCGCTGATGGGCTTCGAAGATGCCGACGATGTCGCGCCCGTGCGGGCCGCTCCTGATCCAGCGCGGCACCGCATCGCGCAGGACACCGATCCCGGCCTCGAGCCAGGGCGCATCCTCCGGCGCGCGGCGGCCACCCTTGCCGGTGATGACCAGCACGCAGCGATGGCCGCGTCGCCTCGCCTCGCCAATGAAGCGGTCGAGCGCCGCGTGGGCGCGGTCGGCCGTCATGCCGTGGAGATCGAGCCGCGCATCGGGATCCCGGTCGCCGCGGCGGAGGCGCTCGGCGGTGCGGCGGTCGAGCCCCGCTTCCGGCCGGCCCACCTGCGTCGGCCGTGCTTCGCCGGGCATGAAGCGTGCGCTGCCCTTCGCCGGCCGTTGGGGGTTCGGCGCGGCCGGTGGTCCGTCGCTCCGCCAGGCCGCGGGCAAGGTGCCGCGGCCGAGGGCCGTCTCCGCCCCGTTGTGGCGCGGCGGCCGCGCGGGTGGGGAGGACGGAGCCGCGGAGGGTATCACCGGATCGCTCTTCTCGCGCGCCGGGGCGACGGTGCGGGCCACCGCTTGCCAGACCGTCCGGTCATCGGCCGTCAGCGGACGCCGGCGTTTCATTGCCCGCCCCCGGGCGCGCGCTGGACGAGCCGAAACACCCGTCCACCGCCATCCACCGCCGATGCGGCGAGGCGCGCCGCCTCCCCGCTGCCGAGGAAAAGGTCGAAACGGCCCTCGCCCCGGATGGCCGCACCTGTGTCCATCGCCATCCAGAGGGCGGGTTCGGCATCATGCGCCGGCTCGATCCAGAACAGGCTGCCATAGGGATGATATGCGGGATCGACCGCCACGGCGTGCCCCGCCGGGAGAGAGCGTCCCCAAGAGCCTAGGGGACCATGCTCCGCCGGGAGATCGGGGCGTTCGCGGAAAAAGATGTAGGAGGGATTGCGCGCCATGAGCGCGGCACCCCGCGCCTCATCCGCCAGCAGCCAGGCCCGCAAGGCCTCAGCGTCGAGATCCGCCATGCCCGCCTCCACGCGCAGGATGGCGCCGATGGAGACGTATGGATGATCGTTTCGGCCGGCATAGCCCACCCGAATAAGCCGGCCACCTTCGTCCTCGAGCCGGAGCCGGCCAGAACCCTGGACCTGCAGGAAGAAGAGGGAGACACGATCCGCAAGCCAGGCGATCGGTTCCGCAGAGGCGCCCAGCGCGCCGTTCTCGATGGCTGCACGGGGAGGCAAAGCGCCCTCCCACCCCTCCGGCGGCGCCAAGACGGGCGTTTCGAAACCAGGTGCCCGCCGCCGCCGCGCGACGAGCTCGGGTTCATAATACGCCGTAAGGTGGATCGCTGAGGCAATCGGTTGGGGCGTGTATGCCGCCTCCAGCCCAGCCCGTCCCGCAACCAGCGGCGTGCCCAACGCGGCGAGCGCCGCCGCCACCGGCGCGTCGCCCCAGCCCCGCAAGGCGGACCATCCAGCCGCAGCCGCCCCGCCCGAAGAGGCGGCGGTATCAGGGGCGGCGAAGCCAAGCGCAGCGGCGCCGGCGATCAGGCCACGGCGCGTCGGCCCGGCCGGCGCCATGTCACTCGCCGGTGGCGGTGAGGAGCCAGTTGGGGTTCGGCGCCCCCATGACACGGCTGAACGTCCACACATCGGTCTGCCGGCGGATCTCGTTCGGGTCGCCCTCGACGATACGGTTCTCCGCGTCGCGCACGGCGGTGATGAGCTCGCCGGTGAAGCGGATGGTCACATCCGCCTCGCTGGTCTCCCCATCGAAGGTCACGCTCTCCACCCGCACATCGCGCACACCGATAAAGCGCGCGTCCACTGTGAGGCCCTCGTTCTCCCGCTCCTCGATCACACCCTCGAAGGCGCGATAGACATCCGGTGCCAGGAGATCACGCAAAAGGTCGCGGTTGCCCTCCTCATAGGCCATGAGGATCATCTCGTAGGCCTGCCGCGCGCCGCCCAGGAACTCGCCAAGGCTGAAACCCGGCTCGGCCTCCCGCATCGCCGCCACGGCATCGCGCGCAGAAGCCGGAATGTCCGCATCGTCCACGGGCAGGTCGGGCACCACCTCCAACTGCGGCTCCCCGGCGTCATCACCCCCTTGCGCTCCGGAACTTCCGAAACGGTCCGGCGGCGCTTCATACCCGGTGCGCGTGCCGATCACGCTCCGCAACCGGTAAAGAATGAAGGCCGCGACCGCGCCCAGGATCAGCAATTCGACGAGTTGCGTGCTCATGATCTCGCTTTCAGCCCTTTCGGATGCGCCGATGCCCCTGCCGCACCCGCACCGCCCCCCTCGGGCAACACAGCGCTAGCACGGCGACTATTGCCGCTTATTTAGAGACGGACCCCGGGCGAGTCCACGAAGGAGCGCTGCGAGGTCGGGTCGCGGTGGCGGCCCATCGCCGAAAGCGAGGTGAAACGATGCTTCTTTTCCTGGCTCTGCTGCTCGTGCCGCTCATCGAAATCGGCCTTTTCATCGAGGTCGGCGGCTTCATTGGCCTGTGGCCGACGATCGGCATCGTCATCCTCACCGCCGTCATCGGCACGGCCCTTCTCCGCGCCCAGGGTGTCGCGACGCTGCGGGAGCTGCAGGCGAGGCTGGCGCGGGGGGACGACCCGGGCCGCACGCTCGCGCATGGCGCACTCATCCTTGTCGCCGGAGCCGTGCTGCTCACGCCCGGCTTCTTCACCGACGCAGTGGGCTTCCTTCTCCTCATCCCCCCGGTGCGGGAGGTAGCGATCAGCTGGCTTGCGAAGCGCATGCTCGTCGCCGGATCCGTTCACATGGCGAGCGGCGCGCACTGGCAGGGCCGCGCCGGCCCAGGGATGGACCCGCGCACGGCACCCCGGCCGGGCTCTCCCAAGGGGGCGACGATCGACGGGGACTTCGAGCCCGTGGGCGACGCGGATGACACGCCGAACGCACCGCCAAACGCACCCCTTGACCCGCCCAAAGCGCCCTGAAACCGGGCGAGCATGCCGCCGCCGGCGGGGTTGGAGGGGCGCAACCGATCTGCTAGGGCACCCACGGCAGAACATCCGCCGTAGCGCGCCCTCTCCGTCGGGACGGCGCACGCGGCCCAGCAGAGAAGCGGAGTAGACGATGGCTGAGAACGAAGCGGCCGCCGCCGGCCAAGCCATACAGCAGCCCATTGTGAAGCTCGTCGCCCATTTCGTGCGCGATCTGAGCTTCGAGAACGTGGCGGCGCTCGAAGGCACCCAGGCCGAAGGTTCGCCCGATATCAACGTCGCGGTGAACCTCGAGGCCAACAATCTCGGCGAGAACCGCTACCAGTCGGTCATGAAGATCACGGCCACGGCGAAGAGCCCGACCAACACGCGCTTCGTGGTTGAGCTGGACTACTGCGGCGTCTTCACGCTCGACCAGATCCAGCAGGAGCATGTGCACCCCTTCGTGTTCATCGAGTGCCCGCGCCAGCTCCTCCCCTTCGCCCGCCGCGTGCTCGCCGACGTGACGCGCGACGGCGGCTACCCGCCGCTGATGCTCGACAATGTGGATTTCGCGGCGCTCTACCGCCAACGCGTGGAGCAGCTGCGCGCCCAGCAGGCCCAGAGCGGCGAGACCGCAGCACCGCAGGTCTGATCACCCTCCAGCCGAACGAGCGGGCGCGTTGCAAGGGCAGCGCGCCCGTTTTCATTGGCGCCAGAGAGCAGCCGGGCCAAGGCTCTCCACGAAAGCCTCATGCGCAGCAGCTTCCGCTTCGGTCAGCCGCGATGGCAGCGGGGCGGTCCGCTGGCGCGAGACCCCGCTCCGCGCCGTCTGCATGCCCGATGCCCGGGTCGCACCGGCCCCGGCGTCGAGCGAGAAGCCCTGCTGTCGCCCACCGCAGAGCTCCAGGTACACATCCGCCAGCAGTTCGCTGTCGAGCAGCGCGCCATGCTTCGTCCGGCTCGCATTGTCCACGCCGAACCGCTTGCAGAGGGCATCGAGCGAGACCTGAGCGCCGGGAAACCGCTTGCGCGCAACCGCCACCGTATCGAGAGCCCGCACATCCGGCAGCCGCGGCCGGCCGAGGCGCCCAAGCTCCGCATTGATCATGCCCATATCGAAGCTCGCATTGTGGATGACGAGCCTCGCCTCCCCGATGAAGGCCATGAACGCTTCCACCACCTGCTCGAAGGGCGGCTTGTCCGCAAGGAACGCATCGCCAAGGCCGTGGATGCGGAAGGCCTCCGCCGGCATCGGGCGGCCCGGATTGATGTAGACGTGGAAATCCCGGCCCGTGCGCAGATGGTTCATCAGCTCCACCGCGCCGATCTCCACGATCCGGTCCTCCCGCGGGTCGAGCCCCGTGGTCTCCGTATCCAGCACAATCTCACGCATCGCTTTCTTCCTTCAGGATCTCGCGGACCCGCGCCCGCGCCGCCGCCATCCCTAAGCTCGTATCGATCAGATGATCCGCCCGCGCGCGCTTCTCCGCATCGGGCAGCTGGCGCGCGAGGATCGCCTCGAAATCAGCCTCCGTCATCGTGCCGCGGGAGAGCACGCGCGCGCGCTGAACCTCCGCCGGCGCGGTAACCACCACGATCCGGTCCACCGCGCTGTCCCCCCCGGTCTCGAACAGCAAGGGGATATCGAAGAGCACGACAGGTGCGCCACCCGCTTCGGCGGCCCGCGCAAACGCCGCCCGGTCGGCCGCGACGAGCGGATGGATCGCCGCTTCGATCTTCGGCAGCAGCGCCTTGTCCGCCCCGATCGCAGCACGCAGCGCGGCACGGTCAACCGCCCCGGTGGCATCGAGGGCGGCGGGCGCGAGCGCACCAATCGCCGCGGCCCCGGCCCCACCGGCGGCATAGAGCCGGTGCACCGCCGCATCCGCATCCCAGACCGGCACGCCTTCCTCGGCGAACATCGCCGCCGTCGTGCTCTTGCCCATGCCGATCGAGCCCGTCAGGCCGAGGCGCTTCATGCAAGCACCGCCCGGCGCAACCCGTCATCCACCGCCGGATCCGCACCGAACCAGGCGCGGAACCCCGGGCGCGCCTGATGCAGCAGCATCCCCAACCCGTCGACCGCCGTATTCCCCCGCGCCCGCGCCCGGACCAGGAGATCCGTCTCCAGCGGCGCATAGACGATGTCGTTCACCACCGCGGTATCGGGCAGGGCATCAAGCGAAAGCACCAACTCCGGCTTGCCGAGCATCCCCAGCACCGTGGTGTTCACGAGCACGCCCGCCCCGCCCAGCGCCGCCTCCCGCTCCCCCCAGTCGCGAACCGTCACACGCGGCCCGAAGCGCTCGGCAATCGCCACCGCGCGCTCCCGGGACCGGTTGGTGATGGTAACCGTCGGCACACCCGCTTCCAGCAGCGCGTGGACCACCGCCAAGGCCGCGCCCCCCGCACCAAGCACAACCGCCGGCGCGGCGGAAGGCACCCAGGCCGGCGCACCCGCGCGCAGGTTCTCGATAAAGCCGTAGGCATCCGTGTTGTGGGCGGTGATCGCGCCATCTACCCCAAAAATCAGCGTGTTGGCCGCCCCGATGGCCTCGGCAACCGGCGTCCGCTCATCCGCAAGGGCGAAGGCTGTCTCCTTATGCGGCACAGTCACGTTGGCGCCCCGAAACCCCGCCTTCGGCAGCGCCCGCAGAACGGTCTCGAAGTCCTCCGGGGGCACCGCCAGCGGCACGTAGCGCCCCGGAACACCATGCGCGGCGAACCAGTAGTCGAAGAGGCGGGGAGACTTCGAATGCATGATTGGCCAGCCGATGACCCCGGCAACCAACGGGCGCTCGTGCTCGGCGGTCATTCCTCGATCACTCCCTGCGCGCGCAGAAACCCCAGCACCTCGAGAAGCGGCAGCCCGAGCACCGTGAAATAATCCCCATCCACCCGCGCGAAGAGCTGCGCGCCCTGTCCCTCGAGCTGGTAACACCCCACCGTCTCCGTCACCGCCGGGCCCATGTCTGCCAGATAGACCTCCAGAAACGCGTCGGTGAAGGGCCGCATCAACAGCCGCGCTCTGCCCACATGCCGCCAGATCGGCGCACCGTCCCGCGCGATCACCGCGGCGGAGAGCAGTTCGTGCGGCTTCCCGCGGAGATGGCGCAGGTGATCCGCCGCTTCCGCCTCGTCCTGTGGCTTGTCGAACACCCGGCCCTCGCACACCAGCATCTGGTCCGCGCCGAGCACCAGCGCGCCCGGAACGCGCGCACTGATCCGCAGCGCCTTCAGCTCCGCGAGCTTGTCCGCCTGGTCCCGCGCCGGGGCGCCCTCGGCACGCAGCGCGGCCTTCACTGCCTCCTCATCGATGCGCGCTGGCATCACCTCCACCGCCACACCCGCCGCCTCGAGCATCGCGGCCCGGGCCCGGCTTGCACTGGCAAGAACCAGCGGCACGGTCATGGCCCTCCCCCCTCGGCGCCGCGATCCGCCCGATGCTCCCGCAGCAGCGCCTGCACTTCCGCGGCCGTCTCCTCAATCGAGCGTCGCGTCACATCGATCACCGGCAGGGAATGCCGCGCGAAGAACAGGCGGCTCTGGCTGACCTCCTCGCGGATCTGCTCGGGCTCCGCATAGCCAGGCGCCCGGTCGCCCAGCGCTTCCAGCCGCTGCCGGCGCACCTGCGCGAGGCGCGAGGGGCTCGCCACGAGCCCGATCGCCAACACCCCGGCCTCGAGCGCCTGCTCGAACGACGCTGGCGGCCTACGGCCCGGCACCAGCGGCAGGTTGGCGGCACGGATGCCGCGATAGGCGAGATAAATGCAGGTCGGGGTTTTCGATGTGCGGCTCACCCCGGTCAGGATCACATCCGCACTCCGGAACCGCGAGCCCTCCGCGCCGTCGTCGTTCGCCATCGCAAAGTCGAGCGCCCTGATCCGGTCGAAATAGCTGTCCGTCACACGGTGCTGCAGGCCGGCCTCCGCCCGCGGGTCCTGCCCCAGATACCGCGCCAGCGCCCCCACATGCCGCTCGAGCACCGGGATCGGTTCGGCACCGACCTCCACAGCCCCGCGCTCCAACGCCGCACGATGCTCCGGATCGGCGAGCGTGTGAAAGACCAGCCCGGGTGCCGCAGCAATCCGCGCAAGCGCATCCGCCAGATCCGCCTCGGACCGGACAAAGACGGAGTGATGCACCGTCACGGACGCATCGGAGAACCGGGCAAGCGCCGCCCGCAACACAGCACTCCCCGTATCGCCCGTGGAGTCGGAGACGACATGGATGTCCCGTCCCTCAGCCGCGGTCATCTCCCGCGCCATGCGTTCTGCCTCCACCGGTTTCATGACCGAAAACTGCATGCCCCATCGCGCGATGACCAGCCCCCAAGGCGCGGCCGGAACAGTCGCTGTGAATACCGGGGAAATCGGGTGCTCCCTCGCCCTCTCCTCCCCAGCCTGTGCATGGGCGTGAGGTTCCTCCACAGCGGGAAAACCGAAGCCCGGCTATCCACAGCCCGCCATGCGCCGCCGCCGCGAAAAGCGGGCGCAGCGCCCGAGACACGACATTGATGCGACCGGAAGCGATGTTTGCCCCCGTTTCCGCCGGCAAATGGCGATGCGCAGACAGTCTGGCGTGTCAGGCAAACCTTGCATAACTCTGTGCACCGATGCACCGATCCGATAATCCCCGTTACGCACCGTACCAACACCAACAACAACCATACGACCACGACATCTGGGAGAGAGAGCATGAAGAAGCTCCTGCGCGTTCTCGGCGGCGAGGCGCTGGAGACACCGCCTGTCTGGCTCATGCGTCAGGCCGGCCGGTACCTGCCCGAATACCGCGAGACGCGGGCGCATGCCGGCAGCTTCCTGGACCTGTGCTACACGCCGGAACTCGCTGAGGAAGTGACGCTGCAACCCATCAGGCGCTACGGGTTCGACGCATCCATCCTCTTCGCGGATATCCTGCTCCTCCCCCACGCCATGGGCATGAACCTCACTTTCGTGCAGGGCGAGGGGCCACGCCTCGCCTGGCCGAGGGAGGATCGAACCCTTGGCAGCCTCAAGCCAAGCGATGAAATCGACGAAACGCTCAGCCCTGTCTACGACACGGTCCGTCGCCTCAGCCAGTCCCTCCCGAGCGAGACGACGCTGATCGGCTTCGCTGGTGCTCCGTGGACGGTCGCAACCTACATGGCCGCTGGCCGTGGCACGCCTGACCAGGGCCCCGCACGCCACTGGATGTTCAGCGAGCCAGAGAGCTTCGATGCGCTAATCGACCGGCTGACGACCGACACCATCCACTATCTCTCCCGCCAGATCGACGCAGGAGCAGAAGTCGTCATGCTCTTCGACAGCTGGGCAGGCGCGCTTACCCCGCCGATGTTCAGCCGCCATGCGGTGGAACCCGCGCGCCGCATCGCCGAGGCCCTCTCCACCAAGCACCCCGGCGTGCCCTTCATCGGCTTCCCCAAGGGGGCTGGCGCGCTCTATGCGGAATACGCCGAACGGGTTCCGGCATCTGGCGTGGCGCTCGACCAGCATGTTCCGCTGGAATGGGCGCGCGAAACGCTCAAGGGCCCCGCCCTGCAAGGCAATCTCGACCCGATGTTGATGGTGGTTGGCGGCGATGCGCTAGAGGCGGAGACGCGCCGGATCCTCGATACGATGGCAGGCACGCCCCACATCTTCAACCTGGGCCACGGCATCACGCCGGAAGCCGATCCTGCTCATGTTGATACGCTGCTACGCGTGATCCGGGGTTAAGCCGATGCTCGACCTGCTCGCCACGCTCTACCCCTGGACGAAGAGCCTGCACATCATGTCGGTCATCGCCTGGATGGCCGGGCTCTTCTACCTGCCGCGTCTCTATGTCTACCACGCGGAACGGGCCACGGCGGGGGGCGAGCTCGACAGCACGCTGAAGGTGATGGAGGAGAAGCTCCTCAAGGTCATCATCAATCCTGCCGGCGTCGCCACCTGGATCTTCGGCCTCGCCCTCGCCTTCACGCCCGGGATTATCGACTGGACGTCCGACGGCTGGGCGCATGTGAAGGCCCTGCTGGTGATCGCGATGACCTGGTACCACCACCTCCTCATGCGCTGGCGGAAGGATTTTCTGGCAGGCACCAACACCCGCCCCGGGCGGTTCTACCGGATGATGAACGAAGTGCCGACGCTGCTGATGGTCGGCATCGTCATCATGGTGATCGTCAAGCCATTTTGAGACGCTGCCCCTTCCTCCCGCGCCAAGCCGTTTGACATCCGGCGCAGGCTCTCCATATACGAAGCTCTTCCCTGAGCCGTTCGGCCGCTCGAGAGGCAGCGTTCCCGCGCCCTGATGCCGTCGGTCTTTTCCCGCCTCCCTCCGGATCGTGGCATGACTCAGCAGAAACTATCAGACTTGAAGGCCAAGGCTCCCCATGAACTCCTCGCACTTGCAGAGGAGTTTGAAGTGGAGAATGCCTCTGCACTGCGTAAGCAGGACATGATGTTTGCCATCCTGAAAGAGATGGCAGACCGCGATATTGAAATCATCGGTTCCGGGGTGTTGGAGGTACTGCAGGACGGCTTTGGATTTCTGCGCTCACCAGAAGCGAATTACTTGCCCGGGCCAGACGATATCTATATCGGCCCTAACCAGATCCGTCGCTTTGCTCTCCGAACGGGGGACACCATCGAAGGCCCGATCCGGGCGCCGAAGGATGGCGAGCGCTACTTTGCCCTTCTAAAGGTCAACACCATCAACTTCGAGGAGCCGGAGAAAGCGCGCCACAAGGTGCACTTCGACAACCTCACGCCGCTCTATCCCGACCAGCGGCTGATGATGGAAATCGAAGATCCGACGATCAAGGACAAGTCCGCGCGGGTCATCGACCTCGTGGCGCCCATCGGGAAGGGCCAGCGCTGCCTGATCGTCGCGCCGCCGCGGACGGGTAAGACCGTCCTCCTCCAGAACATCGCCACCTCGATCGAGCGCAACCACCCGGAAGCCTACCTCATCGTGCTGCTCATCGACGAGCGGCCGGAGGAGGTGACGGACATGCAGCGCTCCGTCGCGGGCGAGGTGGTCTCTTCCACCTTCGACGAGCCTGCCACACGGCACGTCGCGGTCAGCGAAATGGTGATCGAGAAGGCCAAGCGCCTCACTGAGCACGGGCGGGACGTGGTGATCCTGCTCGACTCGATCACCCGCCTCGGCCGCGCCTATAACACTGTCGTCCCGAGCTCAGGCAAGGTGCTCACCGGTGGTGTGGACGCGAACGCCCTCCAGCGCCCGAAGCGCTTCTTCGGCGCCGCCCGCAACATCGAGGAGGGCGGATCCCTCACCATCATCGCCACCGCGCTCATCGACACGGGCAGCCGGATGGACGAGGTGATTTTCGAGGAGTTCAAGGGCACCGGTAACTCCGAGATCGTGCTCGACCGCAAGGTGGCGGACAAGCGCGTCTTCCCGGCGATCGACATCCTCAAATCCGGTACCCGGAAGGAGGACCTGCTGGTCTCCAAGGGCGACCTCACCAAGATGTTCGTGCTCCGCCGCATCCTGAACCCGATGGGCACCACCGACGCCATCGAGTTCCTGCTCTCGAAAATGAAGCAGACGAAGACAAACTCCGACTTCTTCGATTCGATGAACGCCTGATCGGCGGCCCGCCGCGGCCCCTCAAGGCCGCAGGATGAGGCTCCCTGTGGTTTTCCGCGCCTCCAGATCCTGATGCGCCTTCACCGCATCGGCGAGGGCGTATTCCGTAGGCGCCGCGATCTTCACCGCCCCGCTTGTGAGCGCCCCGAAGTAATCGTCCGCCGCCGCCTGCAGCATCTCTCTCGTCGCGGTGTAGTGCACGAGGGTAGGGCGCGTGACGAAGAGCGATCCCTTCCCGGCCAAGATACCAAGATCGACCCCCGTCACCGCTCCCGACGCGTTACCGAAGCTCACCAGCAGCCCGCGCGGCTGCAAACTATCGAGTGAGGCGTGCCAGGTGTCCTTCCCCACACCGTCGTAGACGACGCGGACACCCTTGCCGTCGGTCACGGAGCGGACCCGCTCGGCCACATCCTCTGAGCGGTAGTCGATAACCTCATCCGCCCCCAACGCCCTGCAAATATTGCACTTTTCCGCTCCACCGGCAGTGGCGATCACACGGGTTCCCAGCGCCTTCAGCCACTGGAGTGCGATCTGGCCAACACCGCCGGCGCCAGCATGGAAAAGCACCGTGTCCTCCGGCCCGCAGGTGTGGATCTGCCGGATGAGGTACTGCACCGTGAGGCCCTTGAGGAGCGAGGCCGCAGCCGTCTCCGGCGCCACGCCCTCCGGCAAGCGCACCGCACGCTCCGCCTTGATCACATGCGCTTCCGCGTAGGAGCCGATAGGACCCGAGCAATAGGCCACTGCATCGCCCACAGCAAAACCATCGACCCCGGGGCCGACCGCATCGATCGTCCCGGCCGCTTCGAGGCCAATGCCGCTCGGAAGAGGGACTGGATAGAGGCCGCTGCGATGATAGGTGTCGATGAAGTTGACACCGATGGCTTGGTGGCGCACCCGCACGTCGCCGGGCCCCGGTTCGGGCATCGGTTCGGTTGAGACGGCCATGACCTCCGGGCCACCGGTGGATTGCATGCGGATAGCAGTGATGTCGGTCATGGGGCATCCTCCTCGATGTTATCTGCTGAAGAGATCGGGTAGCGGCGTCGTGCGCAAGCCGGTGATGGTGAGATGAACCTACCCACAGTGTTTGCCGTCTCAACAGCGCCGGGCAGGGCGGGCCTCGCGGTGATCCGCGTCACCGGCGGGCGGGCGGCCACGGTTCTCGAGGAACTGACCGGGAAGCCGCTCCCATCGCCGCGCATGGCGTCGCGCCGCATGCTCTACGATCGCGAGGGTGAGCTGATTGACGACGCATTGGTGATCTACTTCGCGGGCCCTGCCAGCTTCACTGGGGAAGATGTCGTTGAACTTCACTGCCATGGCGGCCGCGCGGTGACGGCGGCGCTTCTGTCGGCTATCGCGGGCCTCAACGGCGTCGACCCCGCGGAGCCCGGGGAGTTCACCCGGCGCGCCTTTCTGAACGGGAAGCTCGACCTCGCTGAGATCGAGGCCCTGGGCGATCTTCTCGCGGCGGAGACGGAGGCGCAGCGTCTGCAAGCGGTCCAGGCTGCGAGCGGCACTGTGAGGGACCGCATCGCGCTTTGCCGTGAGAAGCTGCTTCAGGCGCTCGCTCTCG
>JBCBEP010000048.1:0-26063 GCA_038528605.1 Pseudomonadota bacterium
ATGCCCGCCCCCCTTCGCGATCATGGCGGGCAGCGCGAGCCGGGTGAGTTGCAGGACAGCCGTCACGTTCGTGCCGATGGTCTCGGCCACGGCTTCGGCGGGAGCCGCCACCAACCCGTCGATGCCAGCGCCGAGGCCCGCATTGTTCACCAGCGCATCCGCGCCGATACCGGGTACCAGCGCCTCGATTGCGGCGTCGTCGCGCACATCGACGGCATGCACCACACAGCCCGTCTCCTCGGCCAGAACGCCGAGCCGTTCGGCCCGGCGCGCCATGGCATGCACCTCCCAGCCCGCCGCGCTCATCCGGCGGACGATGGCCGTGCCGATCCCGGAGGACGCACCGGTGACGAGAACGACCGGCATCCCCCCTCTCAGGGCCAGGTTGCCACAGGGGGCAGGCTCATCAGCACGGCTTCGGGGTTATGCCCTGTCTCGAGCCCGAACTTCGTGCCGCGGTCGTAGACCAGGTTGAACTCCGCGTAGCGCCCGCGGCGGACGAGCTGATGCGCGCGCTCGTCCTCGCCCCAGGCTTCGTCCCGGCGCTTCTCCACGATGGGCACGAAGGCATCGATGAAGGCGCGCCCCACATCCTGCGTGAAGGCGAAGTCCACCGCCCAGTCCCCGGTGCAGTGGTCGTCGTAGAAGATCCCGCCCACGCCGCGGGCCTCGTTCCAGTGGCGGATCATGAAGTAATCGTCCGCCCAGGCCTTGTAGCGTGCGTAGTAGTCGGCTCCGTGCGGCGCACAGGCCCGTTCCAGCACGTCGTGGAAATAGGCGGTGTCCTCGTCCACCGGCACCATGGGGTTGAGGTCCGTGCCGCCGCCGAACCACCAGCAATGGGGCGTCCAGAACATGCGGGTGTTCATATGCACCGCCGGCACGCGCGGGCTGTTCATATGAGCCACCAGGCTGATGCCGGAGGCCCAGAAACGCGGGTCGTCCGCCAGCCCCGGCAGTTCCTTGCGCGCCGAGAGGCTGCGCTGCGCCTGAGCGCCGAGTGTGCCGTAGACCTCGGAGACATTGACGCCGACCTTCTCGAAGACCCGGCCGCCGCGCATGACGCTCATGACGCCGCCCCCGCCGTCACCGCCACCGTCACGCGTCCGATCGCCCTCGCCCGCGCGCCGCGTCTCCTTGCGCTCGAAGCGCCCGGCGGCAAGACCGGCATGGGGGCCGGTGGTCTGCTCGTCCTCCAGCTTCTCGAAAGCCGCGCAGATCATGTCCCGCAGCGTCACGAACCACGCCGCCGCCTGGGCACGCTCCGCCGCCATCTCGCCGCTCTCCGTCGCCCCGTCCATCGCGCGTCTCCTCCGCCGTTTCGGAACGTCCTACCGCCCCTCGGCAAAAGGGGCAACGCACGGGCGGGCGCACCATGACATCGATCAACACGCACCCCGACCGGGCCGGTGGGGCGCAGGCTGGCGGGTGGGCGCAGGGCCGCGAGCGCAGGCGACGCGGCCCGTTGCGGGCACCCGTCAGCCTGCGCCCCCCTGATGAGTTCCAATCTGCCACGCATCCCCGGACCGTCATGGAGGCGTCACGCTGCCGGGGTATAAATTTTGCTCTACACCCCGCAACACGCGTTAGCCCGCAACAGCCCCGGCGGCCCGCCCGGCCCCGTTGACTGAGGCGGCAGCGTCGCCATCTCAATATGGTGCCGCGGGGCAATCGCCCAAAGCGCCCTGCCGGCCCGATCCGAGGAAGTCCGATGCTCGCCCGTTACATCACCGCCGCTCTCGGCCGTGTCGAACGCCTGATCGACCCCTATCAGGCCTATGACGAGCGCGCGGATTTCCCGGCCCGGCTGATGCCGTTCATCCTCTACTTCCTGTGGCCAGCACGATGGGTGATCGCCGGCGGCATGGCCTTCGGCTTCGTCACGGCGCTCTCGGAAGCGGCGCTGGTGGGCCTCGCCGCCCATCTCATCGACATTCTCGCCACGGCGAACCCGGACACGCTCTGGGCGGAGCACTGGCAGATGCTCATGCTCATGTTCGTCGTCGGCGTCATCGTGCCGCCGGCGGCCATGATCGGCTGGGCGGTGATCACGGGCCAGGGCTTCTTCCCCTCCATGGGCGCGCTTATCCGCTGGCGGACCCATCGCAAGATGCTGCGCCAGTCCATGGGCTTCTTCGCCGACGATTTCGCCGGGCGCATCGCCAACAAGCAGATCCAGCTCGCGCCCGCGATCAACGACGCCGTTTTCCAGGTGACCGATGCCATGTGGTACGCGGTCATCTTCACCATCGGCTCGGCCATGGTGCTGGGCGGGGCGGACTGGCGGCTGCTCATCCCGCTCGGCCTGTGGTTCTTCAGCTTCGTCGCACTCGCCGCCTGGTTCGTGCCGCGCATCACCGAAGCGGGCAAGAACGTGGCCGAGGCCCGCAGCCTGCTCGCGGGCCGGATCGTCGACGCCTACACCAACATCCAGACCGTGAAGCTCTTCGCCCATGCGGAGCGCGAGGATGCCTATGCGCGCGACGCGATGGAGGATTTCCGCTGGGCCTTCGCGCGGCAGACACGGCTCTACACCTACCTTCAGGCGGGCATGGCCGCGCTGCATCTGCTGCTCTACGGCGGGGTGGTCGGCTACGCCGTCTATCTCTGGACCCTGGGCGCCACCACGCCGGGCACCGTGGCCGCTGCGGTGGCCATCGCACTCCGCATGTCCGGCCTCGTGGACTGGATCATGCAGACCGTGAGCACGCTCTTCCAGAACGTCGGCACGGTGCAGGAGGGCATGGAGACCATCTCCAAGCCCCTGCGCATGCCGGACGCCGAGGGGGCGACGCCCCTCACCCTCAGCGAAGGGGCGATCACCTTCGAGAACGTGCACCACCATTACGGGCGCGGCTCCGGCGGGGTGCGCGGGATCGACCTTGCGATCAAGGGCGGGGAACGGGTGGGCCTCGTCGGCCGCTCCGGCGCGGGCAAGTCGACGCTCGTGAACCTGGCGCTGCGATTCTTCGACCCGGAAGAGGGGCGCGTGCTGATCGACGGGCAGGACCTTCGCGATCTCCGGCAGGAGAGCCTGCGCGCCCATATCGCCATGGTCACGCAGGACACTGCCCTGCTGCACCGCTCGATCCGGGACAACATCCGTTATGGCCGGCCGGAGGCGACGGATGAGGAGATCATGGCCGCCGTCCGCAAGGTGGCGGCGAGCGACTTCATCGGCGATCTCAACGACCAGGACGGGCGCCGGGGGCTAGAAGCGCATGTGGGCGAGCGGGGCGTGAAGCTCTCGGGCGGGCAGCGCCAGCGCATCGCCCTCGCGCGCGCCGTGCTGAAGGACGCGCCGATCCTGATCCTCGACGAAGCCACCTCCGCGCTCGACAGCGAGGTGGAGGCGGCGATCCAGGAGAGCCTCGAGGAGCTCATGCAGGGCCGGACGGTGATCGCCATCGCCCACCGCCTGAGCACCATCCAGGCCATGGACCGCATCGTGGTGCTGGACCAGGGCCGGGTGGTGGAGGATGGCACCCATGCGGCCCTGCTCGCGGCTGACGGGCTCTATGCCCGGCTGTGGGCGCGCCAATCGGGCGGGTTCATCGACAGCGAGGCAGAGGCGGGGACAGCTGCGGCAGAGTAGCCGCCCCCCTGCCCCATCACGCCCCGGGCCGCTCCCTACCGGCGCCCTATATCCACGAGTGGCGGTGCCGCCGCTCGGCATTGCA
This sequence comes from Pseudomonadota bacterium, assembly GCA_038528605.1. Lineage (GTDB taxonomy): Bacteria > Pseudomonadota > Alphaproteobacteria > Rhodobacterales > Rhodobacteraceae > Thermohalobaculum. The sequence continues at coordinate 3,681 of JBCBEP010000048.1, forward strand.
GATCATTCGGACAGTCCCATGAACCGGTTTTTCGAGACACTCTTCGACCCCTTTGCCGCAGCCGACGGCCCGCCGCCGCAGCGCGCCTGGCCCTTCTATCGCTGGCTGATGAAAGGCTCCGAGCCCGCCGTGTGGCTCTTCGCCGCCGTCTCCATGGCGCTCGGCGCGGTGGAGGCCGTGGGCGCGTTCCTGATCGGCTACTCGATCGACCTTGCCCGGAACGCCGAGGCGGCGGGCAATGCGGGTGGCTTCTTTGCGGAGAACTGGCTGGCGCTGACGCTGATCGGCGCCTTCATGGTGTTCATCCGCCCGGGCCTGATGTCGGTGAACTCCGCGGTCTCGTCGATCTCCGTGGCGCCGGGGCTTGCGCATCTCTCGATCTGGCGGCTGCACCAGCACACGCTCGGCCAGGCGGTGAGCTACTTCCAGGACGACTTCGCCGGCCGCATCAGCCAGAAGGAGCTGCAGACCTCGAACGCCGTGGCGCAGGGGACCAACGAGTTCCTGAACGCCATCGCCTACGGCCTCTCCGCCATCGTGGGCGCGCTCATCGTGCTTGGCGCGGCGTCGAGCGTGCTGGCGGCGGTGCTCGTGGTCTGGTTCATCGCCTATGTGCTGCTGGTCCGGCACTACCTGCCCGAAATCAGGGCGCGGAGCCGGGCGCGGGCGGATGCGCGCTCGGGGCTCTCGGGCACGCTTGTGGACCAGATCAGCCATATCGAGACCGTGAAGCTCTTCGCCCATACGGGACGGGAGGAGGCGCGCGCGCAGGATGCGATCGCGCGTTACCGCAAGGCCGGGCTTGCCTTCGGCAACACGGTCTGGCGCTTCCGCAGCATCCTCGCCTTCCTCTCGGGCATTCTGCCGGCCGCGCTCATGGGGGTCGGCTTCTGGCTCTGGAGCACGGGCGGCGCGAGCATCGGGGACGTGGCGGCGGCGGGGCTGCTGGCCATGCGTCTCTCCCACATGTCCGGCTGGATCAGCTTTGTCGCCATGACGATCTTTACCGAGATCGGGGTGCTGGAGGACGGGATGCGCACGCTCTCCCCCCACCACACGCTGACGGATGCGGAGGATGCGGTGACCCCGCCGGCGCGGGCCGATGGCGCCATCGCCTATTCGGGCGCGACCTTCAAGTATGGGCGGCGCAAGGGCGGCGGGCTGAACGGGATCGATCTCGCCATCGCGCCGGGCGAGAAGGTGGCGCTTGTCGGCCCATCAGGGGCGGGCAAGTCCACGGCCGTGGCAGCCCTCCTTCGCCTGCACGACCTAGAGGAAGGGCGGATCACGCTCGACGGGTACGACCTGCGCGACGTGCCGCAGGACTGGCTGCGCCGTCAGGTCGCCACGGTCACGCAGGAGCCCGCGCTCTTCAACCGCTCGGCGCGGGACAACATCCTCTACGGCAACCCTGATGCGGGCGAGGAGGCGATGATCGAGGCTGCACGCCGCGCGGAGGCCCATGTCTTCATCCAGGACATCCGCGACCCTCGGGGGCGGGAGGGCTATGACGCGCATTTGGGCGAGAACGGCGTGAAGCTCTCTGGCGGGCAGCGCCAGCGTATCGCCATCGCCCGTGCGATCCTGAAGGATGCGCCCATTCTGGTGCTTGACGAAGCGACATCGGCGCTCGACTCGGAGGTTGAGGCAGAGATCCAGGCGGCGCTAGAGGGCGTGATGGAGGGGCGGACGGTGCTCGCCATCGCTCACCGCCTCAGCACCATCCAGGCGATGGACCGGATCGTGGTGCTCGACAAAGGCCGGGTGATCGAGGAGGGCAGCCATACCGACCTGCTCGACCGCGGCGGCCTCTACGCCCGCCTCTGGAACCGCCAGTCCGGCGGGTTCCTCGCCGCGGCGGCGGAGTAGCGCCCGGGCCGGTGCACGCCACCGGCCCGGACAACAGCTTCAGGCAGCGCGGCCGCGGCGCACACCGGCGCGGCGGTAGACGCGCGGCAGCGGCGCATCGTCCGGCTTGCCGCGCAGACGACGCGTCTGCTCGAGGTTGTAGATCGCATGGGCGAGCCCGCCGCCCACGGTGATCAGCATCAGCAGAAAGACAAAGTCGACAGTCATCGTAGTGTCCTTTCGGTGAGGTCTTGCGATGACAGGCAAAGTGGCGCGTTAAGATGATTTTCACTGCGTCAGGGCGACACAGCAACAAGACTTACGGAAGTCATTTCCAAAACTTAGTTATCTCTTCAACGTGAATTCGGAAGCCGCGTCTGCGATATGGAAGCTTAGCGCGCCATCTGATCCGGCAGCCAGGTGGCGATACCCGGGAAGGCGGTGATCAGCACCACGCCCAGAACCAGCAGCAGGAAGAAGGGCGCGGCATGGCCTGCGATACGCAGGATGTTCTCCCCGGTCATCCCCTGCAGCACGAAGAGGTTGAAGCCCACTGGCGGCGTGATCTGGCTCATCTCGACCACCAGCACGAGGAAGATGCCGAACCAGATCCGGTCGATCCCCACGGCCTCGACCATGGGCACGATCACCGCGGTGGTGAGGACCACGACAGAGATGCCATCGAGAAAGCAGCCGAGCACGATGAAGAAGACCGTGAGCGCGATCAGGAGCCCGGTGGAGGAGAGCCCCATCTCCCCGATCCACTCCGCGAGCACGCGCGGGATGCCGGTGAACCCCATGGCGACGGTCAGGAACGCGGCGCCCGCTAGGATGAGCGCGATCATGCAGGAGGTGCGCGTCGCGGCCATCAGGCTCTCGGTAAACACGCTCCAGCGCAGCTCCCCGTTCCACCAGACGAGCACGAAGGAGAGCAGCACACCCACCGCCGCCGCATCGGTGGGCGAGGCAAGGCCGGCATAGATCGAACCGATCACCCCGGCGATGAGCAGGACCACGGGAATGAGGGTTTTCGAGCGCTCGAGCTTCTCGAGGAACGGCAGCGCCTGCTCCTGCGTCGCCGGCATGCGGGATTTGTTGAAGAGCGCCCAGACCATCACGTAGCCCATGAAGAGGCCGAGCATCATGATCCCGGGGCCGACGCCCGCGAGGAAAAGCCGTGCGATGCTCTCCTCGATCGCCACGCCGTAGACGATGAGGATGATCGAGGGCGGGATCAGCAGGCCGAGCGTGCCCGAACCCGCCAGCGTGCCGATGACCAACGGCCGGTCGTAGCCGCGCCGCTCGAGCTCCGGCATCGACATCTTGCCGACGGTGGCGCAGGTGGCGGCAGAGGAGCCGGAGACCGCCGCAAAGATCCCGCAGCCGAGGATGTTCACGTGGAGGAGCGAGCCCGGGAGCCGTCCGAGCCAGGGCGCGAGGCCGGTGAAGAGGTCCGAGGAGAGGCGCGAGCGGAACAGGATCTCGCCCATCCAGATGAAGAGCGGCAGGGCCGCCAGCGCCCAGGAGTTCGACGCGCCCCAGACGGTGGAGGCCAGCGTCTGCCCGATGGTGCCGAAACCGGTGAAGAGCGCCTTGTCCGTGAACAGCAGGAACGCCGTGGCGCCCGCGGCGAAAAGCGAGAGCGCCACCCAGACGCCCGTGCCGAGGAACAGGAAGAGCGCGACGACGAGAACGATACCGGCGAGGACCTCCATGGCTCAGAACTCCCCCGGCTGGTCCGGCTCGGCGATGTACTCGCCCTTGACCGCCGCCGCACAGGCATCGATGAGCGCGATGGTGAAGATCGTGATCCCCACGGCCATGCCCGCCTGCGGGATCCAGATGGGCACGGGGATGAGTCCCGGCGAGACGTCGTTGAACCGCAGGCTCTCCTCCACCAGCAGCCACATCCACCAGGTGAAGTAGATGGCGAGGAGGGCGCCGACCCCCGTGGCCCAGACCTCCGCCACCTGACGTGCCTTCGGGCCGAGACGCTGGAGAATAAGGCCCACGCGGATATGCGCCCCGCGCCGCAGCGTGTGCGCGGCCGCCAGAAACGAGCTCGTGGCCAGGAAATACCCGGTAAACTCCGCATAGGAGGGGAGCACCAGCCCGACCGCCTCGCCAGTGACGAGGGTCGAGACGCTGTCCAGCATGTTGAAGGCCACCTGGACCAGCACTGTGAGCGCGATCAGCGCGAGGAAGGCGGCGGCGGCCACGCCGGATGCATCGTAGAGACGGTCGAGGGCCTGTCGCATGAAGCGCTCCCGCAGAACTGGTCGATGGGAAGAAACCGGCGCGGGGAACGGGCCCGCCACCGACGGGTGGGCGGGCGGGGGCGGTGGCGGGCCCGTTCCCCGCGCCGCCACCGCCCATTGCAGCGGGGTCAGTTCTGGAAGGCGGCCACCACGGCCTGGCCCTCATCGCCAGCCTTCTCGAGCCACTCGGCGGTCATCGTCGCACCGACAGCCTCGAGCTTCGCGCGGAGCGCGTCCGAGGGCTCGCCCACGGTGATGCCGTTCTCGGCGAGAGCCGCGGTCTTGCTCTCGGTCTCCGCCTTCGAGGCCGCCCAGCCGCGGGCCTGCGCCGCCGCAGCGGCGTCCATCACCGCCGTCATCGTCGCCTCGTCGAGGCTGCGGAGCGCGCGGACATTCGCCACCACGATGTTCTTCGGCAGCCAGGCCTTCACGTCGTAGTAATGGCTCAGGTAATCCCATGCCTTGGTGTTGGCGCCCGTGGACGGCGAGGTCACCATGGCGTCCACGCGCCCCGTGGAGAAGGCCTGCGCGAGATCCGGCACCTCGACCTGCGTCGGCACCGCGTCGACAAGCTGCGCGAGCCGCTCGGTCGCCGTGTTGTAAGCGCGGAACTTGAGGCCCTTCAGCTCGTCGCCCGTCTCCACCGCCGTGTCGGCGTAAAGGCCCTGGGGCGGCCACGGCACGGCGTAGAGAATGGTCAGCCCCTCCTTGGCGAGCAGTTCCTCCACCTTCGGCCGGCTGATCTCCCAGAGCTTCTCGGCATCCTCGTAGGACGTCGCCAGGAACGGCACGCTGTCGAGCTCGAACATCGGGTTTTCGTTCGAGAGGCGCGAGAGCAGGAACTCGCCGATCGGCACCTGACCCGAACGCACGGCGTTCTTGATCTCCGGGTGCTTGAAGAGCGAGCCGGCGGGGTGGACGGTGATCTCGATCGCGCCGCCAGTGGCTTCCGAGACGTCCTTGGCGAACTGCACGTGATTCTGCGTATGGAAGTTGGTGTCCCCATAGGGCACCGGCATATCCCAGGTCTGGGCCAGGACGGGCGCGGCGACGAGCGCCGCGAGACCGGTGGCCAGCGCGAAGGCGCTTACTTTCATGACGTTCTCCTCAAGCCTGTCGAGCGGGCGGCACCTTTCGGCCGCCTCGGGGGAGAGCCTAGCCGATAGGCCGGCACGGCCAACCCCAAAGTGGCCGATAATGCAGCAATCCATCTGGAAAAGCGGCGAATGCAGGCATTCTACCCGGCGAGCGCCGGCGGACTGACGCCGGAGCGATCACAAAGCCGTGGCGAGCTTCCTCAAGGGCGCCTCCGTTCGGCACTGCCACCGGGCGCATGCGGCTGGGAGGCGGTCCGGCCAGGCCAAGCCGCGTCGATTCTGCACCCATGAGAAATAGATGCGCCATGGGAGCGCATGCACTGCCGTTATTATTGCGGCTTTGTGAAGGAAATCACTTGGAAGTCCATCTCACGCAGCGTTAGCATCCGCCCGCAAGGCAGGCCTGCGAGGGATGCCAAGTGCAAGGTTCAACAAGGAGTGCAAGGCCATGCCACGTTTGCTTTTCGCCGCGGATGACGGATCCATCGGGTACGAGTTCTACATCACCGACGGCACGCTCCTCGGCCCCCTCGACGATATCAATCCGGGCCCCGACGACTCCGCCCAACTCGACGACGATTTCGACTTCTTCCAGGCCGCAGTGCTCAGCGATGGTCGCGCCGTGTTCGGCGCATTCAACGAGACCTTCGGTAACGAGCTCTGGATCACCGACGGCACGACCGCCGGCACCATGCTCCTCGCAGATATCGAATTCGGTCCCGATGACAGTGACCCATTGTACTTCGCGACCACCGGCGACAACGTCTACTTTGTTGCCGAAACGGACGAGTTCGGCGCGGAACTCTACATCACGGACGGCACGACGGGAGGCACCCGCATCGTCCGCGACATCAACCCGGGCAGCTTCGACGGCATCAGCTCGGACAACGACCAGGTGATCGCCGTCCACGGCGACAAAGTGTTCCTCGTCGCGCAGGACGGCAGCACCGGCGAAGAACTCTACATCACCGACGGCACCGATCTCGGCACGCGGCGCGTGAAGGACATCTTCGAGGGCAGCTCGGGCTCGGAAATCGACCTCGGCCCCGGCCAGTCGGCATCGCTGGGGAACACCGGTTCCATCATCTTCGCGGCGAATGACGGTGAGTTCGGCCTCGAGCTTTGGCGCTCGGACGGCACCGAAGAAGGCACCATGATGGTGGCCGACATCAACAGCGGCAACTCGGGCTCCGCCATCGAAGAGGTCTACGAATTCGGCGACCGCGTCATCTTCACAGCCAATAACGGGAGTGACGGCAGGGAGCTCTGGATCACCGACGGCACCTCGGGCGGCACGCGTCAGATCGCCGACATCAACGATGGGAATGGCTCTTCGGACCCGGAGATCCTCGGCGTGCTCGGCGACCTTGTGCTCTTCGCCGCGGATGACGGCGAGTTCGGCAAGGAACTCTGGGCGACCGATGGGAGCTCTACCGGTACCTTCCTCGTTCGCGACATTGACGGCGGCGGCGGCGACTCCTTCCCGGACAATGGCAAGCCGCTCTTCCATTCGGTGATCGGCGACGTGCTGATCTTCTCCGCCGATGACGGCTCGACCGGCACCGAGCTCTACTTCACGGACGGCACGACGCTCGGCACCGGCCTGCTGAAGGACATCTACGAGGGCAGCGATAGCAGCGATCCCGAGTACCTCGCGACAGTCGGCAACGAGGTCTTCTTCGCGGCCGAGACCGAGGAATTCGGCTACGAGCTCTGGAAGACCGATGGGACCAGCGAGGGTACAGTCCAGGTCGCGGATATCGACCCCGGAAGCGACAGCAGCGATCCCCTCCCGCTCGCCATCCTTCCGGATGCGGTCTCGGAGACGGACGACATCATCCAGAACAGCCCCGTCAGCGAGACCTTCGACGGCATGGGCGGGACGGATACGGTCGTCTACCAGAACACCCGCGCCGAGGTACGCGAGACGCTGCTGCCCGATGGCACGGTCCGCATCGAGACCGCGGACGAGACCGACATCCTCGAGAACATCGAGCGGGTGGAGCTCGAGGACGGCACCTACATCTTCGATCTCTCCGAGAACGGCACCTTCATCTACCGCCTCTACGCCGCGGCCTTCGTGCGGACGCCGGACGAGGAGGGCCTGCGCTTCAACACGAACCGCAAGGACAGCGGCCAGAGCGACAAGTTCATCGCGGACAGCTTCACCACGAGCGACGAGTTCCTGGCGGAGTTCGGCACCAACCCGACGGATGAACAGTTCATCGAGGACCTCTACCAGAAGGTGCTGCAGCGCCCGTCCGACGAGGAGGGCCGCACGTTCTGGATCTCGCGCTTCGAGAGCGGCGAACTCAGCCGCGGCGACATGCTGATCCGCTTCGCCGCGAGCGACGAAAACGTCGAACGCACCGAAGACGACGTCGATGACGGCTTCTGGGTGGTCTGACCGAACGCGTCGCTGCCCCTAGCCGATCATGTCGGGCAGCGTAACGATCTCCACGCCCGCGGCCTCCAGAGCGTCGCGGGCGGCCTTGGCGACCGCCACCGAGGTCGGCTCGTCGCCGTGGACGCAGAGACTGTCGAAACCGATGGGGAGCGGCTTGCCGCTGCGGGAGACGATGGTCTCCTCCTCGACCATCTTCACCACGCGCTCGGCCGCCACCGTCGGGTCCTTGATGACGGAGCCGGGGATGGTGCGCGGCGTGAGGTTGCCGTCGTCCTCATAGGTCCGGTCCACGAAAGCCTCGCGCCCCACCTTGAGCCCATGCTCCCGCGCGGCCTTCTCCAGCTCCGTGCCGGGCATCACCAGCGCGATGAGATCGGGCGCCACGGTTTTCTGGGCGCGCATGATCGCGTCGGCATAGTCCGCATCCTTGCAGGCCATGTTGTTGAGCGCGCCGTGGGCTTTCACATGGGTGACGGCGATGCCCGAATAGGCGGCCATGCCGAGCATCGCGCCGATCTGGTAGGCGACGAGATATTCGAGCTCGTCCGCCTTCATGCGGATCTGGCGCCGCCCGAAACCCCAGAGATCGTTGAAGCCGGGATGGGCGCCTATGCTGACCCCCGCCTTCTCGGCCGCCAGGATCACCCGGTGCATCACCGCCGCGTCGCCCCCATGCATGCCACAGGCGATATTCGCGCTCTTCACGATGCCGAGCAGGCTCTCGTCGTCGCCGATATCGTAGGCGCCCCAGCCCTCCGCCATGTCCGCATTGATGTTGATGCGCTTCGCCATGGCACCCTCCGCCCGTGATTTTCCACTGATTGACAACGTGAACATGGACGAGACGGGCTGAGGCTTCTAGCTCTCGTGAAACAGCGCTGGAGGACGGATCATGGCGGATGGCGGAACGACGGGGATGCCGGAGCCGCGCTATCTGCCCTTCGGCGATGCAGCGCTCATCGTGGAATTCGGGCGCGAAAAGGACCGTGCGCTTTCCGCTGCCGTGCTCGCGCTCGACGCGGCCCTCGCCGCCGCGCCGCCGGAGGGGGTGGTGGAGACCGCGCCGAGCTTCCGCTCCCTCCTCGTGCAGTTCGACCCGCTGGTGACGGACGGCCCGAGGCTCGAGGCCGCGATCCGCGAGGTTGTGGGCAGCGGGCTTTCGGCAACCGAGGGCGCTGCCACGCATTGGCGGCTGCCGGCCTGCTACGAGGGCGAGTATGCGCCGGATCTCGACGACGTGGCGGCGCGTGCGGGGATGACGCCGTCGGCGGTCGTCGACCTCCATGCTGGCATCGCGCACCATGTCTATATGATCGGGTTCCTACCCGGGGCGCCCTATATGGGCGACCTGCCCGCTGCGATCGACTTTCCGCGCCGGAGCGACCCGCGCACGAAGGTGCCTGCGGGATCGGTCGCCATCGCCGTGGGGCTGACGGTGATCTACCCGGTGACGAGCCCCGGCGGCTGGCACCTGATCGGGCGGACGCCAGTGACGCTTTTCGACCAAACGGCAGGCGGGGCGGCGCCCGCGCTCCTCCGCCCAGGGGATGCGGTGAGCTTCGTGCCGACCCCCCCGGATCGCTATGCCGAGATCGCCCGGGCGGCCGAGGCGGGCGACTGGCAGCCGGAAAGCAGCCCGCGGGAGAGTGTGTGATGGCCATGCTGAAGGTGATCGACCCGGGCCTCGTCACCTCGCTGCAGGATGGCGGGCGGCGGGGCTTCCAGCGCTTCGGCGTCCCCCCCTCGGGCGCGCTCGACCGGGAGAGCCTGGCGGAGGCGAACGCCCTTGTGGGCCTCGGGGCCGAGGCACCCGCACTGGAGATGCGTTTTCTGGGCCCGACGCTGGAGGCGGAGGCGCCACTGCGCCTGGCCACCGCCGGCGCCGAGCTTGCGATGGCGCTGAAGCGCGCCGACGGGAGCGAGGAGACAGTGGCGGGCTGGCGGAGCGTGACGCTTGGGGCGGGGGACAGGCTGCGCATCGGCCCCCTCAAGAGCAGCGCCACCGCCTATCTCGCCGTGGCCGGCGGCTTCGCGGCGCGCCCCGTGCTCGGCTCGGCGGCCACGCTCGGCCGCGCGGGCCTTGGCGGGTTCGAAGGCCGTGCCATCACGGGTGGGGACCGTTTGCCCCTCGCCGCCGCCGCCCCCGAAGCGCCCGCCGGGCCGGACCGGGCCCTGCCGCCGCGCGAGAACCCGGGCGCCGGGCCGCGCCGCATCCGCGTGGTCCTCGGGCCGCAGGACGATCACTTTACCGATGCGGGGCACGAAGCCTTTCTCGCGACGGTATGGACCGTCTCCGACAAATCGGACCGCATGGGCCTCCGGCTCGAGGGGGGCACGCTGGAGCACCGGGCCGAGGCCGCACGGGGGGCCGATATCGTGTCGGACGGGATCGTGACCGGCGCCATCCAGGTGCCGGGCTCCGGCCAGCCGATCCTGCTGCTGGCGGACCGGCAGACCTCCGGCGGCTATGCCAAGATCGCGGCGGCCATCACCGCCGACCTGCCCCTCCTCGGCCGCGCCGGGCCGGGTACGAAACTGCGCTTCGAGGTGGTGACCGCCGCCGAGGGCGCCGAGGCGGCCCGGGCCGCCAAGGCCGCGCTGCAGAAGCGGCTCGGCCGCATGACCGATGTGGTCGACATGGAGCTGAACCTGCGCGCGCTCTACAACGAGAACCTCATCACTGGGCAGGTGGAGGACAGCCCCGCGGGCGACTAGGCCTCCTCCGGCCCCTCCGAGAGCCAGACGAGGACCCGGCTCTCGGGCCCGAGGCCGAGCGCCGGGCCCACGGGACCCGCATGGCGGAGCGCTGCGATCCCCGCCGCGCCTGAGGGGGTGGTGGCAATACCCTCGCCCGCGAGCCACGCCACAGTCTCCGCCGCCGCACGTTCGCCCACGGTGACGAAGTCGTCCGCCTCCCGCGCGAGGCAGGCGAGGGCGATATGAGAGGGCTCCTTGCAGTCGAGCCGGCCCATGGCGCTGTCCGGCCCCTCCACCCGGCGGGGAAAGCCAGCGCGCACGCTCTCGATGAGGCAGGGAGCGGCCTCGGGCTCCACCACGATGATGCGTGGCACGGCCCCCCAGGCGCGCCTGAGATGCGCGGCGATCGCCGCCGCCAGCCCGCCCACGCCCGCCTGCAGCATCACATGGCTGGGCGGGCCGGGCATCTCCGCCACCGCCTCGGCGGCCGTGATGAGATAGCCCTCCATCACCGCCGCGGGCGCCTCGGTGTAGCCGACCCAGCTCGAATCCGAGAGCAGCTCCCACCCTTCGGCGATGGCGAGCCGGCGCGCCTCCGCCATCGCCTCGTCATAGACCTTGCCGTGGCGGATCACCCGCGCGCCCTTGGCCCGCAGCCGCTCGGCGAACGCCTCCGGCACCGTCTTGGCCAGCAGAACCACCGCGGCCGCGCCGAAGAGCCGCGCACCAGCCGCCATGGAGAGCCCATGGTTCCCGGCGGAAGCGCAGACATAGGTGACACCGCTGAGCGCCGTGCCATGCATCGGGGCACCGGCCGCCACGCGCGCATCCGCCGCGCGCGCGATGGCATGGGCCGCCCCCAGCGCCTTGAAGCTGCCGAGCCCGCAGCGCTCCCGCTCGTCCTTCGCATGAAGCGCGCCGAGCCCCAGCGCCTCCGCCAGGCGCGGCAGGTTCCGGAGCGGGCTCGCCCCCGCCAGCGGGCATTGCCCGAAAAGCGCGCGCGCCGCGGCGGGATCCGCCACCACTTCCCCCTCGGCGAGATGCGGCCCTGGCGCGAGGCCGCGGCGGCGATGCGGGTTCGGCAGGTGATCCATCGGGGACTCTCGGGCTGGGAGATTGGCGGGCGGACCATGGCACGCACCGCGCCGCGCTACCAGCCGTCGCAATCCGGCTCTGGCAGCCACCGGTCGGAGGGCCTAGCCTGCGAGCCGCGCATCCCCTTACGCCGGAGCCGATCATGAACCTCATGCCCCTCCTCGCCGCCCGCGCCGATGCCGGCCGCCCCGTTTGCGCAGGGCTGATCGGCGCCGGCAAGTTCGGCTCGATGTTCCTCGCCCAGGTGCCGGGCATCCCCGGCCTCGAGGTCACTGCCATCGCGGATCTTGACCCCGAGCGCGCCCGCACCGCCTGCACCACCGTCGGCTGGCCGGCGGCACGGACAGAGGCAACCGCCTTCCTCGATGATGGCCGCGCCCTCGCCGCGCGCCACGATGTGGAGGTGGTGATCGAGGCCACCGGGACCCCCCGCGCCGGCATCGCCCATGCCCGCGCCGCCATCGCAGCCGGCAAGCATGTGGTGATGGTCAATGTCGAGGCCGATGTGCTGGCCGGCCCCGTGCTGGCGGCGGAGGCGAGGGCGGCCGGCACGGTCTACTCCATGGCCTATGGCGACCAGCCGGCCCTCGTGGCGGAGATGGTGGACTGGGCCCGCGCCGCGGGTTTCCGCGTGGCCGCCGCAGGCAAGGGCACGAAATACCTGCCCGCCTACCACGCCGTCACGCCCGACACGGTCTGGCAGCACTACGGCCTCACACCGCAGGAGGCCGCGGCCGCCGGCATGAACCCCCAGATGTTCAACTCGTTCCTCGACGGCACGAAGAGCGCGATCGAGATGGCCGCCATCGCCAATGCCTGCGGGCTCGGCGTGCCGCAGGGCGGCCTCCGATTTCCGCCAGCGGGCGTCGACGATCTCGCCCATATCCTCCGCCCGGAAGCCCTGGGCGGCCAGCTCGAGGCGCATGAGGACGGGATCGTCGAGGTCGTCTCCTCGCTCGAGCGGGACGGCCGGCCCGTGTTTCGCGACCTGCGCTGGGGCGTCTACGTGGTCCTCGAGGCGCCGACCGATTACGCCGCCGCCTGCTTCCGGCAATACGGGCTGACGACGGACGCCACGGGCCGCTTCGCCGCCATGTACAAGCCCTTCCATCTCATCGGGCTCGAGCTTTCCCTCTCCGTCCTCAACGCCGCCCTGCGCGGGGAGCCGACAGGCGCGAGCCGGACCATGCGCGGGACCGTCGCCGCCGTCGCCAAGCGGGACCTCGCCCCCGGAGAGATGCTCGACGGCGAAGGCGGCTTCACGGTCTGGGGCAGGCTGCTGCCGGCCACTGCCCGAGGGGCGGAGGAGGTGCTCCCCATCGGCCTCGCCCACGGCATCGCCCTCACCCGCCCCGTCACCGCAGGCACGCCGCTCCGCTTCGCCGATCTTGCCCCCCTCTCGGATAACGACGAGGCACTGGCGCTCTACCGCCAGGCCATGGCAATGGCCGCCTGAACAACGGGGCTTCGGGAGCGGGCCGGCGGGTGGGCGCCGCGGAGGGCCCGCATCCGAAGGGATGCGGGGACGAGGAGGCGGGCACCTGCCGGCCCGCTAGCCCTCTTCCCCCGCCAGCAGCGCGCGGTACCAGCGCGCAATCGCCGCCCGCTCCGCCTCTTCCATGTATGTCACGTTACCCGGCGGCATGGCGCGCGTATGTGCCGCCTGCAGATAGACCGCCCGCGCCTCGCGCAGAATGTCCGCCCGGCTCTCCAGCACCACGCCGCCAGGCGCCCGCGCCACACCCTGCCAATAAGGTTCAGACGCATGGCACATGGAACAGCGCCCCAGCACGGCCGTCTCTACCGCCTCGAAATCGGGCCCGGTTGCCGCGCCATGCGCCGCCGCCTCCGCAGCCGCCCCAGCCGGCACCCGCGGTGCGAGCGACAACCCCACGATCAGCGCGAAGAGCACCGCCGTGGCCCCCCAGGTCCACCAGAGGCGCGCCCCGCTCGCGTGCAGCGTGTTGAAGAAATGCCGGATCGTGACACCCATCAGAAACACCAGCGCCGCGATCAGCCAGTTCCACGCGCTCGCGAAGGCCAGCGGGTAGTGGTTCGAGAGCATCAGGAAGATCACCGGAAGCGTGAGGTAGTTGTTGTGGAGCGAGCGCTGCTTCGCCTGCGCGCCGAGATGCGCCGCAGGGCTGCGCCCGGCCTTCAGATCCGCCACCACCACCTTCTGGTTGGGGATGATGATGAAGAACACATTGGCGGACATGATCGTCGCGGTGAAGGCGCCGAGATGCAGGAGTGCTGCGCGGCCGGAGAAGACCTGCGCATACCCCCAGCTCATCGCCACCAGCACGCCGAAGAGCACCAGCATCAGCCGCGTCTGATCGGCGCCGAGCGGGCTCTTGCAGAGGGCATCGTAGAGGAGCCAGCCGAGGCCGAGAGAGGCGAGCGAGATCAACACCGCCGTGCCGGCGGAGATGTCCAGCACGTCGCGGTCCACGAGGTAGAGCTCCGCGCCCGCGTAATACATCACGGCCAAGAGCGCGAAACCCGAGAGCCAGGTCGAATAGGCTTCCCATTTGAACCAGGTGAGCCGTTCCGGCAGCGCGTCCGGCGCCACCATGTACTTCTGGATGTGGTAGAAGCCGCCGCCATGGACCTGCCAGGCATCGCCCCCCACGCCCGCCGGCAGGGCGCCGGTGCGGCGGAGGCCGAGATCGAGCGCGATGAAGTAGAAGCTCGACCCGATCCAGGCGATGGCCGTGATCACATGCAGCCAGCGGAGCGCGAAGGCCAGCCAGTCCCAGAGGAGCGTTGCCGTCACCGGATCCATGCCAGCCCCTCGGTCTCGGCGGCCTGCGCTTCAAATCGGGCTGCGAGCGCACCCATGATCTCCGCCGCCGTGTGCAGCGCAATCACTGCCGGCCGCTTGTCCCCGAGCCCCGCCGCGCCGATGGGACAGGTCAGCGCGGCGCATGACTGGCCGCGATGACGGATAAAGCGCGCCCGCTTCGTCGCCGAACCGATCAGGCCGACATAGGCCGCATCACCGCGGTCGAGCGCCTCATGCGTCAAGAGAAAATCGAGCGCGTGGTCGTGGGTCATGATGGCGAAAGCGCTCCCGGCCGGTGCTGCCCTGACCACCGCCTCGGGGATCGCCGCGCACTGCGGCTCGACGCCCTCGGGCGCCTCCGCGAGGAGGTCCGGGCGGGCATCGACCAGCATGACCGAGAGCGGCAGGGGCGCGAGCGCCCGGGCAAGCGCCATCCCCGTATGCCCCGCGCCGAACACATAGGCCGCCGGTCGCGCCGCCGCCTCGCCCAGAAGCCGTGCGCGGCAGGCGGACCGCCCCGGCGCCTCGAGCCGCTGCAGCGAGACGTGTACTCTGCCCCCGCAGCACTGGCCGATGGCCGGACCAAGGGCGAGGACGAGCTCTTCCCGCGCCGGCCCGGCCTCCAGCATCGCACGGGCGCGCGCCATCACCTCCCATTCGAGGCGACCGCCGCCGATGGTGCCGGCGATGGCTTCAGCACCCACCAGCATCCAGGCGCCCCTCTCCCGCGGGGCCGAGCCCTCGGCCGCCGTGATCTCGGCGAGCACCAGCCCCACGGGGCTGTCTAGCAAGGTTTCGGGGCTCATCCCGGACCTCATCCCTGGGCTTCCGCCCGCAAGCGCTCGATGGCCATCAAGAGCCGCTCGGGAGTGGCTGGTGTGTCGAGGCGTGGGCAGACCCGGTAGTCCGCAACGCTGGCGACGGCCATGGACAGGGCCTCGAGCGTGGAAATCGCCAGCATGAAGGGCGGCTCGCCCACGGCCTTGGAACGCTTGATCGTGCGCTTGGCGTTCTCGGACCACTCAGCGATGCGCACGCGGAAATCCCGCGGCAGGTCCGATGCCAGCGGGATCTTGTAGGTGGAGGGGGCGTGCGTGCGGAGCCGTCCGTCCTCGTCCCAGACCAGCTCCTCGGTGGTCAACCAGCCGAGGCCCTGGATGAAGCCGCCTTCGATCTGCCCACGGTCGATGGCGGGGTTCAGGGAGCGGCCGACATCGTGGAGGATATCGACCCGGTCGACGCGGTACTCGCCGGTGAGCGTATCGACCGTCACCTCCGAACAGGCGGCACCGTAGGCGAAGTAGTAGAAGGGCTGCCCCCTGCCCGCCCCCCGGTCCCAGTGGATCTCGGGCGTCTTGTAGAAGCCCGTGGCGGAGAGCTGGACGCGGGCCATGTAGGCGTCCTCTACCACCGTGGTCCATGGCACGGAGCCGCCGGGAGCGGTGATGGCCCCGTTCTCGAAGGCGACTTGCCCGTCTTCCGAAGCGCTGCCGTAATTCTCGGCGGCAAAGGCGAGAAGGCGCGCCTTCAGGGTCTCCGCCGCATCGAGCGCGGCCATAGCGTTGAGGTCGGCCCCAGAGGAGGCGGCGGTGGCGGAGGTGTTGGGCACCTTGTCCGTCGCCGTAGCGGTAACGGCGATGCGCTCGATGGGCACGCCCAGCGCCTCGGCAAGCACCTGCGCGACCTTGGTGTTGAGACCCTGCCCCATCTCCGTGCCGCCATGGTTCAGATGGACCGAGCCGTCCCGGTAGATATGCACGAGCGCGCCAGCCTGATTGTACCAGGTGGCAGTGAAGCTGATGCCGAACTTCACGGGTGTGAGCGCGATGCCGCGGCGGAGGAAGGGGCTCTCCCGGTTCTCATCGACAATCGCGCGCCGGCGGGCCTGATAGTCCGCGCTTGCCTCCAGCTCGTCGACGAGGCGGGCGATGATGTTGTCCTCCACCCGCTGGTGGTAGGGTGTGATGTCCCGCCCCTCGCGGTAGAAGTTCGCGCGGCGGATCTCGAGCGGGTCGCGGCCCAGCGCGTAGGCCACCTCCTCGATCACCCGCTCGCCCGCCAGCATGCCCTGCGGGCCGCCGAAACCGCGGAAGGCGGTGTTGGAGACGGTGTTGGTGCGGAGTGGCTTCGAGCGGAGACGGACGTCCTCGTAGTAATAGCAGTTGTCCGCATGGAAGAGCGCGCGGTCGGTGACCGGGCCGGACAGGTCCGCCGAGAAGCCGCAGCGGGCGGCAAGCGTCATGTCGAGGGCGTGGAGGCGGCCCGTCTCGTCGTAGCCGACGCGGTAGCGGGCCTCGAAATCATGCCGCTTGCCGGTGGCGATCATGTCGTCGTCCCGATCCGGGCGGAGCTTCACGGGGCGGCCGGTGGCGCGGGCGGCGAGGGCCGCCACGCAGGCGAAGAGGTTGGACTGGGTCTCCTTGCCGCCGAAGGCACCACCCATGCGGCGGACCTTCACGGTGACCATGGCGGAAGGCAGGCCGAGCGTGTGGGCCACCATGTGCTGCACTTCGGAGGGATGCTGGGTGCTGGACCAGACCTCCATGGCGCCATCCTCGCCCGGGATGGCGAGGGCGATATGCCCTTCGAGATAGAAATGGTCCTGCCCGCCGATGGTGATGGCGCCTTCGAGGGTGCGGGGTGCCTTGGCGAGACCCGCTTCTGCATCCCCGCGGGCGAGCGTGAGAGGTTCGGTGACAAGGTCGGCCCCCGCCGCCTCCGCCGCCGCGATGGTGAGGTGTGACGGAGCGGGCGCGATGTCGACCACCGCCAGGCGGGCGGCGCGGCGGGCGGCATCGCGGCTCTCGGCGATCACGGCAAAGAGCGGCTGGCCGTGGAAGGCGGTGCGTTCGGCCGGGAAGATCGGATCGTCGCCCTTGCCGGTGGGGCTGATGTCGTTGTGCGCGAGGTCCCGCGCATCGATGGTCGCGATCACGCCGGGGGCGGCGCGGACGGCGGCAAGGTCAAGCGTGCGGAGAGGGCCGATCGCCGGGGCGAGGCCGAGATAAGTGTGGAGGAGGTCCTGAGGCGCTGCGATATCGTCGAGATAGACCGCGCGTCCGGTAACGTGCTTCTCGGCGCTCTCATGCGCGCGGGCCTCACCTTTGGCCCCGCCCGGGGCCTGTGGCGCGCGATCATCCCGCGGCATGGGCCTCGAGCCTCGCCGTCTGGCCCGTGCTCTCGGCCCAGGCGCGGATGAGGAGGTTGCGCGCCGCGGCCATGCGGTAAGCCGCGGAGGCGCGAGCGTCGGAGATGGGCGCGAAGTCCTCGGCCAACGGGGCGGCGACAGCACTCACGGTCTCCAGCGTCCAGGGACGGCCTGCCAGCCATGTCTCGAGGGCATGAGCGCGCTTCGGCGTGGCGGCCATGCCGCCGAAAGCGATGCGGGCGGTCTCGACCCGGCCGTCGCTGAGGCGAAGCGCCATGGCGGCGGAGAGGGAGGAGATGTCCTCGTCCCGCCGCTTCGAGATCTTGGAGGCGGTATGGAAGGTGCCGGGCTCGGGGTCCGGCAGGCGGATGTTCTCGATGAACTCGCCGGTGGCGAGCGCGGTCTCGCGGTAGCCGGTGATGAAGGCCTCGATGGGCAGGGTACGTTGGCCTGTAGCGCTGCGGAGGACGACCTCGGCGCCGAGCACCATCAGCGGCGGCGGCGTGTCCCCGATGGGTGAGGCGGTGGCGAGGTTGCCGCCAAGCGTGCCGGCGGCCCGGATCTGCGGCCCGCCGATACGGCGCCAATAGGCGGAGAGCCAGGGATGGCGCGCGTCGATCCAGGGCAGGAGATCGGCATAGGAGGCGGCGGCGCCGATGCGCAGGCCGCCTTCAACGGGCTCGATGGCGGCGAGGCCGGGGAGGTGATCGATGAAGACTGCAGGCGAGATTTCGAGAAAGTCCTTCGCGGTCCAAACCCCGATATCCGTAGCACCGGCGACGATGGTGGCGCCGGGATGCTCGGCGAGGCACTTGGCGAGATCGTCCTCATCCGCAGGCAAGATTGCCGTGCCGCCGTGCCCCGCGAGGGTCACCCTGCCGGCCCACATGCCGCGGAGACGCTCGGCGATGGCGGCTTCTTCAGTCGTGAGCGGGTCCGCCAGTTGTCCCCCGGCGGCAAGGGCACGGGCGGCGGCCTCGAGGATGGGGACATAGCCGGTGCAACGGCAGAGATTGCCCTGGAGCGCGGTCTCGAGCGCCTGTCGATCAGCGCCGCCGGCCGCGCGCCAATGGGCGTAGAGCGCCATGACAATGCCCGGGGTGCAGAAGCCGCACTGGCTGCCATGGGTCTCGACCATGGCCCGCTGCACGGGGTGGAGCACGTCCTTCGCCAGCGCCTCGACGGTGACCACGTGGGTCCCGTGAACGCTTGGCATGAGGCGGATGCAGGCATTGGCGGGCTCGTAGGCCATGCCCTTGTCGCTCGGGCGGCCGATGAGGACGGTGCAGGCGCCGCAGTCCCCCTCCGCACATCCCTCCTTCGTGCCGCAGAGGCGCTGTTCGAGCCTCAGATAATCGAGCAGCGTCGCGTGGGGCGCAGGGGCCTCCAGCGCCACCTCCCGGTCATTCAGCAGGAAGCGGAGCATCAGGAGCCCCGATACGTGCTGTAGCCATGGGCCGAGAGGAGGAGGGGCACGTGGTAGTGCGTCTCCTCCGCCATGGCGAAGCGGATCGGCACATCGTCGAGGAAGGGCGGATCGGCGACGGGGGCGCCGGCCTCCGCCAGCCAGGCACCGGCCTCGAAGACGATCTCGTAAGCGCCGGGCTCGAAGGCGTCGCCATCGAGAAGCGGCGCATCGGTCCGGCCGTCCGCGTTTGTCTGGGCGCGGAGGATAAGCTCCGCCTCGCCGTCCTCGTCGAACCGCCAGAGCGAGAGAGCGAGGCCCGCGGCGGGGCGACCGCGCGTGGTGTCGAGCACATGGGTCGTCAGCCGGCCCTTGCCGTTTTCACTTGCCATACCGCGCTCCCTGGGCATGCGAGCGGCACTCGGCACCGGCGCGGCACCCGCCCTGCCCAGTGACGATGCATTACCGCTTGCTTTGGCGGCAAGGGTTTTCCGAGACTGCGGCAAGCCATCCCAGCCTTCGGAGACCCGATGCCCTACCCGCGCGACCTTCTCGGCCATGGGCCCACCCCGCCGAACCCGGCCTGGCCGGGCGGGGCACGCGTGGCCCTGCAGGTGGTTCTGAACTTCGAGGAGGGCGGGGAGCGCTGCCTGCTGCATGGGGACGGGGAGAGCGAGGCGTTCCTCTCCGAAATCCCCGGCGCCGAACCCTGGGCGGGGCGGCGGCACTGGAACATGGAAACGATCTACGACTACGGCGCCCGGGTGGGCTTCTGGCGGCTCCACCGGCTGCTGACCGAGCGGGGCGTGCCGGTGACCGTCTTCGCCGTGACCTCCGCCATTGCGCGCGCGCCGGCACAGGTGGCGGCCATGCAGGCGGCGGGTTGGGAGATCGCATGCCACGGCATGAAGTGGATCGACTACGCCAATCACGGGCGCGACGCGGAGAAGGCCGAGATGGCGGCGGCCATCAGGCTCCACGAGGCGATAACCGGCGCGCCACCGAAGGGCTGGTACACGGGGCGCTGCTCCGCCAACACCGTCGATCTCGTGGCGGAGCTGGGCGGGATTGCCTATGCGGCGGACAGCTATGCGGACGAACTCCCTTACTGGCAGCCGACGCCCGCGGGCCCGCAACTGGTGGTGCCATATACCCTCGATGCGAACGACATGCGGATCGGCACCTCGCCGGGTTTCTCGACGCCCGAGCAGTTCGAGGCCTATCTGCGCGGCACCTTCGACCGGCTCTGGGCGGAGGGCGGCGAGGGACGGCCGGCGATGATGAGTGTGGGGCTGCATTGCCGGCTGGCCGGGCGGCCGGCGCGGGCGGCAGCCTTGGCGCGGTTTCTGGACCATGTGGCGGCCCATGAGGGCGTGTGGATGGCCACCCGGCTCGAGATTGCCGAGCACTGGGCGCGGCTGCACCCCGCGCCCGGCCCGGGGCCGCGTCCCTCGGCGATGGACCGGGCAGCCTTCGTGGCAGCCTTCGGCGGCGTGTTCGAGCACTCGCCCTGGATTGCCGAGGAGGCGTGGGACTTCGGGATCGGGCCGGCGATGGATACGGCCGAGGGCCTGCACGCCGCGCTGCGCACCCGCTTTCGGCTGGCGGATCCGGCCCGGAGGCGAGCGGTGCTGGATGCGCATCCAGACCTTGCCGGCAAGCTCGCGGCGGCGCGGATGCTGACGGCGGAGAGCGCGAAGGAACAGGCGGGCGCGGGCCTCGATGCGCTTACGGAAGCGGAGAAGGCGCACTTCACGGCGCTGAACGATGCCTACCGCGCCCGCTTCGGCCACCCCTTCATCATGGCCGTGAAGGGGCGGAGCAAGGACGAGATCCTCGCCGCCTTCGAGGCGCGGCTGGCCAACGACGCAGGCGCGGAGATGGAGACCGCCTGCGCGGAGGTAGAGAAGATCGCCCGCTTCAGGCTCGAGGAGATGCTGGGATCATGAGCGACGCGCCAAAGCCCCCATCCCTCTTCGCCAAGATCGCGGCGGAACACGGCGCGGCCCCCCGCTATGCCGGCCCCGACGGCGGGCTGCCCGGGCAGGAGGCGCTGCATACGGGTCGCGCGGTCTTCACCGAGGCCTACGCGGTCATCCCCCGCGGCGTGATGCGGGACATCGTGACGAGCCGTCTGCCCGGCTGGCATGGCTGCCGCGCCTGGATCCTGGCCCGCCCGCTGACGGGCTTCGCCGAAACCTTCGCGCAGTACATCGTGGAGCTTGCGCCCGGTGGCGGGTCCGACGCACCGGAGCCCGAGGCGCATGGTCAGGCGGCGCTGTTCGTGACGGAGGGCGAGATCACGCTCGATCTCATGGGCAAGCACCATCGCCTCGGCCCCGGCGGTTTCGCTTATGTGCCGCCCTGGACGCTCTGGAGCCTGCGGAATGCCGGGGAGCGGCGCGCGGTCTTCCACTGGATCCGCAAGCGCTGGCAAACGGCGGAGGGGCTCTCGGCGCCGGACCCGATTGTCGCCGAGGAAACCGCGATCGAGCCAGTGGCGATGCCGGGCGCACCGGGCTGGGCGACCACGCGGTTCATGGACCCGGACGATCTCCGCCACGACATGCACGTGACCATCGTAACCTTCGCCCCCGGCGGCTGCATTCCCTTCGAGGAGACGCATGTGATGGAGCACGGGCTCTACATGCTCGAGGGCAAGGCGGTGTACCGGCTGAATCGGGACTGGGTGGAAGTGGAAGCGGGGGATTTCCTCTGGCTCCGCGCCTTCTGCCCGCAGGCCTGCTATGCGGGCGGCCCGGGGCGCTTCCGCTACCTCCTCTACAAGGACGTGAACCGCCATCCGCCCCTCGACATCGGGGGCATTCGGTGAGCGTGGTGGAGGCGCGGCCGCTCGATGCAACGGCCTTCGCACCCTTCGGCGACGTGCTGGCGCCCGGGCGGGCGCCGATCATGATCAATGGCGGGCGCTGCGAACGGCACGACGATCTCGCGCGGCTGGCCTTCCTCGGCGGCGGGCGGGCGCGCATCGCCCTCTTCCGCTCCGAACCGGTCAGCCTGCCGTTCGAGCTTACGCTCCTGGAGCGCCACCCCGATGGCTCGCAGGCGTTTATGCCGGCCGGGCCGGACCCCTGGCTCATCACCGTCGCCCCCGATGCGGGCGGGCGGCCAGGCGCGCCGCTGGCCTTCCACGTGCCCAGCGGGGTGGGCGTGAACCTGCTGGCAGGCGTATGGCACGGGGTGCTCACCCCGCTCGACCGGGCGGCGCATTTCTGGGTGGTAGACCGGACAGGCCCTGGCGCGAACCTCGAAGAGCATGTGCTGGCGCAACCCGTCACCATCCGGGCGGAGAGCAGCTGATGGCGAGCCTTCTCCTGCGCGGCGCCGATGTGCTGGTGACCATGGACGATACCCGCCGGGAGATCCCCGGCGGCTGGCTCCGTGCGGAGGATGGCGCCATCACCGCCGTCGGCGCCCCTGGAGAGCCGGGGGAACGGGCACCGGCGGACGAGATCGTGGAGGCGGCGGGCTGCGTGGTGACCCCGGGGCTCGTGAACACCCACCATCACCTCTTCCAGTCTCTCGTCCGCGCGGTGCCGGGCGGGCAGGACGCGCTGCTCTTCGGCTGGCTGAAGTCGCTCTACCCGATCTTCGCGCGCATGGGGCCGGAGGACATCCAGGC
>JBCBEP010000049.1:0-25740 GCA_038528605.1 Pseudomonadota bacterium
CGTCCCGTCGGGCGCGATCAGCGTACCCTTCATGTGCCGCGGGCCGTCGATCACCTCGCCGCGAAGACGATAGCCGGCAGCGTTCACCACCGTCGCCTCACCGGCGGGCAGACCCTCTTCGAAGCGGCCGAGATAGCGCAGATAGCCGCCGCCTGTTTCGCGCAGCGTCAGATCGGTCAGACCATGTGCCTTCCCCGACCTCATCGTGCCGTCGAGGCGCGCGATCAGCCCGTCCGCATCCGTCCAGGTGCCGACACCGCGACCGGACGCCTTGCCGTCGAGACAGTCGCCCGACCAGCTGACGACCTCACCGGCGCGGGGCGGGTCGGGGGACCAAAGCTCGCAGCCCGTGACAGGATCGGCGATCCATCCTTCGGCCAGGGCGGGGCCGGCGAGAAGGATCGCGGCCACCGTCGCGCCTGGAAGCATCCGTCGTGTTCTTCGCATCGTCGCTGATCTCCATAATTGAGAAAGGGGGGCTCCGTTTTGCGCAGTCGTCCTCAGCGGGCGGGGGGCAGGTCGAAGATGCCGACCCGATCCGACTTCGTACTGCCAACCCAGATGCGGTTGCCGACCTCGATTGCGCTCGTGCCGGCGCCCAGGACACCATAGACCGCCGCCGGCATAACCTCGGATGTCTCCATCGTCGCCGGGGTGAGCGCCACATGCTGTGCTTGGGTGTCGGACGCCCCTGCTGCTCAAAGCTGTCCCTCGCGGCTCGCGGTGAAAGCCTTGGACGAGAGCGTAGCCGATTGCGCTGATTCTCCGGTCCAGGAAATTGACGCTCGGCAGTGTTGCATGGCGCCTGGGGTCGTGACTGCCGGATCGGGTCCGCATGGCAGAGCGCGGGCAATGGGGTTGCGACCCATTCGCACAGCGCTGAGCGCTGCCAATGCCCGATTGGCCCCTGAGCGTCAGAAAGGTGTCGCGCATCGGATGGTACGTGACGTGCTTGCTCCGCCGCGGCTGGCAGCGTGCGGGGCCTTAGTAAAGTCTTAGCTTTAAAGACGCTCTGGAACCCGTACAGTCGGAATGGAGAGAAGGGTTACTTTTGTCGGAGCAAAGGCTCCGAGATCGGGCATTGCCGCGGAGGGCACATTGGACGCTATCGTAGCGTATGCACAGGCAAACGTGGTCATTCTGCTCTTCCTCGTGATCGGGCTGGGGTATCTCGTTGGAAGGCTGAAAGTTGCCGGCATTGGTCTCGGACCCACGACCGGTATCTTGATCGTTGGCCTTATTTTTGGGCTGGCACAGATCGATGTACCTGGGATCGTCAAGAGCCTCACATTCACGATCTATCTTTTCGTGCTCGGAGCCATGGTCGGGCCGGGACTGGTGCGGGTTGTGACGAGCCCGTCAGCAGTCAAGTATTTGATCATGTCCTTGTTTACTGCCGTGGTGGCAGCCGCTTCAATTTACTTGGTGGCGATCATTTTCGGTCTCAATAACATTGTCGCGGGCGGGCTGACCGCGGGATCCGTGACGACATCGGCCGTTCTCGCGGCCGTTCAGGGCGCCGTGATCTCCGGATCGGTCACGCTGCCGGAGGGCATGGCGGCCAGCGATGCCGGCAACGTCCTCGCGAGCGCCTATGCCATCACGTATCTCTACGGTACCTTCGGGCTGATCATCCTCATCAAGCTCTGCCCGACGATTGTTGGCGCCGATATTGCGGTGGAGGCTGCGAAGTTGGATGCCGCCAAGACCGCGCCGAAGAAGCGTGTTGCACCCTCTGTCCGCGCCTGGCGGCTGACGCTGCCGAAATATATTGGACGCACGATCGGCGAGCTGGTGACCAACGTGGTGGCGCGCCGGGAGGAAGGCGCGCTCCCAGCCCTAGAGCAGGTTATCCGCGGCGGCAAGCGCCTTGAGGTGGCCGATGATCTGGTGCTGGAAGAGGGTGATATCCTCACCTTCATCGCGCCGACGCATCTTCTGATGAAGGGCAACGAAACACTGGGCCAGGAGGTCTCCGACGACGAGGCCCTGACGATCGACATGGCCTCCGCCGAGCTGGTCCTCACCAATACCGCCCACGAAGGCAAGCCGCTGTCGGCCCTGCTGAACGCGCATGGCTACGGGGTGAGCGTGAACCGTGTGGTGCGGCTCGGGACCGAGATGCCCATCGACGACGAGGATCTCGAGCTGATCGCGGGCGACGTGCTCTTCGTGTTCGGCTCGGCGCGCCGTGTTGCGACCTTTGCCAAGGAGGTCGGCTACACGGTCGAGAACCAGATGACGACCGACCTCATGACAATGTCGTTCTTCCTTGCCGGGTTCGCCGCGCTTGGCACGATCACGGTGACCATCGCGGGCATCGAGATCCCGCCGCTGGGCGGCTCGGCCATGGGTGCGATGTTCGGCGGAGCGGTTCTGGGCACGCTGCGGACCCGCAGTCCCATGGTCGGCTCGGTTTCCTCTCCGGCGGGGTCGGCCCTGTCGGACATCGGGCTTTCGCTCTTCATCGCAGCCGTGGCCCTTGGCGCCGGCGGTTCGCTGCTGGCGACGCTGGAGGCCTTCGGGATCAGCTTGATCATCGCGGGGGCTTTGGTGACCACCGTCTGCACGATCGGGTGCTTCCTGTTCGGGCACTACGTGATGCGCCTGAACGTGGCCGAGAACGCGGGTGCGACCACCGGCGTGATGACTGGCGTGGCCATTGCGGAAGTGTGCAAGGACGCGAAGAGCTCGGCCCCCGCGGTCGCCTTCGGCCTGCCTGGCGCCGTCTCCAACCTGACCTTCATCGTCGTCGGGCTGATCATCCTCGCGATCGTGCCGTGAGCACGATGCGGGTCGTGGTGAAACCCTTCCGGGAGACTGAGATGCCGAGAGCATTGTGGCTGGGCTTGGCGTGCTCCATCGCCGTTGTCTCGGCGCCCCAGATCGTTCGTGCCGATAGTGCTGACCTGGCGCAGACGCTGCAGAACCCCGTGGCGAACCTGATCAGCTTTCCGATCCAGAGCAATTACGACTTTAACGTGGGTCCGGAAGACGGCATCCGCTCGACCACCAATGTCCAGCCCGTCATCCCGGTCTCCATCAGCGAGGACTGGAACCTTATCAGCCGGACCATCGTGCCGATCGTCTACCAGAACGACGTGGTGCCGGGCGAAGGCGCGCAGTTCGGCCTGAGCGACACGCTGCAGAGCGTGTTTTTCTCGCCCAAGGCCCCGATCGAGAGCCCGATCGGCAACGTGATCTGGGGCGCCGGCCCGGCCATCGCGCTCCCCACCTCGACCGACCGGCTGCTGGGGCCGGGAACCTTCGGCCTCGGGCCCACAGGCGTTGTCCTCGCGCAGCAGGGGCCGTGGACCTACGGCACGCTGCTCAACCATGTCTGGGGCGTGGCCGAGACGCGCGACGATGTGCCGGACGTGAACAACACCTTCATCCAGCCCTTCGCAGCCTACACCACGTCGAGCGCGTGGACCTTCAGCATCAACACCGAGCTCAATTACAACTGGACTGCTGAGGAGCTGAGCGGGCCGATCAACTTTGCCGTCTCGAAAGTCGTGACCGTCGCTGAGCAGCCGATCTCGCTGCAGGGACGGCTGCGCTGGTGGGCAGCCGACACGGCTTCGAGCCCCGAGGGCCTCGGCTTCACGCTGAACGCGACGTTCCTGTTCCCGACGGGCGGGTGACCCTCCATCGAGAGCTGCGACCGGTCTGATGGTCGCAGCGTCTTCCTCTCAGGATATTGCCTTCGCTTACGCAGCGTCCGCGGGACACTTCGAGGCGTACAACCGCTAGGCCGGATAGGATGCGTTCGCGTCGAGCGGATAAACACCGTCCGCCTTGTTCTGAAAGTCGAGAATGCCGAGGTCGTTGGTCGCAACGCCTGGCGGGTCGCTGTCGACGATGAAGCTCGCCACGTCGATCCAGTAAGCGCGGAAGTGGACCGCCGATTTCACGACCACGACCCGATAGTCCATGGGGTCGAAACCACACATCTTCATTTGCCCGTTGTCGAAGCTCTGCATCACGCCGCTCACCACAACAACATCGACACCGCCGATCTGGAGGCCGACCGCTGGGCCGACATCGAGGCGTAAGCCGGTGACCATCGGGCCGATAACGGTGAAGTGGCCGTCGCTGATGGTCTTCACATAGGCTTGCCCGCGGATCGGCTCCCCGCTGACCGGCGAGAGCTTGCCGCCGAGGGCCACATCGATGGTGGCGCCAACGCCTGCCGCCATGGCCTGGGCTACGGTTTCCGGGTCGCGAATTGAGGTAACGCATGCGTGCTTTACGCCGAACCGGATGAGTTCCGCGAGGCCGTGGGTGGCGTCGCCTGTTGCGCCACATCCGGGATTGTCGGATTTCTCGGCGATCACCACTGGCCCCTTGCGGCCCGCGTCGGGAACGAAGCCGAAAGTGGCGGGATCCCCCTTGGAGACGCTACCGACGCCGAGGATGCTCTGATCGAACCCGTTGCGGCTGGCGAGCGCCCGTGCGTCTTGCACGGCCTCTTCCGATACACGGCCCTGGCGCACCAGCTCGTTAGCCGCGGCGTCCAGTGCCTCACGCGCCGAGAGGGTGGGAACGACGAAGTTGGCGCGATTGGTCCACATCCAGCCTGCGAACTCTTTGGCGGTTGCCTGCGCCAACTCAGGCGTTTCGGCCCAGCAGTTCACCGCGACCGTATTGTGCGGAACATCGGCCCACGGAAACCCGTATTGGAGCGACATCTCGTGGATGCCATCGCGTTTGCCGTATTCTTCGAGCTTCAGGCGTATCGCCGCGTAGGCGTTCCCAGGATCCGTCGAAACGCACTGAAGCAAGAAGGGCAGGCGTTCCCAGCACTGACCGGGCGTGAACGTGCCTTTCACGATCCCGACGGCACCGACGGCCGCTTTGAAGGACGCTTGATACCAATCGATATGCGGGTAGTTCATCACGAAGGTCAGATAGTCGAACCGAGCTGCCGTCTCCGGTTTGAGCGTTGCGTGATGATCTAACGCGGAGACGATGCGCACCTCGTTGCCGATTGCGTCCTTGATCGCTGCAATCAGGTCGCCTTCGACATCGTCGACGCCTTCGGCGATGCCGGCTCCGTGCATGCCGAGGAGAACCGCATCGAGGGGCATGGCGGCAGCAAGGCTGTCAACAATGTCCCGCTTCATCTTTGCATAGGCATCGCCAGCAATCGTCGGTCCAGCGCTGTATTGGTAGTGAACGGTGGGTATGATTTCGGCGCCGGCGTCCTTAAGTCCGGCAATATACCCGCCAAAATGGGTTTGCGTCCCTTCGTACTCAGCGATCAGACCTTGCCCTTCAAACTTCTGGAAGCCGGTTGCCATATTTCCGGTGATTTGCGCGTAGCCCATCGACCCCGTCGCAAATGTGTTCACCTCTTCGAAGAGGCCAGCGAGTGCAATCCTGGGAGCGCCGCTCTGTGCATTCATTGTGACATCCGTTTGATGTTGAAAGAAAACGTAGTCGCATTCCATCTTCGATGGTCGGTTCTCAGGGGCGTCGTCAGAACCCCGTTACCATCGACTGTGTGCACCATGCTTCACTCGGAAAATTCGCCGTGCAAGAACTTCGTCCGATCAGCTCCGAGCCGGGCCGTTCAACCGCCAGCCAGCGCCTTGGCGGCGGCGCGCAGGTAGCCGGGGTTGAGGTCCGGCGCGAGATTGACGGGCGAGGTGGAGAAGAAGACGCCCACGACATCGCGACCCGGATCGACATAGATGCCCTGATAGAGGTTGCCGTGCTTGAAGAGCGCCCCGTCCTCCCACACTGCATCCCACTGGTGCGAGTTGAAGATCGGCATGTCCTTCCCGAAATTCGCGGGCACCCAAGAATGGTCAGTGAAGTCGCCGGCGAGGTAGGCTTCCCTGCTGCTCTCCGTCTGCATCTTGCGTAGCACCTCCGGCGAGACGATCGGCGCGCTCGTCACCGCATGCCAGCTGGGCGTGAAGACAAGCGCGTATCGCGCCAGGTCCTCGAGCGTCGAGTTGAGCAGGCCGTATCCGATAGCGAGACCGGCGGGCGAGAGGTTGATCACGAGCGGCGCACGCGCGCCGATCTTCGACCAGATGCGCTCCCCGATGTAATCGGTGTAGGTCCTCTTCGTGACGTTCTCGACGACTTCGACCAGCACCTTCGTGATCACCGAGCTGTAGCGCGCCGCCTGGCCCGGCGCTTCGCTCTCGATCTGCGCCGCGCCGCGCAGCACCTCGTTCTCGTCCTCCATCACGCCATCGGCATTCGGCACGCCGAAATCGGCCGACAGCATCCGCTGGAAGACGGAGCGCGGGTTCATCGTCGCCTTCGCGTCTTCGGAGATGTCGAGCCCAGAGGCCATGTTCATGGCGTGGATCAGCGGCACCGTGTCCCATTCGGAGCCCTTGAGCCCCGGGGCGTAGTCCGTGATCGGCTTTGAGGTGTCGAGCTCGCCTTCAAGCTCCAGCATGGTGAGGAGTGTGCCGACGGCCGACTTCGCGACCGATGCCCAGATATGCTGCTGATGGGGCAGCATGCCGGGGAAGGCCTCGTAGACCACCGCGCCTTTGTGCAGGATCATCAGGCCCTGCACGCGCGAGGCATCGTCGTGGATGTGCACGTCCAGCGGCTTCGACTGGCTGCCATCGCCCATCGTGTAGGTCAGCGCCCCGAGCGCGGGGTTTGGCTTGCGGGCAAGCTCGCTCACCGGCCCGTGGGAGTAGGCGGAGGCGGCGGGCATGAACTCCGTCATATGGGTGGTGTAGTAGAGCGCGTGATCGCCCCCCAGCTGCATATGCATGTTGCTGAAGTGCTTCCGGGCGCCCGCGATGAAGTCCGTATCGAACCCCTCGCGGACGATGCTGACCGGCAGGGTGATCTTCGCGCCGGGGACGCTCATCGGATCGCCCGGTGACGTGTTATCGGAAGGTGCCATCCGCTGGATCTCCTATGCGCGCCGTCCGGTACGGGCGGCGATCACCCGAACATCCCCGACGTTGCGATCGGGCGCAGGAAGCGGTGGAACGAGTCGTCCTGCATGTTCGTCGAGTAGAAGACGAGCACCAGATCCTTGTCGGGCGAGACATAGAGGGCCTGGGTCTGGATCCCGGACTTCCAGAAATCGCCATCCTCCCAGACCGCGTCCCACTGCCGGCTGTTGGAAATCATGTCCTCGTTGCCGAGGCGATCCATGAAGACCGGGCCGTCGAAGCCGTTGCGGTAGAACTCGCGGCTGCGCACACCGTTGCGGATGCGCGCGATCATGTCGTCGGTCACCACCTTTTCGGTCGCCGTCTTGTCCCAGCTCGGCGTGTGGAGCATGCCGTAGCGCGCTAGGCCGCGCAGCGGGCTAGAGACGAGGCCGTGGGCTGCCGCGGTGCCGAACGGGCAGAGGTGGATGCCGAGCGGCGCCTCGGTCGCGACCTTCGACCAGACATAGTGATCGAAGAGATCCGACCAGGTCCGCCCGCCCGCGGCTTCGGCGATCAAAACGAGCATCTCGGTGGTCGGCGAGCCGTATTCGAACTTCTCGCCCGGCGGCGAGAGCACCACCGCATCCTTCATCACCTCCGGCACGGTTTCGTTCTTCTTGTTGTACTGAAACCCGAACTCGGCGTTGAAGACACGGATGGCGATGGAGTTCGGGTCGGCCCGGGTGTCGTCGTTTTCTTCGGTGTCGGTCCCTGGCGTCATGTCGAGAATGTCGATCAGCTTGATGTCGCGCCAGACAGTGAGGGCCCAGTCCGGCATGATCTCGCCGACGGTCTGGTTCTGGTCGAGTTTGCCCTCATCGATGAGGTGGTCGATCACGAGGCTGGTCATCGGCTTGGCGCAGGACATCCACAGATGCGGCTCCCACTGGTGCAGGCCCGGATACTGCTCGAAGACGACCTTGCCCTTGTGGATCGCGAGGAAGGCCTTCGCGTAGCTCTCGGGATGCGCCAGCCACTCGTTCAGCGAAAGCTCACCGTGGTTCTTCGTGGTGGTCTTGATAGTGCCGATCTCCGGCATCGGCGCCTCGTCCAGCGGCATGACCGGCAGGCGCATGGGCAGGAGCGAGGTGTAGAGGGCCTCCGACGTACGCTGCGAGAACCAGCACGATGCATCGCCGCCCGATAGCAGATGCGGCATGTTGAGGTTCGAGCGATAGTTCTCGACCTGCGCGAGCGTAAATCCATTTTTTTTGAATTCAGCGACTGGTGTGCGTGCATTAGCAGCCTGATTCATAATTCTCCCCGCAACGTTTTGCGACAGTTTCTTGATCTTCGCCCGAAGACATCGGATTAGCTGGCGTGTTACTTGCTGAGATGATGCAAAGGCCGAGAATGGATCGCAAGGTGTAAAGCGTGCGGGCGCTGCGGTCGCTTTGGCGCAGCCCTGGCGCAACGCGTTTTGCGGACGGTCTGGCGATGGTCGGACCGATGCAGAGCCCATAGCGGAGGAATGCCTTGAGGGTCTGGCGCTGTGCGATGCGGCGCGGGAATGGGCGCGGGGATGGGTGCGGGGCGGATGGGGCGATGGCTCGCCGCAGCCCGTGGGTTGCCCCCATGGCAGAACTCCCCCATTCTCGCATGATCGCGCTGCAACACCGCTGACGTGGCTGGATCGGATGTCTCAACGTTTCAGACAGGCCCTTGCCGGCGCCGTGGCCATGGTGATCGCCGTTGGGATTGCGATGTCGCTGGACTGGGCGCGGCCGAGCTGGGCAGCGCTCGGCGTCGCCGTCTGCACGCAGCTCTCTGACGGGGAAAGTATCCAGAAGGCGTTTGCGCGGATCGGCGGCACGCTGTTGGGCGCCATTGTTCTGCTCATCGGCATGTCGGCCTTCCCGCAGGACCGTTTTTTGGTGCTGCTTTATGCCGGGAGCATGCTGTTCACCTTCGGCTACCTGATGAGCAGCGTGCGCAACTTCTACTTCTTCTACATTGCTGCCGTCCTGCCCGTACTGATCGCAACAGCGGATCAGAGCGACCCGATCCTGTTCTTCCAGCTCGTGACGACGCGCCTGCTCGATACCTGCCTCGGCGTCGGTGTTTATGTCGCCGTTGCGCTGATGCTGTTCCCGACATCGACGGCGGCCAAGTTCCGTCACCTCATCCAGGATCAGGCAGGGGCGCTGCGCAAGCTGATCGGCGCGGTGGTGAGGGGGGCCGACAAGGAGACGGCGCAGGTACTTTCCGGGTTGCATCAGCGCCAGGCCGCCGCCCTTGGCTCGCTGGATGTGGCAGGGCTCGACAGTCTCGACATTCATGAGCGGCGGGCGGACTGGCGGCGGGCGGTTGCGCTGCTTGGGGAGGCGCTCGACGCCGTGGACTGGGCAATGCTCGAGCGTGCAGCGCTGCCGCGCGATGTCCTCGCCCGCGAATTGCCCGGGCTCGAGCGCTACGACGCGGAAATGGCCGCGCGGCTCGAGGCGATCGCTGCCATGGTCGACCGGCAGCCCGCGGAGGCGAAGGCGCGTGACGTAGACCTCGCGTTCTCGTCCGGCATCGAGGACCGTCTCGAGGCAGAGGCACTGGGCACCTTGCTCAGCCTGCGGGCGCATCTGCTTGAGATCGACCGTCAGACCCGTGCGCTTCTCGACACCGTCGAACGCATCGTCGGCAGAGCGGAGGCGGCCCGGCCGGCAGCGCCCCTGCCCGCCCCGTCCAGGACGATTATCCCCGACCCCGAGCGGGTGATGTGCGCCGTTCGTGTGGTCATCGGCTTCTGGGCGGCGCACGCCTTCTACATTTACGTCTGGGGCATGCCGATGCCGCCCTTCGTGCTGCTGGTCGCCACCGTCGCCGGCCTGCAGCTCTCGATGATGATGCCCTTCATCCGGCCCATCGTGGTCATGCCCGCGGTGATCGTTGGCATGTGCGGCGGGTTCGTGATCCACATCTTCCTGATGCCGCAGCTCTCGGGCTTCACGGAGCTGGCGCTGTTCATGATTTTCCCGTCGGTCTTCCTGATCCTCTACTTCTTCTCGGGCATCAACAAGGCTATCGGGATCGCCCTCTGGGCAGCGGCGACACAGCTCAACAGCAACGTGCAGGTCTACAGCTTTTCGTTCTTCACCGATGGCTTGGCGGCGGTGTTCATTGCGGTCTGCCTCCTCCAGCTGGTCTGGCAGTTCCCGTTCAACTTCACGCCGCAGCGCGGATATGAGCGGCAGTTGAGGCGTTACCTGCAAAGCGCCGACGCCATGCTTCAGCGCATGCAGGACGGGGACGGCCACGGCGAGACCTGGTGGCAGCGGCAGCTGCGCATCCATCACCAGAAACAGGTAGCTGTCCTGCCGCAGCGGCTATCGGTCTGGGCCAGCCAGCTGCCGGTCGAGACCGTCGGACCCGAGGTGGTGCAGCATGCCAAGGAACTCTCCACCCGGCTCGGCGTGCTCTCGAAGCGGCTCGACGAACTGAGCACAGGGCAGCGCGCCGGTGCCGCCACGCCGAAAATGGCGGGTGAGCTGGCTGCCTGGCGTGCAACTCTGGCCGCCCTCTCGGCTGGCATCGAGGGGAGGGAGAAGGCGTGGGAGGAGGGGGCGCAGGCCACTTCCGATCACCCTGCGGCCCACGAGATCCGGCCGGAGACGGCGAGCCCCACCGGTGATGGCGATGCCGAGCGGCAGGCGCTCTCGGAGCGCTACCGCCGCCTCAGCGCCAGCCGTGCGATGTCCTCTGCGCTCGCGGGGGCGATGGAGCAAGCCCGGGAGGTCGACTGGCCCCGCCTGCGCGAACCGCGGTTCAATGTGTGAGGGTCACGATGCCGCCAACCGAGCTTCATCTGGGTTTCGGGATCTATGCCGCGCCCACCTTCATCGTCATCGTGCTGGCGTTGCTCTGCGCGTCGGCCACCGCGGTGCTGCTCAACCGCTACCGGCTGTCGCGGTATTTCTTGAGACGACAGATTGCCTTTTTCGCGATGGTGACGATCTTCGTCGTCCTCATCGGCACCTTCATCATCCCGGTGTGAGCCCATGACCCACGCACGAAACCTCGTCGGCACGCTCGCCATCGTCGCAGTCGCCATCGCCCTTCTGGCCTGGCGGTATTCGGATTACATCGCCAACCCCTGGACCCGCGCAGGGCAGGTGGCCGCCGACCTGGTGCTCATTGCCCCGCAGGTCTCCGGTCCCATCGTCGAGGTGGCCGTCTCCGACAATCAGCTCGTGAAGGCCGGCGACCTGCTCTTCCGCATCGATCCGCGGCCCTACGACGCCGCCTTCGCGGAGGCCGAAGCGGCATTCCGGCAGACCGAGAACGAGATCATGGTGCTCAACCAGCAGATCGAAGCGTCGCAGGCGAGCGTGGAGCAGTACCGGGCTCTCATCCCGAGCGCGGAGTCGCAGCTGCGCGCCGCCCGCGCGACGCGCGAGGAAGCGGAGCGAAACCTCGAACGCGTCACGATCCTGCTGGACCAGGGCACCGTGCCGCAGACGCGCTTCGATGCGCAAAGACGGGAGTATGCGGTGGACGTGGCGGCCGAGGAGCAGGCGGAGATCGGGCTCCTCAACGCGAAGAGCGCGCTCACGCAGGCGCAGGCGACGCTTGCGCAGGCCATCGCCAACCGCGGCGCACCGCCGCCCGACAATGCGCGCCTGAACCGGGCGGCCGCCGCCCTCGAGACTGCGCGGCTCAACGTGGAGTACACGGAGGTTCGGGCCTCGGTCGACGGTTACCTCACCAATCTCAGCCTGCGTCTTGG
This sequence comes from Pseudomonadota bacterium, assembly GCA_038528605.1. Taxonomy (GTDB): domain Bacteria; phylum Pseudomonadota; class Alphaproteobacteria; order Rhodobacterales; family Rhodobacteraceae; genus Thermohalobaculum. The sequence goes on from JBCBEP010000049.1 coordinate 11,641, forward strand.
CGACCAGGCCGTGGCGCACCAGCCGCTGGTCGCCCTGATCGACACGAACAGTTACTGGATCGATGCCTACTTCCGCGAAACCTTCCTCGCGGATATCGCACCGGGGAACCCCGCGGTCGTGACGCTCATGGGCTATCCCGGACAGCCGATCGAGGGCGTGGTCGAGAGCATCAATTGGGGCATCGCGCCCACCGACGGGACGACGGGCGCCGGCCTTCTGCCCAATGTCCGGCCCACCTTCGAATGGATCCGGCTGGCACAGCGCGTGCCCGTGAAAGTGCGCCTCACGGATGTGCCTGAAGACGTCAAACTCGTAGTCGGCACGACAGCGTCCGTTTTGGTGCGCACGAGTGGCGAAGAAGGCGCTCTGGTGGCCGCACCGTCGTTCTTGCAGTGAGATGGCCTCGGTCAGCGGGTCTGTCGGGCAAGGCGGTGATGATCCTCTTCGAGAGGGAACTGCCGGCACGCCTTGTGATCCCGCTGCAGCGAGGCGGTCGTCGTTGCAGTCTGTCATTGGGCCGTTCTGCAAATGATCAACGCCGCGGGTGAGCGGCCGACTTAGATCTGCCAGCCGCTGATCACCGTGCCATCGACGTTGATCAGCCCCAGTACGAGCAGGCCCCCTTTCGGCGGCAGCGGATGCGTCTGAGGCGCGTCGCGAAGGTTAGGCCGCGCGCTTGCCTGCGTCTGCCATCAGGGCGGTGAGGCGGTAGAAGCCGTGGGCCATCTTGGAGTAAGGCGTCAGCAGGAAGAGGGCGAGGACGGTGCCGAGATGGACTGGCAAGAGCCACGCCACCGCACCGGTGCCCGTTGCCGCATAAAGGACGAGCCCCGTGAGGCTTACCGCGAAGAGCAGGGCCACAAACGCCATCTCACCGCCCCACACCGCCGGGGCGCCGAGGGTCCTATCCGCCTTCGTCTTGAGATAGGCCAACCCCGCGGTGCCGATACAAAGCAGGATGCCGCCGGGGACGCCGAGGAGCTTCGGCAGGCTCCAGAAGCCGTAGGGCGCCTCCAGCCCGAAGCCGTAGTGCAGAACCGTGCCGCTGGACGTGGAGGCGAAGCAGAGCACGAAGCCGAGCAGCGTCGCCTGATGGAACCACCGCCGGGCATTCGAGTAGCGCTCGCCATCCTCGAAATTGCACCCCTCGCCATGGCCGCCGGAGAGGTTGCGCATGTGCGCGGTGGCGCTGAAGGCATCGCGGGCGGTGGCGAGGGTCAGCGCACCGCCGCCCACATGCTGCCAGTAGCGCCGAAGCGAGATGCCCACCGCCGCGAGCGGCAGCAGGAAGGCCGGTGCGAAGATCGCCACCATCAGCGAATGAGACATGTAGGCGTAGAAGCCCTCGCCGCTGTCGGGCCGCAGCGCCTGCGCAACGGCGAAGAGGAGGGCTGTCGAGATCACGATCAGCAGGGCGATGACGCCACCGGACCGGTCGTAGAGCCGAGCGAAGCCCCGGGGCCAGGCATGCTCCTTCCAGCTCTCGTGCCGGACCTCCGCGAGCACGCGGGGCAGGTTCAGCGCGAACTCGTGCGGTTCGGTGTACTGGCAGGCGTAATAGCAGCCGCGGCAGTTGTGGCAGAGGTTCGCGAGCTGGGTCAGGTCGCCGTCCGCGAAGGCGCGCTGGCGGGTGATCGCGGGGAAGACGGAGCAGTAGCCCTCGCAGTAGCGGCACGCATTGCAGATCTCCACCTGGCGGCGGGCCTCGGCGATAAGGTCAGGTGACATAGGCGGCGGCTCCCTCTCCCGCGAGGCGTCCAAACACGGTTCCGATGGTCATGCCGAAGCCGGCGAGATAGCCTTGGCCGAGGATCGAGCCGGCCATGATCTCCCCAGCGGCCCAGAGGTTCTCGACAGGCCCCTCCGCTCCCTGCACCTGGGCGCCCTCGTCCACGCGCAGGCCGAGATAGGTGAAGGTAACGCCCGGGCGGAGCTCGTAGCCGTAGAAGGGCGGCTCGCTGATCGGCCGGGCCCAGTTCGTTTTTGGCGGCTCGAGGCCGGCTGTCGCGAGGCCGTCCAGCTCCGTCGGGTGGAACGCCCCGTCGCGGCAGGCGGCGTTGAAGCGTTCGACGGTCGACTTGAAGGCGTCGCCAGGGAGGCCGAGCCGCTGACCGAGCCCTTCGATGGTATCGGCCTGAACGGGCGGGAAGACCGATGGCATGAAGAGGTTCAGAGACTTCGCGTCGATCACGGCGTAGGCCACCTGATCGGGCTGCGCGGCGACGAGCCGACCCCAGATGGCGTAGCGCTTGGGCCAGACGTCTTCGCCCTCGTCGTAGAAGCGCTGGCCATCCTTGTTGACGACCACGGCGAAGGGCACGCAGTCGAGCCGGGTGACAATGCCGCCGTCGAACTTCGGGGCGCGGCCATCGATGGCCACCGCGTGACACTGGGTCGGGTCCCCGACGCTTTGGATGCCCTGGTCAAGCAGGTCTTTCAGCACCGTTCCGCGGTTGTAGGGGGTGCCGCGGATGAGGAAGTTGCGCGCGGCCGGCCCCCAGGCATCGGCCAGCCAGTCGAGATCGGCCTGGAAGCCGCCGGAGGCGACGATGACGGCGCGGGGCTTGAGGCTGACACGCTCCCCGCCGATATTGGCCTCGACCGCGTGGATCCGTGTGCCGTCATGGTCCAGATGCGTCACCTCGGCCTCGTAGGCGATCTCCACGCCAAGGTCCTGCGCCGTGAGATAGTAGGCGTTCACCAGCGCCTTGCCGCCACCGAGGAAGAACGCGTTGGTACGCGAGAGCGAGAGCGTGCCGGAGAGCGAGGGCTGGAAGTGGACGCCGTGTGCCTGCATCCAGCCATAGCAGCCCTCCGAGGCACGGATGGTCATGCGGGCAAGCGTCTCGTCGGTCTTGCCGCCCGTCACCTTGAGCAGGTCCTCGAAGTACTCGTCCTCGTCGTACTCCCCGGTCAGCACGCCCTGGGGCCCGGCATGCATGCAGCGGAAGTTCCGGGTGTGGCGGGAATTGCCGCCGCGATAGGGCTTTGGCGCCCCTTCCAGCAGCAGGACACGCGCACCGGCTTCGCGCGCCGTGATGGCAGCGCAGAGCGCGGCGTTGCCGCCGCCGACGATGAGAATGTCCGGGCTGTGGTCCATCGGTTTGACATCCTGCCGTTGAAAGCGTAGATTTCATGTATCCAATCGGATACAAAAGTCAACAGGCCAGCATGAGCGATCCCGCAAGCAGCACGAAGTCCAGCGGCGAGGCAGCCTATGAGGCGGTGCTGGCCTCCATTCGCGCGGGCCGCTTCAAGCCGGGGGACCGGTTACGCGAGGAGGAGGTGGGCGAGCGCCTGAAGCTCTCCCGGACCCCGGTGCGCGAGGCGATACGCCGGCTGGAAGCGGACGGGATCGTGGAGCATCGCCCACGCATGGGTGCGGTCATCCGCAGCCTCGAACAGCGCGAGATCGTGGAGCTCTACGAGATGCGCGTGGTGCTGGAGCGCACGGCGGCGGAGTTCGCCGCACAGCACGGCTCGGCGGCCGAATTCGACACGCTCGACGACCTCAACACCCAGATTGCGGCGGAACAGGGCAACCCCGCCACGGCGGCCGCTATCAACCAGGCCTTCCACCGCCACCTCTACGTTGCAGGGCGCAACCGGTTCCTGATGGAGGCGGCGCGGGCGCTCAACAACTCTCTCCTGTTGCTCGGGCCGACGACCTACACCGACGAAGCGCGGATCGACACGGTGGTGGCGCAACACCGGAGCATCGTCGATGCGCTTCGGAACGGGGATGCGGAGGCAGCGGGAGCCGCGGCCGAGGCGCATTTGCAAGCCTCCCTGCGCTACCGGCTGAGGCAGCTGGCGCCATGACGCGCATGGCCCTCACCGCCGCAATCGCGCTTGCGGGCGTCGGGGTCTTCCACGTGATCGGCATGCCGCTGCCCTGGCTCCTCGGGCCCATCTTCGCCTGCCTCGCGGCCGCTGTCGCAGGGGTGCGCATGCATGGCGACAAGCGCCTGAGCGATGCGATGCGCACCATCCTCGGCGTGGCAGTTGGCGCGACGCTGACACCGGCGGTACTGGCGAGCTTCCCGGCGATGTGGCCGACGCTGCTGATGGTTCCGGTCACTGTGCTGGCCATCGCCGTGCTTGGCATCCCCTACTTCCTGAAGGTCTGGCGATACGACTTTGCCACCGCCTACTACGCCTCCATGCCCGGCGGGCTGCAGGACATGATCGCCTTCGGGGAGGAGGCGGGGGGCAAGGTGCGCTCGCTGTCGCTCATCCACGCCACGCGGGTGATGGTGATCGTCGTGGCGCTCCCCTTCATCCTCGAAGGGTTCTGGTCAGCGGATCTCTCGAGCCCGCCCGGCGTGCCCCTTTCCACCGTGCCGATGCACGAGACACTGCTCATGATCGCCTGCGCTGCGATCGGCTGGCAGGGCGCGCGCCGGGTAGGCATGTTCGGGGCGGCCATTCTGGGCCCGCTGATCGTTACCGCCATCGTCACGCTGGCGGGGCTGCTCGAGAATCGCCCGCCGGCGGAGGCGATCTGGGCCGCGCAGTTCTTCATCGGCATGGGGATCGGCAGCCAGTACACGGGCATCACCGTGGCAGAGCTCCGGCGCGACATTGCCGCGTCCGCAGGCTTCTGCCTGTTGCTCATTGTGCTGACGCTGGTCGTGGTCGAGGTGATCTACGTTGCCGAGCTGGCGCCGGGCATGGAGGCGCTGCTGGCCTTCGCGCCGGGCGGGCAGGCGGAGCTGACGGTGCTTGCCCTCATCGTCGGCGCGGATGTCGCCTTCGTGGTTGCCCACCACGTGCTGCGGCTCTTCGTGGTGATCCTCGGCGCGCCCATCGCCATGCGCGTCTTCACACCAGCCCCTTCGCAGTAATGCCGGCGGCGCGGGCCCGGGGCCCTGCCGCCGTGCTCCTCAGCGGCTTTCGACGCCGGCGCCGGGTTCCAGCGTGCGGGGCGTGGCGACGAAGGCCGGCGTCTTGATCGTCTCGAGCGCTGCGCTGATCGCGTTCCGCGTGCCGATCAGATGGTTGTACTGCGCATCGCAGCCGGAGACCGGCGTGGGGTAGTTGCGGATCTCGTCGCGGATGATGTTCCGGGCGGATTCGAGCTCCATGCTCGCGCGCTTCAGGCAATCCTCGTAGCTCATCGGTCTGCTCCTCTCTCGCGATTGGCGTGCGGCACCTTGTACATCCGAGAGTGCCTCCGAGACCAATCAAACCGGCTTTGCTAGGAACCCGCCCAAACGCTGCTCGGCACGAAGACTTCGCCGGCGGCGAGCTTGCGCGCGGTGCGGACGAGGCCCGCGGAGCGCACTTCGAAGCCATCGCCCGCGCGCTCGAAATCCACCGTCACGAGAAGCTGGCCCATCGGGTGTTCAAGCGAGAGCTTGGCGGGGGAACCTTCGGGCAGTGCTCCGATGCCCTCTCCAACCGTGCCGGGGCACAGGAGACAGGCGGAGATGCACTGCGCGCCGGTGACCGCGAGGGTGGGGTGGCAGTTCCACGGCATGAAGTAGCGGACGGATGCGCTGCCCCCGTCGCGCGGCGGCGCGAGGAGGCCGAATTTCGGGGTGACGGACTTGGTGACATCACCCATCCCCATGCGCTCGCCCGCCACTTTGCGCACGCCCTCCATGCGCGCCATGAAAGCTTTGTTCTCGTCGAGCGCCGCCGGCGTTTCGTAGCCTGTCAGCCCGAAATCCGCGGCGCGGGCGAGGACCATGGGCATGGCAACGTCCATGCAGCTGACCTCGATGCCCTCTACGGTCTCCTTGCGCGCGCCGGTCGGGAAAAGCCCGCTGGTCATGCTGCCGACTGTTTCCATGAACTGGAGATCGATGGGCGCGGCGGTGCCGGGGACACCGTCGATGGCAGCGTCGCCCTGGTAATTCACCGCGCCGCCGGGCGTGTGGACGCGCGCATTGACCTTGGTGCCGGTGTTGACGGCGTGGATGCGGACATCGGTTGTCTCGCCCCTCGGCGCCACGAGCCCCATCTCGATCGCAGCGGGGCCGACGCCCACGAGGATGTTGCCGCAGCTTGGTTTGAAGTCGACGAGCCGGTCCTCGACGCTCACCTGGGCGAAGAAATAGTCCACATCCGCCCAGTCATCCGCCGAGGGCGAGAGCATGGCGACCTTCGTCGTCACCGCCGTGCCGCCGCCGAGACCGTCGATGTTGATGGGGTGGCCCGAGCCCATCATGGCGACGAGCACCTTGGCGAGCTCATCCCGGTCCGCTGGCAGATCGGCACGGTTAAGATAGGGGCCCCGCGAGGTGCCCCCGCGCATGAAGAGGAAGGGGATCGAGGTCTGGCTCACGGGTGCCCTCCTTTCGAGCAATCGGTGCGGCTAGGTCAGCGGCCAGGGCAGGCGCACATACTCCTGCAGCAAGCCGGGCGGAAAGTCCCGGTTCAGAAGCCACGCCATGGTGCAGATGAAGGCGATGCCCGCGAGCGTGTAGGCGCCTGCGAACTGCCAGTCCCGCCGCGCGCGGATGCGGATGAAGAGCAGCAGGAACACCGCGAGCGCGAGCACGAAGCCCACGAGGGAGGTGAGGATCAAGAGCCCCGCGAACCAGGCCAGCGTGGGCCAGAGCCCGTGGGCATTGTCCTCCGAGTTCCCCGCTTCCCGGTCGGCGAAGAGCGCGTGGCTCTCCGGCTTCAGCATCATCTGGACCAGCAGCACGATGGCCCCGAGCAGCGCGACGCTGCCCACAAAAAGCGGGAAAACCCGGTCCGCCGCCGCATAGTCGGGGATCGTGGCGGCATCGACGAAGGCCACCGCGAGATAGGCGAGGATGACGAGCAGGAAGACCAGCGGCGCCCGCTTCGCGCCCGAGCCAACGGCCCCCTCCGCCATGATCGCCTTCGCCTGGCGAAGGCCGATCACCACCGAGACCACGGTGACGATGAGCAGAACGATCACGATGGGCGAGGAGATGTAGTCGATCCCCTCCTCGAAGCCCCTGCGGAAGCGGGACTGGGCGATCTGCACCGCCTGGTTGGCATAGGTCTCCGCCGGGTTTGAGAGCACGAAGCCGATGAGGAAGGCAGGGCGCGACCAGTCGAACCGCCGCATCATGATGCCGAGCAGCCCGAAGCCGAAGAGCGCGACAAGGTCCATCAGGTCCTGGCCCGACTGAAAGGCTGCGAATGAGATGATCATGAAGAGGAACGGCGCGAGCAGGCCGAACGGAATGGTCGTGAGCCGCGCGATGCCGCCCGATGCCGCGATGCAGATCAGCGTGCCGACCACGTTCGCCAGCGCCAGCATCCAGACGATGGCGTAGGTGATGTCGAGATTGTTCGTGAGCATCGAGGGGCCGACCTCGATCTGCCCCGAGCCGAGCAGCGCGATAGCCCCGATGAACACGGCCATAGAGCCAGAGCCGGGAATGCCGAAAAGGAGCGTCGGCACGAGCCCGCCGCCTTCCTTGGCGTTGTTCGAGCTTTCCGGGCCGATCACGCCGCGAATCTCGCCCGAGCCGAAGGTCGACTTGTCCTTCGTGCTCTGGACCGTGTGACCGTAGGCGATCCAGTCCACCACCGAACCGCCAAGGCCCGGTATCACGCCGACAAACACGCCGATGATCGAGCAGCGGACGGAGAGCCAGATATTGGCGAACCAGTCCCGCACACCGAGCAGCCAGCCACCGCCGAGGACCGCGCGATCAGAGATCGTCCGGTCCTGCCTGAGAAGCGCGATGATCTCCGGGATGGCGAAGATGCCGAGGCCGACAATGACGAGCTTAAACCCGTCGACGAGATACGGCATGTCGTAGGTGGCCATGCGCAGCTCGCCTGCACTGTCCCCTTCCCCGATCGTGCCGACCATGAGGCCGAGGCCGGCGGCGACGAGCCCCTTGATCGCGACACGACCGGCGAGGATCGCCACCATCGAGAGGCCGAACACGGTGATCATCAGGAGCTCCGGCGTCCGAAACTCCAGCACGATGGGCCGGGCGATGATCACGAAGAAGGTGAGCGCAAAGGCGCCGAGCAGGCCGCCGAAGAGGGAGGCGGCGAAGGCGGCCGAGAGCGCGCGCGCCGCCTGACCCTTCTTGGCCAGGGGAAAGCCGTCAAGCACCGTCGCCTGGCTTGCGGACGAGCCGGGGATCCCCATGAGGACGGAGGCAAAGGTGTCGGAGGTGGGCACCACGGCCACCATCCCGATCATGAGGGCAAGGCCCAGCACCGGGTCCATGCCGAACATGAAGGGCAGCAGCAGCGAGAGCCCTGCGATGCCGCCGAGGCCCGGGAACACCCCGATGCAAAGGCCCATCAGAACCCCGAGCACCAGGTAGAATGGCACCAATGGTACGGCGATCTCGCCAATGCCCGGCAGCTCGACGGGATAGGCCTGAACGATCAGGCCCGCAGCATCGCCAAGGGCGGGCAGGGCAACAGACATGACTTCCATGTCATCCCCCTGAAGATGGAAGGGGCCGCCGCGCGCGGCGACGGCCCGGTCAATGGCGGGATCGGATCAGTTCAGCGAGACGCCGTACCGCTCCTGCAGCCAGTCGACCACGAAGGTCTTGGCCGCGTCGGGCACATCGGTGCCGCTCGCCAGCGCGCCCTGGGCCTGCGCGCCCGTCATCTGCGGGTAGACGCCGAGGCGGCCCTTGGAGATCTCGGCGAAATCGGCGCGTGCCTTCACCGCCTCGAACGCTGCGGTGTAGGTGGCGATCGCCTCTTCCGACGCACCGGCCGGGAGGAACACCATTTTCTGCGCCGGGAAGCCGGCCACGAAGAAGGCTTTCCACGCGTCCCACTTCTCGCCGCTGGTCTCGCAGCCCGGCGTCGCCTCGCACACCTCCTTGAAGGTCGGCATGTCCGGGAAGGTGGGGTCGCGGACGATGTTGCCGTCGTCATCCAGCGCGCCCCAGCTCATCATCGGCACGGCGGTACCGGCCTCGACGAGCGGCGTGACGCCCTTCAGGAAGGACGAGGACGTTTGATAGTCGATGTTGGCCTCACCGCGCTCATACATCAGCCGGCCATCGCCGCGGCCCTTGATGCCGAACACCGGCTCGACCGAGAGACCCAGCATCTCCCAGGCGAGGAGCGGCACGAGGTCGAGGCGCGTGGCGCCCTGGCTGCCATAGATGAAATCCGTGCCCTGAAGCGGGCTCGCATCGAGGCCGTTCATTTTCGAGGCGAGATCGGGCGGCAGGTAGGCGACACCGCCGGTGCCGGAGACCAGCACGACCTCCCAGTCCCCGTACTCGTAGCGCACGCGCGGGTCGCCGAGGAGATAGGGGAACTGCGTCGAGCCCGAGGTGCCGAAGATCAGCGTGCCCTCGCTGTCGTCGTAGCTCTGCTGCTGGAACCAGTTGGCGCCTTTGGTCGAGCCGGCGCCGGGCATGAACTTCACCACAACCGTGGGATTGCCCGGCAGCGCCTCGCTCAGCAGTGGCGCGTAGAAGTTCGCCCACTTGGCCGAACCGCCCGTCTCAGAGAACGGGATCACCCATTCCACGGTCTCGCCGCTCAGGTCGAGATCGGCGGCGGGGGCCGTGGTCGCGAAGGATGCTGCGGCGGCGGCAACAAGGCCCAGTGCCACCCGGCGGGTGGTTTTCAGTGACGTCATGATGTCCTCCCGAGCGGGTCTTCTTGCCCGCGCTGTCTGAAGCCAGTTCGGATTGGCTACTCCGCCAAGCTTGCGCCAACCCTTCATCGGCGCAAGGATTTGTTCATGCGGATCGTTGTCGTTGAGGATAATCGCAGCCTCGCGCGGGGCATTGCGTACCGTCTGCAGGACGAAGGGCACTCGGTCGATCTGCTGCATGATGGTGGGGAGGCGGACGCGTTCCTCGGCCAGGAACCCTCCGATCTCGCCATTCTCGACATCAACCTGCCCGGCATGAGCGGGATCGAGCTCGTCTCCGCCATGCGCCGGCGGGGCGATCCGCGGCCGGTCATCCTCCTCACCGCACGCTCGAGCACGGAGGACCGGGTTGTAGGCCTCGATGCGGGTGCGGATGATTACCTGGTGAAGCCCTTCGCCATGGACGAGCTTGCCGCCCGTGTCCGCGCGCTCGGTCGCCGCAAGCCGCAGTCCCATCAGCAACTGGTCGAGCTTGGCGCGCTCACGCTGGATCTTGAGGCGCTGCAGCTCAGCGATGGCTTGGCGGTGCTCGACGTTCCGAGGCGCGAGCTCAGCGTTCTTTGCGCCTTGGTCGAGGCGCGCGGCCGTGCCGTCTCGAAGAACGCCCTGCTCGACCGTGTCTACGGCACGGGCAGCGATACCGATGAACGCGTGATCGAGGTCTACATCTCGCGCCTTCGCAAGCGGCTGAAGAGCCATGGCATCGCGATCCGTGTGAACCGGGGCATCGGCTACACGCTATCGGTTGGTAGGCAATGACCAAGGCGCTGTCGCTCAGGATGCGCCTGACCCTGATCATCCTGTGCCCGCTGCTGCTGATCTCCACGGTCATCGGCCTCTGGCAGCTCGATACAGCGCGCCGGACCGCCGCGGGCGTGTTCGACCGGAGCCTCCTATCGGCTGCCCTCGCCGTCTCGAACGATGTGACGCTTTCCGGCGGGGATGCGCTGTCCGCCCGCACACGGGAGATCCTGGCGGACACCTCCGGCGGGCTCGTCTATTATCACGTCTATGCGCCGGACGGCGTGATTGTGGCGGGCTATGCCACACCGCCCGTGGGCATTCCGCGTCCATCATCCGAGGCGACCGTGCCCTACCATTTCGAGGGGCGGTATTTCGGGCGGGAGGTGATCGGCGTCCGGCTGCAGAACCGCGCGCAGATCGATGGCTTCAGCGGCGTGTTCACCACCACCGTCTGGCAGAACGCGACGCTTCGGGACGCCTTCGTGGCCCAGCTCGTCAATCGCTCGCTCGTCACCATCTCTGCCTTGATCGGGAGCGTCGCCCTCGTGGTCTGGTTCGGCGTGCGCCTCGGCCTCAGGCCGCTCCTCGACCTGCAGGAAGCCATCGAGCAGCGATCGAGCGACGAGCTCTCGCCCATCCGGCGGGCCGTGCCGGCGGAGGTGACGGGCATCGTGGGCACGCTGAACCGGCTCTTCGGCCAGGTTTCCCGCAGCTTCGCGGCGCAGAGCGAGTTCATCTCGAATGCGACCCATCAGCTCCGCAATCCCATCGCCGGCGTCCTCTCGCTCGCCGAAGCGGTGCATCGCGCGCCCGATCTCGTCGAGGCGCGAAAGCGGGCGACGGACCTGCTGGAGGCGGCGCGCGAGACGGCGGACCTGACCGACAAGCTGCTGACCCTCGAGCGGGCCAAGGCCATCAGCCCCACGGCCTTTCACGAACGCATCGAGCTTGGGGAAAGGCTGCAGGAGTGGTTGCCCGCCTTTAGGGCGAGTGTTCCCCCCGGTGTTGCCCTCACCCTTCGCCAGAACGCCGACAGGGTGAGGGCGACCGGCGATGCAACGATGCTGCGCGAGGCCCTCGCGAACCTCGTGGATAACGCCGTGCGCCACGGCGGCCCCGCGCTCTCTGAAGTCGTCATCTCGGTGGACCGGCCGGCACCTCATGCGGTTGGCCTGAGCGTGGCGGACAACGGCCAAGGGATCGCGCCGGCCGATATCGCGCGCGCCACCGAGCGCTTCGCGCAGCTCTCACCGCGCGAGGGCAGTGGCCTCGGTCTCTCGATCGTGGCGGCCATCGCCACAGCCCATGGCGGGGCACTCGAGATCGAACCGTTGCCTCGGGGCCTGCGGGTGACGATGCGTCTGCCGGCATGCGCCGCCGAGGGTGTCAGGAAGGCGGGATAACGCCTGCGCGCCAGACACCGTCCGGCCCCTGGAAGACCTGCAACCCGGTCTCCGGATCGCGGAAGTAGCCTTCGGTGATGGAGACCTTCTGAAGCTGCCCGACGACCTTCGGCTCGCCGAAATTGCCCTCGATGGCATCGAGGGGTTCGATCACCAGAAGCTCGCCGGTCTTGGGATCGATGTAGACGGGCGTTCCCTCGATAGGGCGGGCGTTCCGCTGGTTCAGCTTATAGCGGGCGAGCTCGCGATGCGTCGGGTCCCTCACGGACTCCCAGCTCTGCAAGGCGTCCCAGCCGCCGAGGAGCACCGCGAAGGCCTCGAGCACGGTGAGCGACACGCCGATGCGGAGGAGGCCAGCCCCGCCTCCGCCCCCACCGCCCCCCTTCGGCCTGAAGCGGACGATATCCCGCGGGCGCGGCGGCGGGGGGCCGCGCGGCTTGGTCTCCCGAACGATACGCTCGCCGCGCGGATCGGGCCTGGGCAGCCGCTTTCGGCGCCCTCGCCCCTTCTTCTTGCCCTTGCCGCCGTCGCCTTCCCCGCCGGCGCCTCGGTCGCCCTTGCCGCGCCCGTGCTTCTTGCGCCTTTCCTCCTCGGTCTTCTCCGTTGGGGTTTCCTTGCTGCTGGCGGGCGGTTTGATCTCGAGCAGCGGTGTGCTGGGGTCATCGGCCATGACGCCGACGAGGAGCTTGATCAAGGCGCCTATGGCACGCAGCGGCGCCCGGCGTGGCGGCTTGCCGGGGCCGGCGGCAGTGGGTGTCTCGCCCTCCTCCGGCGGCTCGCCCAGCAGGCTGCGCGTCTCGGGATCGGGTTCGGACGGGGAAGGTTGTGCCCGTTTGCCTTCAGGCGCCCCCCGCTCGAGACGGTTCGACGGGGAGGGCTCGAACGGTGCCGCCGGTTGCTCGGCGGCTTCGGCTTCAGCGCGGTCGGGCGCTGCGCGGTTCATGCGCTCCGGCGCGCTGGTGGGGTCCTCGGTCACGCCACTGGCAGGGTGGTCCGGCCTGCCGGGCCCCGCGTCGTTCTCCGCCTGTGGCTCCGGTGTGGTCTGCGGCTCCGGGCGGGCCTGGCGTGCTTCGGGCGTGGGTCCGTCCGTTCGCGCCTCGGGCCCGTTCGCGGGCGGGGAAGGGCTTTCGGCCCGGGGTTCGGTCGCCCGCGGCATCTCCGCTTCCGGATCGAGCGGGCCATGATCCCCGGGGCGGAGGAGCGACGGGCCGTCCGGCACGGCCTCGCTACCGGGCGCTTGGCCGAAAGGCTCCGGCAGTGTCTCGTAGCCATGGGCGCGCGGGTCGAAGTAGCGCTGGTTGGCTGCCGACTGGAGCGACTGCGCGTTGAGGGGCGTGCCCTGCGCGCGCATGTTCATCTGGCTGTCGAGGCTCTTGAGGTCCGCCGGGGCCCCGGGGGCCGCTCCCCCGCCTGCCGCACCGCCCCCGGCGCCCGCCCCGCCGGCGCCGCCAGCGCCGCCCGATCCGGCGCCGGCCCCTTTCGCTGCGGCGAGAAGCGGCGCCGCCATCAGCCTACGGATTTCTCGATCGGCGGCGGCCTCAGCCGGATATCCGCCTCGAGCCGCGCCTCGAGCCGCTTGAAGATGCCGGGTGCCACGCGCAGCCGCACGCTCTCACCCTCGCGCAGGCTCGCGCGGAGGGGCAGGCGCAGCGTGAGGAGGCGGGGCTGGGGCGCGTCGAGAAAATCATAGCTCTCGGCGGCGGCGATCAGCTCGTGCAGGCTCGCGAAGTCATAAGCAGTCTCGACCTCCTCGAGAACGTTCACCGCCCGAAGCAGCGGCGCACCGACAGACTCCTCCCGCGGCAGCCCGATCTGCCGTTCCTCGAGCCGTGTGTCGTGGAACACGGCGGCCCGGAAATGCACCCGGTACGCCTCCACCCCGCGAACCGGCCGCCCGTTCGGCAGACGCAGCTTCTCGCGCAGGCGGGCAGCCTGCGGGCCGGTATTGGGGGCCGTGAGCTCTACCGAGGTGCCCGGGGTCGCCCCGGCGCTCTGCGCCTTGGTCCACACTTCGAGTGAGAGATCGTAGGAGACCACATCGGCAGGCGTCAGCCTCGATAGAGCCATGTCCCACGCCGCATGGGCCAGCGTTGCAGGGCGCGCGGTGCGATAGATGGGGGATGACCAACGCGACGCGCCCGTACCCGTTGCCACAAGGGTCGGCACGCCCTCGACCTCCATGGCCCGCAGCCCCGCACTCTCGCCGCGCTGGAAATCCTCGAAGCCCGCGACGCTGTGCACGCGCGCGGCGTTCGGATCAGCGTAGAGATCGGGGAACATCTCCTTGATCACCGTCAGCGAGATCAGTGGTGCATCCCCGAACCGCCCGAGCCTGGCATAGAGCTTCTCCCCCTCGATGAGCAGGGCGA
>JBCBEP010000050.1:0-25438 GCA_038528605.1 Pseudomonadota bacterium
GCCAGGGGCTTTCGAAGCTCTCGGACAAGATCTTCCGGATCGGCCATCTGGGCGATTTCAACGATCTCACGCTCATCGGCACCCTTGGCGGTGTGGAGATGGGCCTCGGCCTCGCGGGCGTGCCGCACCGGAAGGGCGGCGTGGATGCCGCGATGGCGGTGCTGTCCGGAAGAACGGACGCTGCGGCGGCCGCGGCGGAGTAATCCCGCGTCGGAACGAAAGGGACGACAGGATCAACACGACCGGGGCATCACGACAGGGGGCATGACGGCGCAGAAGATGCCGCTTAGCCTCGGTGCCCAACAACCAAGCCAAATCTCAGGGAGGAAGACCATGAAGATCCGGAGCCTTATTGCGACCAGCGCGCTGGCGCTCGGCCTCGCCACCACGGCGGAGGCGGTGGAGTTCAAGTTCGGGCATGTGGGTGCGCCCGGCTCGCTCTTCGAAGCCTCGGCCAACGAGTTCGCGCGCTGCGTGAGCGAGACCTCTGGCGGGGCGCACAGCGTGGCGACCTTCGGCTCGTCGCAGCTCGGCAAGGACCGCGAGCTTCTGCAGAAGCTGAAGCTCGGCCAGGTGCAGTTCGCGCTGCCGTCCTCGGTGATGAGCTCGGTCTCCGAGACGTTCGGCGTGTTCGAGATGCCCTACATCATCCAGGACCGCGCCCATATCCGCGCGGTGACCGGTGAGCTGCATGACACCTTCCAGAAGGCGGCGAACGACAACGGCTTCCATATCGCCGCGTACTGGGAGAACGGCTTCCGCCATATCACGAACAACACGCGGCCGATCGACCAGCCGGAGGATCTGGCGGGCATCAAGCTGCGCACGCCGAAGGGCGCATGGCGCGTGAAGATGTTCCAGCTCTACGGTGCGAACCCGACGCCGATGTCGTTCTCCGAGGTCTTCACCGCGCTGCAGACCGGCGTGATCGACGGGCAGGAGAACCCGTATGCGCAGATCGCCTCGGCCAAGTTCCAGGAGGTGCAGAAGTACCTCTCGATCACCGGCCATGTGTACACGCCCGCCTATCTGCTGACCTCGAAGAGCCAGTGGGACAGCTGGCCGGCGGAAGCGCAGGAGCTGGTGGCGAAGTGCGGGGCAGAGACGCAGAACTTCGTCTACGAGAAGGCCGCGACGCTGGAGACCGAGCTCCTGCAGGTGATCAAGGATGCGGGCGTGGCCGTGAACGAGGCGGACAAGGACGCCTTCATCGCCGCCTCGAAGCCGATCTATGACGAGTTCTCCAGCACGGTCGAGGGCGGTGGTGCGCTCGTTGAGAACGTCCAGAACCTTGCCGGCGGTTCCTGACGCCGGATGAGGGGCCGGTGCCCTGCGCGGGCACCGGCGATTTCGGTAGGGTGGGTTTTCAACCCACCCTCGGCGGTGGGGTAGAACCCCACCCTACGGAGATCTCCGATGATCGCGACGACGGCCCGAGCGCTTGAAGTGCTGCTCGAATGGGTGGTGATCCTGCTGATGGTGGTGCTGACGGCGGTGGTCGTTGTCGCGGTCGTCGTGCGCTTCGCCGGCAACTCCTTCAGCTGGTATGACGAGGTGGCTTCGGTGCTGCTGGCCTGGATCACCTATTACGGGGCGGGGCTGGCGGCGTTGAAGCGCAAGCATATCGGCTTCGACGGGGTGCTGCTGGCGCTGCCGATGCCCGTGCGGCTCTACGCGGCCTATGCGGCCGAGGCGGTGACGCTGGCCTTTTTCGCGCTGATGGCCTGGGCGGGCTTCGAGGTGCTGACCGTGCTGGAGGGCATGTCGCTCACCTCGCTGACCTGGGTGCCGGTGCAACTCACGCAGTCGGTCATCCCCATCGGCGCGCTTCTTTTCATCCTCTGCTCGCTGCTCTCCCTGCCGGAGTACCTGGCCATGGTGAGGCGCGGGGAGAGTGCCGAGCACGCGGAGATCGAGGCGGAGATCGCGGAGGCGGAGAAGACCTTCGGCTCGGGCCGGGACGGCGAAAGGGAGGGTCGCTAGGATGCTGATGCTCATCATCTTCGTGGTGCTGATCTTCCTCATCTGCCTCAACGTGCCCATCGCCGTGGCGCTCGCGGTGTCGGGCGTGGTGGGGCTGCTGATCAACGAGGGCACCGCCAGCCTCGTGACCGTGGCGCTCGACATGTACGACGGCGCCACGAAGTTCTCGCTCATCGCGATCCCCATGTTTGTGCTGGCGGGCGCCATCATGAATGCGGGCGGGGTGACGGACCGGCTGATCGCCTTCGTGACCGCCATCGTGGGCTTCATCCGTGGTGGGCTCGCGATGGTGAATATCGGCGTGTCGCTGTTCTTCGCCGAGATTTCGGGCTCGGCGGTGGCGGATGTGGCGGCGCTGGGCTCGGTGCTCATTCCGCAGATGAAGAAGCGGGGCTACTCGGCGCCCTTCTCGGCCGCGGTGACATCGTCGAGCGCGAGCCTTGCGATCATCATTCCGCCCTCCATCCCGATGATCCTCTACGCCACGTCGGCCAACACCTCGGTGGAGCAGCTCTTCGTGGCGGGCTTTGTGCCGGGGCTTCTGGGAGCGGCTGGGCTGATGGGCGTCGCCTACATCTTCGCGCGGCGCTACAACCTGCCCACGGAAGAGGCGTTCAACCTGAAGCGCCTGCGCGAGACCTTCGTGGATGCGCTGCCGGCCTTTTCGCTGCCGGTGATCATTCTCGGCGGCATCTTCGGCGGGATCGTGACGGCGACGGAGGCTGCGGGCCTCGCGGTGCTGGCGGCCTTCGCCGTGGGCCTCTGGTACGGGGACATGGACTTCCGGCATCTCCGCCGCGCGATGCTGGATGGCGGCATGCAGACGGCCGTGGTGATGGTGCTGGTCGCCGCCTCCGTGCTGATGGGCGGGTTCCTGACGCGCGCGCAGATCCCGCAGGAGCTGGCCGCCTCGATCCTGGCCTTCACGGACAAGACCTGGGTGATCCTGCTGATCCTCAACGTGTTCTTCCTGATCGTGGGCTTCTTCCTGCACTCGGCCGCGGCGATCATCCTGGTGATCCCCATCGTCATCCCGCTCATCCAGCAGGCGGGGATCGACCCGGTGCATTTCGGGCTGATCGTGACGCTGAACCTTGCGATCGGGCAGCAGACGCCGCCGGTGGCGAGCGTGCTGATCACGGCCTGCTCGGTGGCGAACGCGAAGATCTGGGATGTGACGAAAGTGAACGTCTACTTCGTGGCCGTGCTGCTGACGGTGCTGCTGATCTGTACATATGTGCCGGCGGTGCCGATGTTCCTGGTGGAGTATTTCTACCGCTGAGGACGTCCATGATCGCGAAGAAGGCAGCACGGCGGATGGAGCGCCGGAGAAAGCGCGCACAGCGCAGCTTCGGTCGGGCGCCGGGCGACCGCCGCTATGTGGTGCATCCGCGCTATGGCGACCGGCCTATCCTGTCGGACGAGGACTGGTCGGCGGAGGAGATCCGCCGCGCGTTCTGGCGGCATGGCTCGTCGAAGTTCTTTCCGGAGACGGCGATCAGCGCAAACATTGCCCGGCAGAACTACGGCTACTGCCCGCGGCGCGTCTATGTGGACATCGAGAAGCGCTGCCGAACCTGCGGGCGGTTCTTCCTGTTCTTCGCGCTCGAGCAGAGGTTCTGGTTCGAGCAGTTGGGCTTTTTCGTCGATGCGGATTGTGTGCATTGCCAGGACTGCCGGCACGAGCAGCATCTCTTCAAGGCGAGCGGGCGAGAGTATGACGCGTTGGTCGCCAAGCCCGAGAAGACGCGGGCGGAATGGGCGCGGCTGACGGAACTGGGCGATGCGCTGTGGGAGGCAGGCTACATCACGAAGCCTGAGACGCTGTTGAAGTCGCGCGTCCCGAAGCGGCTGGCACGGAGGATGGGATGGACGACGGCATGACTGTTGAGCTGCTGCATGAGGTGCGGGACGGGATTGCGACCGTTACCTTCAACCGGCCGGAGAGCAGGAACGCGCTGACCTATGCGATGTATGAGGGGCTGGCGGATATCTGCCGGGCGGCGCCAACGGACGGGTCGGTCAAGGCCATCGTGGTAACCGGTGCCGGGGGGCGGGCCTTCGCGGCCGGCACGGATATGGCGCAGTTCCGCGGCTTCTCGAAGCCCGAGGATGCCTGGGGCTACGAGCACCGGATGGAGGCCGTGTTCAGCGCCATCGAGCAGTGCCCGCTGCCGACGATCGCCGCGATCACCGGCGCCTGCACCGGCGGGGGGGCGGCCATTGCCGGGTGCTGCGATATCCGCATCTCGGACGCGCGCCTGAAGTTCGGCTTTCCGATTGCGCGGACGCTCGGCAACTGCCTCTCGGTGAGGAACCTCGCCCGGCTTTCGGCGCTGATGGGCGCGGGGCGGGTGCGGGAGATGATCTTCACCGCACGGCTGATCGAGGCGGAGGAGGCGGCGCGCATCGGCCTTGTGACCGAGGTGTTGCCGGATGCCGATGCGGTGGCGGCCCGGGCGGATGCGCTGGCGCGCCAGCTGGCCGAGATGGCGCCGCTCACGCTGAGGGCCACGAAGGAGGGCCTGCGCCGCGCCTTTGCCGACGGCCCGGGGGCGGACGACGCGGATATCGTGGCGCTTGCCTACATGTCCGAGGACTTCAAGGAGGGCATGGACGCCTTTCTCTCGAAGCGCCGTCCCGCCTGGAAGGGCAAATGAGCGACGCTGCGCCGACGCCGAAGGGGCCGCTCGACGGGCTGAGGGTCGTCGAGCTCTCGCATATCATGGCGGGCCCCGTTTGCGGGCTGATGCTGGCGGATATGGGGGCCGACGTGATCAAGGTCGAGCGCCCCCAGGGCGACGACAGCCGGCGCATGGTGCCCCCCACCATCGCGGGCGAGAGCGCGGCCTTCATGATGATGAACCGCAACAAGCGGGGCGTGGCCTTCGACCTCAAGCAGGACACGGCGAAGGAGGCGCTGCTGCGGCTGCTCGACGGGGCGGACATCGTGATCGAGAACTACCGGCTCGGCACGATGGAGAAGCTGGGGCTCGGATACGAGAGCCTGAAGGCGCGCAATCCGGGCCTTGTCTATGTGGAGATCTCGGGCTTCGGGCGCACGGGGCCTTACGCGGAGCGCGCGGGGTTCGACCTGATCGCCCAGGGCATGGGCGGGCTCATGAGCATCACCGGGGAGGGGCCGGGGCGGCCGCCGGTGAAGGTGGGGGCGCCGGTCTCCGACATCACGGCCGGTATTCTCGCGGCCATGGGGGCGTTGGCCGCGGTGCACCGGCGGCGGGAGACGGGGGAGGGCCAGCGCGTCGACACCTCGCTCTTCGAGGCGGCGATCACCCATACCTACTGGCAGTCCGCCATCGCCTTCGCGACACGAGAGAGCCCGGGGCCCATGGGCTCGGCTCATCCGCTGAACGCGCCCTACCAGGCCTTCGAGACGGCGGATGGCTGGATCAATATCGGCGCCGCGAACCAGCGGAACTGGGAGCGGCTGGTCGAGCTCATCGGCGCGCCCGGGCTGGCGGCGGACCCGCGGTTCCTCACGAATGCGGACCGGATCGCGAACCGGGAGGTTCTGGCCGAGGCGCTGAACGCGCTGCTTCGCGGGCGGCCGACGGCCGAGTGGCTGGCGGTGATGGAGGCGGGCGGATTGCCGGCAGGCCCCGTGCTCTCCATCCGCGAGATGCAGGCCGACCCGCAGGCGCGTGCGCGCGGGATGGTGACGGAGGTGGAGCATCCGGGGGCGGGGACGGTCGAGACCCTCGGCCTGCCGGTGACGTTTCATGACACGCCCGGCGGCGTACGCCGCGCCGCGCCGATTTTCGGCGAACACACGGTGGCGGTGTTGCGGGAGGCCGGGTTCTCCGCCGAGGCGGTGACGGGCATGCTCGCCACAGGGGCGGCCATCGGACCCGCCTGAGCCTTTACCTTGCCGCGCCTGCCGCTAATGCTGCCGCCCATCAGGATGGGGGGCAGCGGGGATGGCGGCGAAGGATCGGAGCGAGGAGCAGCGGGCGTTGCCCGGGGCCGAGGCGGTGCAGCCGCTGCCCCATCTCTCCGCGGCCGAGGAGAGCTTCCTGCGCGCGAAATACGCGCTCGACCGGGAACTGGAGCTCGAGCTCAACCGGGGTGCCGCCGCCTATGAGCAGGAGGTGCTGCGCACGCTGGTGCTGCTGAACGGCGGTGCGGCGGCGGCTTTCCTGGGCCTCTACGGGGCGCTGGCGGAGACCGGCGCCGCCTCCCCGCCGGCGCTCTTTCCCACGGTGCTCGCGCTGGCCTGCTGGGGCGGCGGGCTGCTGGCCGCGGGCACGGCGTCGGTGCTCGGCCTCTGGGCGCAGCAGCGGTTCGCCCAGGCACGGCGCCTGAAGCGCCAGGCGCTCGAACGCCTTTTCCGCTTCGGCTCGGAGCAGCAGCGGGCGGAGGAGCGGGCGGCGCTGGAGGGGCGGGGCGAGGTGAAGTTCACCGATGCGAAGGCGGCGCTGGATCGCAGCAAGCGCCTCGCCTACGCGGCGCTCTTCGCCTTCGCCCTGGGCCTCGCAGCGGCGAGCTACGCGGTTATCGCGCCGTCGGTCGCCTGAGGGGCGCCTGAGGGGGGTGGCCAAAGGGGTCGGCTGCGCGCTGCCGCCGCAAGGGCCTTGACCGGCGCCCCAGCCAACGCAGCTCTCGCGCCATGAAGGACTTTTCGCATTTGGGAGACGGGTTCGAGGCGGCGGTGATCGGCGCCTCGGGCGGGATCGGCGCGGCCTTCGTGCGCGCGCTCAACGCCATGCCCGGCGTGAGCCGGGTGCACGCCCTCAGCCGCTCGGGCCGCGCGCCATCCGGGGCCAAGGTGGTCGAGGACCGCATCGACCTCGAGGACCCGGCCAGTATCGCCGCGGCGGCAGAGGGGATGGGGGAGGCGCTCCGCCTCGTCATCGTCGCCACGGGCCTGCTGCATGACGGCGCGCTCCAGCCGGAGAAGACGTGGCGGGACCTGGATGCCGCGTCCTTCGCCCGGTCCTTCGCCGTGAATGCCACGGGGCCCGCCCTGGTGGCGCAGCATTTCCTGCCGCGCCTGCCGCGCAAGGAGCCGGCGATCTTTGCGGCGCTCTCGGCGCGGGTCGGCTCGGTTTCGGACAACAAGGCGGGCGGCTGGTACGCCTATCGCGCCTCGAAAGCAGCGCTCAACCAGCTGCTCAAATGCCTGGCGATCGAGGAGGCACGGCGGCGCAAGGCGCTGGTGATCGCAGGGCTGCAGCCCGGCACGGTCGCAACACCCCTCTCCGAGCCGTTCCGGAATTTTGTGAAGGACGACGCGCTCTTCGAGCCGGATGCTTCCGCCGCGGCGCTGCTCGACGTCCTCGCGCGGCTCACCCCGGCCGAGAGCGGCAGGCTATTCGACTGGCAGGGCACCGAGTTTCCGCCCTGAGAGACGGCTCGCGGAGGGCGGGGAGCGGTGGAGCGGGCAGCGGGAATCGAACCCGCACCAAGAGCTTGGAAGGCTCGTGTGATACCATTTCACCATGCCCGCCGCTGAGCCCCGGGATAGGCTGAGCGCCCTGCGCCGTCAACTGAGCGCGTGGCGTTGCGCGTCACAGGGCGCGGGCGCTCGGGTGTGGGATGCCATGCACGCCCGCGCCCACCCACGTCAGGTTAGGCTGCTGCACTGAAACATTAAGTGAACATCCGGGCTGCGATCTAAGACCTTCCTTCACCATCTCGCGGCAACGCTGACGTGGGTGGGCGCGGGCGCGGCGCCATCCGCGGAAGCTGCGCCACCGTTCTTGCCGCTCGGCTGTTGCTGGCCGCTCTGTGCCTAGCCGAGGGCTGCCTTGAAATCGGCGACGCAGTTCTTCGCGCCTTGCAGCATCCAGGCGTGTTCCGAGGCGAAAAAGAACATGCTGACGCCGAGGGCCCGCAGCGGCTGCGTCATGGCGGGGGAGGGCGCGAAGGTCACCGCGGCCTTGCCATGGGCGCGCGCCGCCTCCCCGACCTTGCCGATGGCCTCCCGCACCAACGGGTCGGCAATATCCGTGACGCCGTAGCAGACCGCGAGGTCCGCCGGGCCGACGAAGAGGCCGTCCATGCCCTCCACAGCGGCGATCTCGCTCACGGCGGCCACGCCCCCCGGCTCCTCGATTTGGCCGAGCACCACCACGTCGTCATCCATCGCCAGCACGTCGGCCATGGGCTTCGTCGCGAAGCCCGCCCAGCGGGTGGAGCCCGCGAAGCCGCGCCCGCCCCGGCCGAAATGCGCGGCACGGGTCACCGTCTCCGCCTTCTCGGCCGAGTAGCAGTGCGGCACCACCACGCCCGTTGCCCCGCTGTCGAGCGCCATCAGCACCTGGGCGGGCGTTCCTTCGGGCACGCGTACGAGCGCCGGCAGGTCGAGCGCCCGGGCCATGGCGAGGCAGAGATCCATCCGCGCCCGGTCGAAGGCCGCGTGTTCCGCGTCGAGGCAGACGAAGTCGAGCCCGCTCATGGCGAGCAGTTCCATCATCTCGTGGCTGGGGGTCTTGACGAAAGTACCGCACAGCGCCTCACGGGCGAGGATGCGGGCGCGCAGGCCGCCGGGGTTCATGGCGTGTCCTCCCTCGGACATGTTCTGGCGCGGTGACGGGCTGCCCCGCGCTTCTCTGCCCGCAGGATGGCGGCTGGGCGGGCGGCAGACAAGCGGCCATTCAGGGCGCGAGTGCTGCCTCGATACGCGCCCAGACCGCGTCGACCGCTGCAGCGGGGTTTGCTGCGACCTGGCGGAGCCAGAGGGTTTCGGGCGTCTGGAGCGTCGAGCTCGTGCCCTTGAGGCGCGCAGCCACGGCCTGCGCATCGCCTGTGCGCGGGCGCCAGTTGAGCACGCCGGTGGCGGCCGGTTGGCGGAGGACGAGCCGCGGGTCCGCCGCAACGCGGTCCGCGAGTGCCTCGGCATCGGCCACGCATTTCTCGAGCCTTGCGGCGAGGCCCGCCCGCCCCCAGGCGAGGAGGGTGGCGAGGAGGGGCAGGGCGACCGCGCCGCGCGAGCCCTGCACGCCGATATTGGGCCGGGCAAGGTAGCTGCCGCCGAAGCTGACCTTCTCCTCCGCCGCCGGGTCGCGGAAGAGGACGATGCCGCTGTCCTTCGGCTGGAAGAACCATTTGTGGGCGGAGATCGCGATACTGTCCGCCTCTTCGATCCCGTCCAGCAGGGCGGCATGGCGGGTGAGGCGGAGGGGGCCCGCCCAGGCCGCGTCCACATGCAGCCAGCGGCAGCGTGCAGGCCGGGCGAGCGGATCGATCACACCGCGCCCCGTGCTGCCGGCGGTGAGCACGAGGGCGGCGTCGTCGAGCGCGGGCAGGGCGGCGGCGTCGAGACGGCCGAGCGCGTCCACCGATACCTTCTGGAAGGCGAGGCCCAGGATATGGGCGGCCTTCGGCACCGAGAGATGTGCCTCCGCCGAGGCGACGACCCGGCGCGCCCCATGCTCGCGCGCGGCCCATAGCGCCGTGAGGTTCGCGAGCGTGGAGCCGCCGCACATATGCCCCGCCTCCATGCCGAAATGCGGCGCCAGCCAGGCGATCACCCGCGCTTCCGCTTCCGTCGCCAGGGGGCTCAGATCGGGGTGCAGGAGGTTCTGGTTGAGCGCGGCGTTGAGCGCGGTCACCTCCACGGCGATGGCTGGCGGGGGCGGGTCCATATGCGCCAGCGCATCGGCACTGCCGAGCGCCGTGGAGCGCGCTGCCATCGCCGGGCGCAGGGCAGCCAGCGCCGCGTCTTCGCCGATGCCGCGCTCGGGCAATGTGTCGGGCCAGCCGCTCATGCAGCCGGCCTAGCGGCTTCCGGCGTGCCGGGGAAGGGTGCTGGCCGTGCGGCGCGCCGCGTGATTTGATGGCGCTGCTGCCCGACCCCGCCAGCCTTCCGCCCAGGCCCCGATGCCCACGCCGGACCCCGCCACGCGCCCCGAAGCGCCCGCTGCCGAGAACTGTCCCCTGCCGGACCGGGCCGTGACGGTCGCGTTGCTGACGGTGATGGGCGCGGAGCTCCTCTACCTCGCCGCGGGGTTCGAGCTTGCGAACTGGGCGGCCGATATCGCGGTGATCGCGGTTGCGCTTCTCACCTTCCCGCGGTTCGGGCTGCGCGAAATCTACCTCATCAGCTTCTGCGCCACGCTCGCGGGGCTGGCCTACTGGTTGGCGGAGGACCCGGGCGCCGTGGTGCGCAGCGCCTTCGACCAGGCCGCCTTCCTGATGGCCTTCATCCTGTTGGTGGGGCTGATCCAGCAGGCGGCCTCCACCTCCGCCGCGATCCGGAGCTGTGGGCTCTACCTCACCAAGCAGCCCTCGGGCCGGCGGTACTTCGCGGTGTTCCTCGGCACGCATTTCATGGCGCAGCTCTTCAATCTCGGCGTGGTCAGCCTGCTGACCCCGCTGATCCGGCAGGGCAGCGAGGCGAACGCCTCCGACGCGCTGCAGCCCATCCGCGAGCGGCGGCAGCTGACTGCGATGCTACGGGGTTTCGCCTGGGGCGTTGTGTGGTCGCCCACGGCGGTGGCGCCGCTTGTGCTGGCGACGCTGCTGCCCGAGGCGGAGCGGCTGCCCTGGATCGCGCTTGGGCTGGCCATCGCCATGACGGTGATGCTGATCGGCTGGGCGGAGGATCGCTGGACGTGGCGAGCCGTGCGCCGCCGCCTCGTCGCCAACGCGCCCGCCGCCGCCCCGCCCTTTCCGGCGGCGGCCTACGCGCAGTTCGCGGGCGTGGCGCTGGCGCTGCTTGGCCTGACGCTCGCGGCGATGACGGCCTTCGGTGGCTCCGTGGTCTTCGGGCTGATGATGGCAAGCCCCATCATCATGCTCGGCTGGCTCGGCCTGCAGGCCTCCGGTGCGCCGGCTGAGCGGGCGGGGGAGGCAATGCGGCGCGCGG
Organism: Pseudomonadota bacterium; assembly: GCA_038528605.1. Lineage (GTDB taxonomy): Bacteria > Pseudomonadota > Alphaproteobacteria > Rhodobacterales > Rhodobacteraceae > Thermohalobaculum. The sequence continues at coordinate 10,814 of JBCBEP010000050.1, forward strand.
GCGTTATCCTCCGCGGCTACCTGCCCGGCGCTGCGCCCCTGGCCGTCACCCTCGCCTGTTCGGGCTTCATCGGGCGGGCGGCTGCCGGCATCATCCCCTCGGCGGCGTGGGCGGAGGTTATCGGGCTCGCGACCATGCCCGGCTGGCTCTTCCTTCTCGGCCTCTCGGTCAGCGTCGCCGTGCTCAGCCAGTTCGCGCTCAGCCCCATCATGATGGCGGTCTTCATCGGCAGCCTGATCGCCGACCTGCCGGTGATCCCCGCGGATGTTACCTGGGCGGCGCTCGCCATCTCCTGCGGCTGGGCGCTTTCGATGACCACCTCGCCCTTCGCCACCGTCGTGCTAATGGTCGAGCAATCCACAGGCCAGCGGGGCCGGGCCATGACCTGGTTCTGGAACTGGCGCTTCTCGCTCCTCTGCACGCTGTTCCTCGCCGCCGTCTACTGGGTGCTGACAGGCGGGACTTGAGCGGTGGGGTGGAACCCCACCCTACCGGGCTTGGCGCGTGACAGCGCATGACGGACAGGCAAGAGTGGGACGAGCCCGCCGACAGACGCGGGGCACCCGGGAGGACATCATGACCAAGGCTTACGAGGAGCTGCGCAGCGCCCGCTGGCTCGCGCAGGACGATACGCAGCGGAGCTGGAACCACCGCAGCCGCATCATGCAGATGGGCTATGGCGCGGAGGACTGGACGGGCAAGCCCGTCATCGCCCTCGTGAACACCTGGTCCGACATCAACCAGTGCCACGCCCATTTCCGCGAGCGGGTGGCGGATGTGAAGCGCGGCGTCTACCAGGCCGGGGGCTTTCCGCTGGAGCTGCCGGCGATCTCGCTTTCCGAGCCCATCGTGAAGCCCTCCACCATGATGTACCGGAACTTCCTGGCGATGGAGACGGAGGAGCTCCTGCGCTCCCACCCCATCGACGGTGCGGTACTGATGGGGGGCTGCGACAAGACCACGCCGGGCCTCCTGATGGGCGCGATCTCGATGGGTATTCCCTGCGTCTACCTGCCTGCCGGGCCCATGCTGCGCGGTCATGCGAAGGGCGAGGTGCTGGGCTCGGGCTCGGACATCTGGAAGAACTGGGAGAACGTGCGCGCGGGCGAGACCTCCATGGCCGAGTGGCAGGACGTGGTGGCCGGTATCGCGCGCTCCTACGGCCACTGCATGACCATGGGGACCGCCAGCACCATGACCGGCATCGCCGATGGGCTCGGCATCTGCCTGCCGGGCACCTCGTCGATCCCCGCCGCCGATGCCGGGCATATCCGCATGTCGGCGGCCTGCGGGCGACGGGTCGTCGAGATGGTGTGGGAGGATCTGCGACCCGAGAAAGTGCTGACGCGGACGGCCTTCCTCAACGCCATCGCGGTCGCCATGGCGATGGGCTGCTCGACGAACGCCATCATCCACGTGATCGCCATGGCGCGCCGGGCGGGCCACGATATCGGGCTCGACGATTTCGAGGCGGCGTCCCGCCGGGTGCCCGTGATCGCGAATATCCGCCCCTCCGGCACGGAATACCTGATGGAGGACTTCTTCTATGCGGGGGGCTTCAAGGGGCTGATGAAGCAGCTTGCGCCCGCGCTTGACCTCTCCGCCCTCACCGTCTCCGGCCGGAGCTGGGGCGAGGAGCTCGAGGGTGCCGAGGTCTGGAACGACGATGTCATCCGCCCGCTCGACCGGCCGATCTACCGCGAGGGCGCGCTGGCGGTCCTGAAGGGCAACATCGCCCCGGATGGCGCGGTGGTGAAGCCCTCGGCCATGGACCCGAAATTCATGAAGCATGCGGGGCCGGCGGTGGTGTTCGACAGCTATGAGGAGATGAAGGCCTGGGCGGACGATCGGGCGGCCGACGTGACGCCCGACCATGTCATGGTCTTCCGCAATGCGGGGCCCGTCGGCGGGCCGGGCATGCCCGAATGGGGCATGCTGCCGATCCCCCGCAAGCTGCTCGCCCAGGGCATCCGCGACATGGTGCGGATTTCGGACTGCCGGATGTCCGGCACGTCCTATGGCTGCTGCATCCTGCATGCTGCACCCGAAGCCTTCATCGGCGGCCCGCTCGCGCTCGTGCGCACCGGCGACATGATCGCGATCGATATCGATGCCCGCACGATCCATGTGGATCTCTCCCCCGAGGCGCTCGAGGCCCGACGCGCGGCCTGGACGCCGCCTGCGCCGCGCTACACCCGCGGCTATGGCTGGATGTACGCCCAGCATATCGGCCAGGCGGATACGGGCTGCGATTTCGACTGTCTCGAAACGGGCTTCGGCGGCGAAACCCCGGAACCAGCCATCTGGTAGGCCCATAGCAGAGGCTTGCAAGGGACGGGCCGGGTCAAGGATCGCGCAGCGACGGGCAAGGCCCGCTTGTCCTTGACGCGGCCCGCCCCTTGCAGAACGCTCGGACGAGACCCGCCCCGCGGGTCCTCCCCAGCCTCTTCTTCTTCGCCACAGGCACCGGCCTCCGCCCCGCGCCGCGGGCCGATCCTCTCCACAAGCGCAGCGCCAGACGCGGCGCCTGGTCTCGGCAGCGTCAGCTGCCGAGAAGCCGGGGCAGGAAGAGCGCGATCTCGGGGAAGATCATCACCAGCGCGAGCCCGATGATCTGGAGGCAGATGAAGGGCAGCACCGCCGCGAAGATCTGCTGCAGCGTGATATGCGCCGGCGCCACCGATTTGAGCCAGAAGCAGGCCGGCCCGAAGGGTGGCGAGAGGAAGTAGATCTGGATGTTCATGACGAAGAGCACCCCGAACCACACGGCCGCCCAGGCGGGTTCGAGCCCCAGTTCCGGCGCCATGTCCCGCACCACCGGGGCGAAGACGGGCACGGTGATGAAGACGATGGCGATCCACTCCATGAAGGTGCCGAGGATGATCAGGATCCCCATCATCACGAAGATGATCCCGATGGCGGGCAGGCCGAGATCGGCGAAGAGCGAGCGCATGAAGTTCGCGCCCCCGATCAGGTTGTAGATGCCCACGAAGGCCACGGCGCCGAGGATGAGCCAGATGATGGTGCCCACGGTGCTCATGGTGCCTGCCAGGGCCTGCTGGAACATCGTCCAGTTGAACTGGAGCCGCACCAGCGCCACCAGGATCGCGCCGAACACGCCCACGGCCGCGGCCTCGGTCACGCTCGCGATGCCGGCATAGATGGACCCCATCACGGCACCGATGAGCAGGATGCACATGATCACCGCGAGGCGCTTCTCCCCGGTCATCTCGATCGGCCCCTGGATGCGCGCCACCTCCTCGGCCGTGGGCGCGAGATCGTGGTTCATGTTGCAGCGGACGACCACGTAGATCGCGTAGAACGTCGCCAGCATCAGCCCTGGCACGGCGCCCGCGAGGAAGAGGTCGCCGATCGCCACATCCGCCGAAAGGCCGTAGACGATCATGATGATGGAGGGGGGAATTAGCGTGGCGAGCGAGCCCGCCGCGCAGATCACCCCGATGGCGATGTACTTGTTGTAGCCGAGGCGCAGCATCTGCGGTAGCGCGACGAGCCCGAGCATCACGATCTCCCCGCCCATGACGCCGGACATGGCGGCCAGCACCACGGCCACTGCTACGGTCTGCACCGCCACGCCGCCGCGGAAATTGCCGGCGAAGATGTTCATGGCATCGAAGAGGTCCCGCGCCACGCCCGCCTTCTCGAGGATCGAGGCCATGAGCACGAAGAGCGGCACGGCCACCAGCGGGTACTTCTCGAGAAGCCCGAAGGCGTTGGACGAGACGAGGTAGAGACCGTTCGGCCCGAAGAAGGCCAGCGCCGTCAGCACCGAGACGAAGAGGGTGACGATGCCGAGCGGCATGCCCGTGGTCATGAGGAGGAGCAGCAGGGCCACGATGCAGAGGCTGACAGTGCCGAGATCGTAGGCGCGGGCGTCCACATAGTCCTTCGGGTTGAAGATCTCCCCGAAGGCGGAGAAGGCGCCATGCACCTGCCCGAAGAGCCCGTCCTCGCCCGCATAATGCGTGATCGCGGTGAGGCCGAGGCGGAGGAAGATAAGCGCGCCGATCGCCAGCACGATGTTCCGCGCCAGCGGGCTCTCGAAATGCCGCCAGAGCTGGACGGTGAGCTGCAGCAGGTAGACCAGCGCGCCGACCAGCAGCACGGTCTTGAGCAGCATGGGCTGGGGCGAGTTGAAGGCGCTGCCCGTCCGCTCGATCAGATCGATGCTCTCGAGAGCGCGCGCCATGGTGTCGTCGGCCAGCAGGAAGAGCGCCAGCACGCCCACGCCATAGGCCAGAAGGTCAAGCCACCACTGCGTCTTGGCGCCCGCCATGATGTAGAAGACGGTGATGCCGATATGGCGCTTCTTCAGCGTCACATAGCCGGCCGAGACCATCCAGGCGACGGCGCAGACCACCATCGCCACCTCGAAGGCCCAGTCCGTCGGCGCGTTGAAGACATAGCGCGAGATCACCTCGTAGACCGTTACGGCGGCGCAGACCAAGTAAAGCTGCGCCACGGCAAGGCCCGAGAACCGGCTGATATGGTCCACCCAGGCGAAACGATCCTTCGCAACTGCAATATCGCGGTGCAGCATTTCATCGGCTGTCGGCTCAAGCGTCTGCATTGTCATGGTGTTTTCACTTCCCTGAGCCGTGGCAGTACTCTGCCCTTTGCGTTGACAACTGCAAGGCGAGCCTGTCGTATGGTCAGCGGAGGGTCAATCCCTGCCATCCCGAAGCGCCCCTGAGAGGGGCCTCTGAAAGGCGACGAGATGAGCGAAGAGGGCGGCCGTCACGATCCGATCCACCACTACGGGCCTTGGGCCGCGATTGCGGGCTTCGCGCTGGCGGGGGGGCTGATCTGGATTCTGTTCGCGCTGGCCGACCAATTCAGCTGAGACTGAGCGGGCGGCGCGGTTCATTTTCACCCGGGAGGAACACGATGAAGAAGACCGCAATGCTGGCCGCGGCGCTGGCACTCGGCGCGGGCCTCGGCCTTTCCGCCGGCACGGCGGATGCGCGCACCCTGCAGCTCCAGGCGAGCTCGAAGGCGGGGGACTGGGCGCACCGCTTCATGACCGACGACTGGCAGGGCAAGTTCAACGCCATGACAGGGCCGGACGGCGTGAAGATCGAGGTGCTGCCGACGAAGGCCGTGGTGCCGCACCGCGAGACCATCGACGCTGTGGCGAACGGCATTCTCGACGGTGACCTGAACGCGGTGTCGTACTTCACCGGCCGCGACCCGGCCTTCGCGATCCTGGGCGACCTGATCGCGGGTTACGACACGGTCGACCAGATGCAGACCTTCTGCCAGTACGGCGGCGGCAAGGAGATCCTGCAAAAGCTCTACGACAAATACACCAAGGGCAAGATCCACGTGGTGGGCTGCGGGCCCTATGCGCGTGAGGCGCTGGTGAGCTCGATCCCGATCAACTCGGTCGCCGATCTCGAGGGGGTGAAGATCCGCTCGCCCGAGGGCCTTGCGGCGGAGGTGTTCAAGCGTGCGGGTGCCGCGCCCGTGTCGCTGCCGTTCTCGGAGGTCTACACTTCGCTCGAGAAAGGGCTCGTGGAGGCGGCTGACGCGTCGGCCTACGTGAACAACAACGCCTCGGGCATGTACAAGGTGGCCAAGTACCCGATCTATCCGGGCATCCACTCGATGGCCGTGCTCCAGTTCATCGTGAACAAGGACGCGTGGGAGAGCCTCTCGGAGGCGGAGCAGACCGCAATGGAGGTCTGGTACTACGCGGCCTATTCCTCGATGCGCCGGCTGGCGGATCTCGAGGACAAGCGCCTCGTGGCCGAGCACAAGGCGGGCGGGGACATCACGGTGATCGATTGGCCGCAGGAGGAGCGTGACAAGTTCCGCCAGATCGCGGTCGACGCATGGCGCGACGTGGCGGCGAAGTCCGAACTCGCCCAGGAGGCGCTCGACGCGCACATCGCCTTCATGACCCAGATCGGTCTTCTCGAAGCCGAGGGCCAGTAACGGCCGCGCGGTGCCCCGGCCAGCCGGGGCACCGCGACACATTCTCCTTCTCGTCCGTCACCGCTCCGCCCCGTGCCGCGTGGCACAGGGGGCCTGCGCGCCCAGGTGGTACGCCGCCACCGGAAATCGCGCGATGCGCGCATCCAGCGGCAGTGACCAAGACGGAAGAGACCCATGAGATTTTCCCCCCTCCTCGCCCTTGCCCCCCTGCTTGCCGCCGGCGCGCATGCGCAGGAGCCGGCGACGACGCTGTTCGAGAGCGTGTTTCCCGGCGCCACGGTGTCCCAGGAGGCGGAGGTCGCCTATGATGAGACGACCTTCTACCCCGGCCCGTTCGTCGCGAAGTTCGAGGCGGGGGAGCGGCTGGTGATCGAGGGGGCCGCGCGCATGGTGACCTACCAGGCGCCCGAGGGCCGCTCGACCCTGGAGCTTTACCGGGCTTATGAGCGGGAGATCGCCGGCCTCGGCTTCACGCCGATCTTCGAGTGTGCAGGGCTGGAGGCGTGCGGTGGCAATATCGGCTACATGATCAACCGGGAGGGGCGCGGGCAGGGCCGTGTCCGCATGGGTGACGACCTGCGCTACGGCCTCTTCGACCGCACGGCCGGGGAGACGCGGGAGGTGGTGCATGTGCTTGCCATGAGCCCGGGGACGGGGCGGACGGACCTCTACCTCGAACTCGCGACGACCGATGCAGTGGAGACCGGGCTCGAGCCGCTGACCGCGAGCGAGATCGGCTCCGCGCTCGATGCGACGGGGACCGCGGCGATCTACGGCCTGGAATTCGCGACGGACAGCGCGGATCTGCTGCCCGCGTCCGAGCCGGTGCTGGCGGAGATGGCGGCGTTCCTGAAGGAGCGGGCGGGCACGCCCATGCTGCTGGTGGGGCACACGGACAATCAGGGCGACCTTGCCTACAACATGGGGCTTTCGGGCCGGCGCGCCGAGGCGGTCCGCCAGGCGCTGGTGCAACGGTTCGGGATCGATGCGGGCCAGCTCGAGACGCATGGCGTGGGCTTCCTCGCCCCCGTTGCGCCGAACGAGAGCGAGGACGGCCGCGCCCGTAACCGCCGCGTGGAACTGGTACTGCGGTAGGGCAGGGTCCTCAGGGCGCGGTGCAACGCTCGAGCGCGACGGCGAGACGCTGGAGGTTGGCTTCGTAGAAGCCGGCGGCGTTGATGCAGTTGGTCTCGAGCAGCTGGAGCCCGGTATCGGTACGGCAGATGTCGAGCACATAGGCGGTTTGATAGCCCGGGTTCAGCGCGACCATCCGTTGCGCGAAGGCCTGGGCGTCCGCGTCGATCTCCGGGCGGTAGACGACCCGCGCGCCCTCCTTGTAGAGCGACGCGGTGACGATTTCCTCGTTCACCACCCAGACGCGCCATTCCTTGAGGATCCGCACCGGCTTCGAGAGCATCAGCGCGGTGTCGTGACGGAGAGAGCCGTGCGGGATCTCGTCCGCCTCGAGGCGTGTCACTCTTTCGGCAAGCGCGATGATCTCGCCGGCTTCGTAGACGCGGCCGGGGGCTTCCTTGCTGTCGTCCACGGGGCGCATGAACCAGAGCGTCCCGTCGTCGGCCAGCCGGGTGGATACCTCGCTGAGCGGCAGGAAGAGGGCATCTGGGCCGTTCAGGAGGTATGGCTGCCAGGCGGCCTCGTGCACGAAGGGGCGGAGCTTGAAGACGCCGGGGCGATAGCCCTTCGCCGCCGCATACCGCCAGAGCGTGTAAGAGCCGAAGAGGATCACGGCGCCGGGGTCGTCGACCACGGGCTCGGGGATCAGGTCGCCTACGAAGGGCACCACCTTGTGCCAGCTATGGGGCAGGCCCAGCCGGTCGAGCGCATCGCCGAGTTTCCGGGTGTCCTCGAAGTCCTGAAGGATCCACTGCATCTCACATCGCGCCCGCGCCGCTTTGCACGGCGTCTACACCACCGTCATTTCGGGGGCGAGGCGGCCGTCCAGAAAGTCGAGGATGTTCTGGGCGGCGCCCGTGGCCATGCGGCGCGCGGCTTCGGCGGTCATCGCGGCGCTGTGGGGGGTGAGGATGACGTCCGAACGGCTGAGCAGCGGGTCGCCGGCGCCGGGCGGCTCGTCCGCCAGCACATCCGTGGCGTATCGGGCGAGGGGGCCGTGATCGAGGGCGTGGAGCACCGCGGCCTCGTCAACGATGCCGCCGCGGGCGGTGTTCACGAGGATGGCACCGGGGCGCAGGCGGGCGAGGAGGTCGGCGCCGATCAGCCCAAGCGTCTCGGGCAGGCGGGGCACGTGGAGCGTGATGAAATCCGCCGCGGCCATGGCGTCGGGCAGGGAGGGCGCGGCGGCGAAGGGCGGCGTCTCCGCGATGGCGGGGTCGTGCACGCTGACCCTGGCGCCGAGAGTGGCGCAGCGCTCCGCGACGGCCCGGCCGATGCGCCCGAAGCCGATCACCAGCACGTCGCTGCCCGCGATCTCCCGCGTGCCGAGCGCGTCGCGCACCGCCCAGTTCCCGTCCCGCACCGCCCGGTCCCCGGCGTGGAGGGCCTTGGCGGCGGCGAACATGAGGGCGAGCGTGTGCTCTGCGACCGAGAGCCAGTTCGCATCGGCGCTGATGGCCACGCGGACATTGCGGGCGCGGAACGCGTCGAGATCGAGATTGTCGCAGCCCACGCCGTGGCGCGAGATGAGGCGGAGGTTTGCCGCACGCTCGAACGCTTGGCGCGACAGGTGGCGGCCCCGCAGGAGGAGCGCTTCCGCCACTGCCATATGCGCGAGAATGTCGTCCTCCTCCGGTGCGGGCAGGTGCGTGAGCGCGATATCGTCCCGCGCCGCGAGCATCGCGAGGCCGTCCGCATGGATCGGGTCGAGCACCAGCACCCGTGTCTTCGTCATCGCTCCCTCCGACGGCATGCCGCTTAGCAGAACTCCGCCAGCGCGGCTGCGGCATCGAGCAGCGTCTGCCGGTGGGTGAGGGCCGCGTCGATGTCGAGGCGCAGCAGCGGGGCATGGAAGGCGAGGGAGGCGGCGTAGCGGCCCTCGCGGTCATGCACCGGGGCGGCGAGGGCGATCATCCCCTCCATGAACTCCTCCCGGTCGAGCGCGAAGCCCTGACCGTCGATCTCCGCGAGTTCGTCGAGCAGCGCGGCGGGGTCGGTGATGGTGTTCGGTGTGAGCGCGTCCAGCGCCAGCGTGCCCACCATGCGCTGGCGGGCGGCGGCGGGCAGGCTGGCGAGGAAGGTCTTGCCGCTTGCGGTGCAGTGGAAGGGCACGTTGCTGCCGATGGGGAGCTGGATGCGCAGTGCCCAGCCGGTCTCGACACGGTCGCTGTAGCGCATGCCTGCAGGCTCGGGCACCACGAAATTGACGGTCTCGCCAACGGCTTCGGAGAGCGTTCTCAGCACCTGGTGGCGCGCCACGAGAAGATGCCGGGCGTTGAGCGTGCCGCTCGCCATGGCCCGCATGCGCCGGCCGGGGCGCAGGCGCGTGCCCGCGCCCTCGCGGGCGAGGTAGCCCTCATCCGCCAGGGTGTTGCAGAGCCTGTGCGCTGTCTGCTTCGGCAGACCGAGGCGGGCATTGATCTCCGAGGGTGTCATCGGCTCCTCGGCCTCCGCCACGATCTCGAGGATCCGTAGCGTCCGCAGATTGGTTGGGATCGTGTCGTCTTCGTCTTTCATGGGCTCGTTCAGGAAAAGGTTGCGTGGGGCGCGAAAGCCTGTTCTGTTTCGGCTAGAGAATAAAAGTCCCAATGAATGGGACCGCAGGAGGAAGTCGCTTGGAGTTCGACTTCATTGTCGTCGGCGCAGGGTCCGCTGGGTGCGTGCTTGCCAACAGGTTGAGCGCCAGCGGCCGCTACACTGTGGCGCTTGTGGAGGCCGGGGGGCGCGACAGGTCGCCCTGGATCCACATTCCCGTCGGCTATTTCCGCACCATGGGCAACCCGGCGACGGACTGGCGCTACCGAACCGAGCCCGATCCCGGGCTCAACGGCCGCTCGATCCCCTGGCCGCGGGGGCGCGTGCTGGGCGGCTCGAGCTCGATCAACGGCCTCCTCTACGTGCGCGGACAGGCGGCGGATTTCGACCATTGGCGCCAGCTCGGCAACCCCGGCTGGGGCTGGGACGATGTGGCGCCGCTCTTCAAGCGGGCCGAGCGCTGGGAAGGCGGCGAGGACGCGCTTCGTGGCGGGGACGGGCCCCTCGCCGTGTCGCGCAGCCGGCTGGGGCGCGAGGTGGTGGATGCGTGGATCGAGGCGGCGGTGAACGCCGGCTACAGGCGCAACCCCGATTACAACGGCACGGATCAGGAAGGCGTGGGCTACTTCCAGATGACGGCGGATCGCGGGCGGCGCTGCTCCACGGCCGTCGCCTATCTCCGGCCCGCGGAGAAGCGGGAGAACCTCGCACTTTTCGTGAATTCCCCGGTGGAGCGGCTGCTGCTCGACGGGCGGCGGGTGACCGGCCTCGTCGCCCATATCGGCGGGGCGGATACGGTGATGCGCGCGCGCCGCGAGGTGGTGCTTTCCGCCGGCGCGATCGGATCGCCGCAGCTGATGATGGTCTCGGGTCTCGGCCCGGCGGAGGAGCTGGGGGTCCACGGGATCGAGGTGACGGCGGCGCTCGAAGGCGTGGGGCGGAACCTGCAGGACCACCTGCAGGCGCGACCGGTCTATAAATGCACGGTGCCGACGATCAACACGGAAGTCCGCAGCCTGGCGCGCAAGGCGGCGATGGCCGCGGAGTATGCGCTGTTCCGCACGGGCCCGATGACGATGGCTGCGAGCCTCGGCACCGGTTTTCTCAAGACGCGCCCGGACCTCGCGACGCCGGACATCCAGTTTCACATCCAGCCCTGGAGCGCGGACAGCCCCGCCGAGGGGCCGCACCGCTTCTCCGCCTTCACGGCGTCCGTGCTGCAGCTTCGTCCCGAGAGCGCCGGCCATCTCTCCCTCCGCTCGGCCAGCATGAAGGATCACCCGGCCATCCACCCGAACTACCTCGCCACCCGCACCGATTGCGAGACACTCGTTGCCGGTATCCGCGTGGCGCGGCGGATTGCGGCGGAGGCGCCGCTCAAGGATCTCGTCACGGTGGAGCACGCGCCGGGGCCCGAAGCGGAGAGCGATGAGGCACTGCTCGACTGGGCGCGCAGTACCTCCACCACGATCTACCACCCCACCGGGACCTGCAAGATGGGACAGGACAAGGCCGCCGTGGTCGATCATCGGCTGAAGGTGCACGGCATTGCCGGGCTGCGCGTGGCGGATTGCTCGATCATGCCGGTGATCACCTCGGGCAACACCAACGCGCCGGCGATCATGATCGGCGAGAAGGCCTCCGACATGATCCTCGAGGAGGCGGCGGCGTGACGGGACGCTGCGTCATCACCGGTCGGCGCCCGCCCGCCGGCCCGGCCCGTTGGGCGCCCGAGGGCGCGCCCTTCGCCCCATACCCTTTTCGTTGCATCGTGAGGCTTTGACCGACAGAGTTCGCGAACGCGACCAACAAGAAAAAAGAAGCGAAACCAACCGGGAGGAAACCCATGGACTTTCTGAAGGTGCTGCCGACGACCCTCGGCGCCGTGGCAGCCGGCGCCATCCTCGCTTTCGCCCCGCTCGCGGAAGCGCAGACCGTCATTCGCGTGCAGTCGGTGATCCCGGCGAAGGCGGATGAGGTGCACATGCTCGAGGACTTCGCGAAGGACGTGAGCGACCTCACCGACGGGCAGGTGCAGATCGAGGTTCTGCCGGCGGGCGCCGTTGTCGGCGTGAAGGAGACGCTCGACGCGGTCGATGCGGGTCTGATCGAGGGCGGTTTCGCCTGGACGCATTACTGGTCGGGCAAGCACCCGGCGGCGATGCTCTTTGGCTCGCCGGTGGCCGGTGCCGGTGTGGGCATCGACAACATCGCTTTCCTCTCCTGGTTCCAGTACGGCGGCGGCCGCGAGCTTTATGACGAGCTCTGGCAGGAAATGGGCGTCAACGTGAAGGGCTTCATGCTGCAGCCCGTGGGTCCCGAGGCGCTGGGCTGGTTCAAGGAGCCGATCGCCTCGATGGACGACTTCCGGAAGTACCGCTTCCGCACGCCGCCGGGCATTCCGGGCCAGACCTACAAGGACATCGGCATCGCCTCCGTGGCCATGGGCGGCGGCGACATCCTGCCCGCGCTCGAGAAGGGCACGATCGATGCGGCCGAGTGGTGCTGCCCGAAGCCCGATAGCGTGTTCGGCTTCCAGAAGGTGCTGAAGCACTACTACCTGCAGGGCCTGCACCAGGTTGTGGTGAACGCAGACCTCTACATCAACGGCGACGTCTACAACTCGCTCACGCCGCTGCAGCAGAAGGCCATCGAGGTCGCGGCCAACGCGTCGCTCTCGAAGGCGATGAGCTACCGCATCTACGAGAACGGCAAGGCGCTGAAGGACCTCACGGAGAACCACGGCGTGCAGCTTCACGACACGCCGGCGGACTACTTCACCGAGTACATGAACGCCGCGCGCGCCAGCCTGGAGAAGAACGCCGCCGAGAACGAGTTCTTCGCCAAGGTCTGGCAGAGCCAGAAGGACTTCGCCGAGATCGCGGTGCCCTTCTGGGCCGGGGCGCAGGCCTCGAACGCCTCGCTCGGCAAGGCCTTCGCCGACAGCCTGAAGTAAGCAGCCCGCGCGTCTGACGCGCTACCGGCCCCTCCCCGCCCGCGGGGAGGGGTTATCCCTTCCCGCGCTGCGCGGGCAGGCGGGAGGCAGCCATGAGCTCCAACGATCTCGATACCGACAAGCTCGATACGACGGACGAGCTGATTGCCGAGGCGCGCCAGGAGGCACCCGGCGAGACGCCGGAGGACATGACGCCGTGGATGCGGCCCATCGTGGCCAATATCGACGTCATGAACCTTTGGGTGGGCCGGATCACCTGCCTGCTGCTGCTGCCGATCATGGGCGCGATGGTGTTCGAGGTGGTGAGCCGGGAGGCCTTCCGCATCTTCGCCGTGATGGGCGCGGACGATGTGGCGCGCGAGCTCGGCCTCGGCCCGACGCTCTGGGCCTACGAGACCACCCGCATGTTCTCCGGCGCGATGTTCATGCTGGGCGCGGGCTACGCGCTGATGCGCGGCGTGCACATCCGCGCGGACTTCCTCTACCGGAACTGGCAGCCGAAGACGCAGGCGACGGTGGATGCCTGCCTCTACCTCGCCTTCTATTTCCCGGCGATGGTGTTCTTCCTCTGGATCTCGACCGAGTACACGTGGAAGGCGTGGGACACCTGGGAACGGGCCATGGACACGACCATGATGGCCCCGCTGGCGCCCGCGCGAACGGCGATGCCGCTCGGGATCCTTTTCCTCCTCCTGCAGGGCATCGCCGAGCTTTTTCGCGCGATCCATCAGATGGGGCCCGAGCGGGGGGCGCGGTTCACGAAGGTGCTGCCCTATTACGCGGTGGGCCTGCTGATCGTTACGCTCGCGATCTTCGCGCCCGACATCATGCCCATCGGCGGCTACTGGTCCGACGCGGTGAAGGCTGCCGGCCTTACGAGCCTCGCGCAGCCCTGGATCGGCGTTGTGATGCTGGCGATCATGCTGCTGGCGATTTTCGTGGGCTTCCCGATCAGCTTCACGCTCATCTTCCTCGGCTTCGCCTTCGGCGCCTGGGGCTTCGGCACGAAGCTCGTCTTCTACCTGCAGACCCTCCAGTTCAATTCGGTGATGCTGGAGGAGACGCTGGCGGCCGTGCCCCTCTTCGTCTTCATGGGAATCATGATGGAGCAGGCCGGGCTGATGGAGCGGCTCTTCACCTCCGTCCAGCTCATGCTCTCGCGTACGCGTGGCGCCCTCTACATTGCGGTGCTTTTCGTCTCGACGATCTTTGCGGCGGCCACGGGCATCGTCGGCGCCTCGGTCACGATCCTCGGGATCATGGCGGCGAAGACGATGAACCGCTCGGGCTACAGCGTGCGCCTTGCGGCGGGGACGATCACGGCGGGCGGGACGCTCGGCATCCTCATCCCGCCCTCGATCATGCTGGTGGTGATGGGCCCGGTGCTGGAGATCCCGGTGACGGACCTTTTCGCAGCCGCCATCATCCCCGGCCTGCTGCTCGCCACGCTATACACGCTCTACGCTCTCGGCCGCTGCTGGTTCGACGAGAGCCTTGGCCCGCCCTTGCCCGAGGACGAGCGGCCGACGGACATGATGTTCGTGGCGCGCGAGTTCTTTCTCGGCCTCGTCCCGCCCGCGGCGCTCGTCGCCTTCGCGCTCGGCTCCATCCTGCTCGGCTACGCCACGCCCACGGAGGCTGCCGGCTGCGGCGCGTTCGGCGCGGTTCTCCTGACGCTGGCCTATCGGCGCCTCACGGTCGGGCGGCTCTACGAGGCGCTGCTGAAGACGCTCGAGATCACCGTGCTGATCATGTTCCTGGTGGCCGCGTCGAACTTCTTCGGCGCCACCTTCTCGCGCCTCGGCACGCCCACGATGCTGACCGAGATGCTGCTGGCGCTCGATCTCTCGACCACCTGGGTGCTGATCATCATCATGGCGCTCATTTTCCTGCTCGGCTGGCCACTCGAATGGGTGCCCATCGTGCTGATCATCGTGCCGATCATGGTGCCGGTGCTGGTGGAGCTGAACGTGGACCTCACCTGGTTCGCCATTCTGGTGGCCGTGAACCTGCAGACAGCCTGGCTCAGTCCACCCGTGGCG
>JBCBEP010000051.1:0-24579 GCA_038528605.1 Pseudomonadota bacterium
GCGCGTCGCCTCGAGCGCGCGGCGCTCGCCGACGCGCAGCAGCATCACGCGCACGCTGTCCCGCGCCACGAGCGCTGCGCTGCCGTCGTCGTTGCGCCGGAGCTGCTCGAAGCCGAGGAGGCGCTCGTAGAAGACAAGGGAGCTCGTCACGTTGCGGACCGGCACGATCGGCGCTGCGGTGACGAAGCGGGCGAGGGTGCTTGCGGTGGCGGCACCCTGCGGTGTGCCGAGCGCTGGCTGCCCTGCGAGGTCGGGGCTCATCGGTCAAGCTCCGGCGTTGCTGCTCTCCAACATTCCATGCTGCGGAAGCTAACGCCGCGCTGCCCTCCGTGTCGACCCGTTTCGGGGCAGCGGCGCGGGGATGCTTGTCTGCGGGAGCGGATTGTTGCGGAGAAGGCGGGCTGCCCGCTCAAGCGCCCAGCGAGAGCGCGCCGTCGGCCCCTGGCAGGACATGCGCGGCCCCCCAGGCATGGAGGCCCTGAAGCACCGGCAACAGGGCTTCGGATCGGGATGTGAGGGTATACTCCACCCTCGGCGGAACCTCCGCAAACACCGTGCGCAGAAGGAGGCCATCTGCCTCCAGCTCGCGCAGCTGGTTGGTGAGCGTGCGCTGGGAGATCTTGGGAAAGAGGCGCCTCAGCCCGTTGAAGCGCTGGCTGTCGAA
Organism: Pseudomonadota bacterium; assembly: GCA_038528605.1. GTDB lineage: Bacteria > Pseudomonadota > Alphaproteobacteria > Rhodobacterales > Rhodobacteraceae > Thermohalobaculum. Next base: position 665 of record JBCBEP010000051.1, read on the forward strand.
GCTGCAGGCATAGAGGATGGAGGCCTTCCACTTGCCGCCGATCAGGTCGAGCGCGGCTTCGACCGGACAATCCTCGTAGTCCCGATGGCGCTGCTTTCGGGTCATGCTCGCTCTCCCATTGGTGCAGAATAGAGCCGTATCGGCCGGGTTTCTGCGTTCTTTAAGCCGGCGCTGCCGTTGCGATATGGCAATGGCGCGCAACGGCGCAAAGCACAGGGAGAGCCCCGATGGAAAACCTATCGCCCGAAGTATTCTGGCTGGCCGCAACCGCTGTCGCGACGGCGCTCATGTGGCTGCCGCACATCCTCTGGCTGATTGGCGACAAGGGGCTGGTCCCCGCGCTGATGGATGGTGAGCACGACATCGCCTACAACACGCCCTGGGCGGCACGGGCGCGGCGGGCGCATCTCAACGCGGTCGAGAACCTGGCGGTCTTCGCGGCGCTGGTCGTCGCCGTCGAGCTTTCGGGCGCGGGAACGGCTGCGACGGCGACCGCGGCCGCCGTCTTCTTCTTCGCACGCCTCGCCCATTTCGCGGTGTATTGCGCGGGCCTGCCGCTGGTGCGCACGTTGCTCTTCTTCGTCGGCGTGACGTGCCAGCTGGTTCTGGGCGCGGCGGTGCTGTTCTGACCGTCAGCCCACGCTGAGCGCGAGGAGGCGGCTGATCGCCATGAGGGGACGGCCGCTTTCCTCCGCCCAGCCGTTGAATGCGCCCTGCGTGGCGGCGAGCGCCTTGGCGGACGTAGGCGGTTTGTCGACGACGCCCTCGCGGACAAGCGCGGTCACGACGTCGTCCGTCAAAACGTACCCGTCGACCCCCATGAAGCGCAGAAAATACTGTGGGGTGGTGCCGCCCAAGCGGTTCCCCCGCTTCTTGAGCATCATCAGCAGGTCCGCGAACTCGGTGCCGGGCCAGCCGGCGAGGTAAGCGCCGGCAGACCCCGCCTCCTCCGCCATCTCACGGAAAAGGACGGCGTTCTCACGGATGCTGATCGCCTTCGCCATATGAGGGATGCCGCCTGCGCGTGCTGCGCGCTCGATGTCCTCATCCGTCATCATCGAACAGGGGCCCGGCGCGAAGCCGTGAAACGCGGTTTCGAAGGCGGGCCATTTGCTCTCGACCACCCTCCAGTTGAAGCCGGCGGAGAAGACGCAGCGTGAGAGAACCGAGAGCCAGGCCGCGTCAGGGATCTTCGAGAGTTCCTCAGGTGAAGCGGGTTGGGGGAGGCGCGGCATCACGCTCGCGGCACCGCCATGCCTGTCAAAGGCGTCTTCTTCAATTTCCGCAAAGGCGCGCAATGCCATGCCCCTTCCAATTAGTGGAGGCAGATCCCGTAATGCGGAATGGCATACCGAAGTTTCATGTAGGGGTAAATACCTACATGACGTTTAGGCAACGTGTAACGAATGCATTATTGCACGTTCACGCTCGGCGGCGCTGCGTCAGGTGAGGTGGAGCTGCGGCCGGCGCGCAGCTGAAACGGGCCCTTGGGGCAAGCAGTTGGATCAGCCTTCGTCGTCGCGGATCATGCGCAGGCGCTCCCGGCGCGCAGCCCCCGACCGGACCAGGAAATGACCAAGGACCGTCAGCGCGAGGATCGCGGCCAAGATCAGGGCGCCCTCTTCCCGCGACGAGAGCAGGGGCGGCGTCGCTTCCAGGATCGCGGCGCAAGCCGCAGGTGTCTCGAGGCCGTCGCTGAGGAGGGCGAGGCAGCTCTCGCGGTCGAGCGGCTTATCGGTCATCGCGTTCTCCAATCGACTGGGCGAGCTCGCGCAGATCCTCCGCAGCGGCACGCAGCACCGTTCCCTCGTCGCGCAGGCTCTCCTTGCGGTCCTGTGCGAGGCGTGCGCCCATGCCGCCCAGCACGCCGATGGCCACGCAGGCGGCGAGCGAGGCGCCGCTGGTGAAGATGCCGAAGACGGCCGCCACGAATGCCGCAACGCCCCCGGTGGCCGCCAGCGCGAAACGGCCGCCATCGGCTTCTGCCTCCACCGCCAACGCCTCGAGGCGGACGGCACGGTCCCGCAACCCGTCGAGAAGCGGCGTCAGGTCCTCCGGCGGGCGGTTCGAGACGGCGGTGCGCAAGGCGCGCAGCTCCTCCCGGTACGCATCGCGCCCGCCAGCACCTTCGGCCACGAAGCGGGCCGTTGCCTCGGCGAGGGAAGCACCGCGCGCGCGGTCAAGATCGTCCATGGTGTCCTCTACCCTCGCTCAACCTGACGCCACCGCTAGGCAACAAGATCCGGCGGCGTCGCTTCCATGGCAATATGGTCAAGGGCCGCCTCGAGTTCGAGCATCTTCTGACCCTGCTCGCCAAGCCGCCGCAACGCCACGCTCCGCGCCTCAACCTCCTGCCGGCCAACGGCGAGGATGATGGGCACGGCCGCGTTGGAATGCTCGCGGACCTTGAAGTTGATCTTCTCGTTCCGCGTATCGGTCTCGACCCTGATCCCGCGTGCGCGCAGCGACGCCGCAACCTCCTCGGCATAGTCATCGGCGTCGGACACGATGGTGGCGACCATCACCTGCACCGGCGCGAGCCATAGCGGGAAGCGCCCCGCGCAGTTCTCGATCAGGATGCCGAGGAAGCGCTCGAAGCTCCCAAGGATCGCACGGTGCAGCATAACGGGCCGCTTTTTCTCGCCGTTGGCGTCGACGTATTCCGCGCCGAGGCGCTCCGGCAGATTGAAGTCAACCTGATAGGTGCCGCACTGCCATTCACGTCCAATGGCATCGGTCAACTTGAAGTCGAGCTTCGGGCCGTAGAACGCCCCTTCGCCCGGGTCGACCACGTAGTCGTCGGTCACCTTGCGCACAGCGGCCTCAAGCGCTGCTTCCGACTTGTCCCAGACCTCGTCGCTACCCACGCGCTGTTCCGGACGGGTGGAGAACTTGATGTCGAAGCCGTCAAAACCGAGGTCTTTGTAGACCGAGGCCAGAAGCGCGATGAAGTGCGCGGTCTCGCTCTCGAGCTGGTCCTCGGTGCAGAAGATGTGCGCGTCGTCCTGGGTGAAGCCGCGTACCCGCATCAGGCCGTGCATCGAGCCCGAGCTCTCATAGCGATGGCACATGCCAAACTCGGAGACCCGAAGCGGCAGGTCGCGGTAGCTTTTCAAGCCACGATTGAAGATCTGCACGTGACCGGGGCAGTTCATCGGCTTCAGAGCGTTAACGCGCTTTTCGTTGGCATGTTCCTCATCGATCTCCGTGATGAACATGTTCTCGCGATACTTGTCCCAGTGCCCGGAACGTTCCCAGAGCACACGGTCGATGACCTGGGGGGTACGGATCTCCTGGTAGCCGGCACCAACCTGTCGCCGGCGCATATAGTCCTCGAGCGCGCGGTAGAGCGCGGTACCCTTCGGATGCCAGAAGACCATGCCGGGCGCCTCTTCCTGGAAGTGGAACAGCGCCATCTCACGACCGATTCGACGATGGTCGCGCTTTGCGGCCTCTTCCAGCATGTGAAGATGCGCTTCGAGGTCTTGGCGGTTCCGGAAGGCGACACCGTAGATGCGTTGGAGCATCTTGTTGCGGCTGTCCCCCCGCCAGTAGGCGCCTGCGACAGACATGAGCTTGAAGGCATCCGCCGGCACCTGGCCGGTATGGGCGAGGTGGGGGCCGCGGCAGAGGTCCTGCCAGGGCCCGTGCCAGTACATGCGCACGGGCTCGCCCTCGGGGATCGCGTCGATCAGCTCCACCTTGAAGGGTTCGCCGGTGCTCTCGTAATGCGCCTTGGCGCGCGCCCTGTCCCACACCTCGGTGCGCACGGGGTCCCGCGCAGCGATGATCTGGCGCATCCGCTGCTCGATCTGTTCGAAATCGGCCTCGGTGAAGGCCTCCTCGCGGTCGAAGTCGTAGTACCAGCCGTTGTTGATGACCGGGCCGATGGTGACCTTGGTCTCGGGCCAGATCTCCTGCACCGCGCGAGCCATGATATGCGCGCAGTCATGCCGGATGAGCTCCAGCGCCTCTGCCTCGTCCTTCGCGGTGACGATGCTGAGCGCATGGTCCGCGTCCATCGGCTCTGAGAGGTCCGCGAGCCGCCCGTCGATCTTCACGGCAAGCGCGGACTTGGCCAGCGACTTGGAGATGTCGGCGGCCACGTCACCGCCCGTCGTGCCGGCGGCATACTCGCGGGTCGCGCCGTCGGGGAGGGTGAGTTTGATCTGGTCGCTCATCGGTCCGTGTCCATTGCGTTGAAAGGAGGCGTGCCGCCGCGCGCACCGTTTCCAGACGCCCCCCCTCTGTCAAGGACAGGGGCGCCTAGCCGCCCGGTGCCGGGCAGCGGGGCAGGGCGTTCGCCGCGCCGCGCGCCCGGTTGAGCTGGTCCACGAAGTCCGCCTCCCGCCGCAACAGGCGATAGGGCCGGTCCTCCGCGAAGCGCAGGTAGACGAGGAGAGGCCCGCTCGGCGTGACGCGCTCGTCAACCAGGCACGGGTCGACAGAGGCGGCAAAGCTGCCGCTCACCTCCTCCGGCGTGTCGAGTTCCCGCCTGCCAACCGCGCGGGCGGTCTCGCGAAAGCGCGCCATGTCCGACGGGGCGAGCGAGAGCGCCGTTATCCTCTTCCCTGCAGGCAGGCCGGGCGCGGTGGCGTCCTCATCGATCACGAGCACGAATTCCTCCGACACGGCCCAGCCTGTGGTGTCCTCGGCGGCGAGGGTGAGCTTCGCGCCCTGAGACGGGATCGCAAGGCCCGTCGGCGGCTGCACGGCCACGGTCACGCCCGCGGGGTCGATCGCATCAGGCCCTTCGCCGGCGAGTTGCCGCGCGAACTCCTCGTTGCTGGCGCAGGCGGTGAGGGTGAGGGCCATCGCGAGTGGGACGAGATGGAGGTGCTGCACGGTATTCTCCTTTGACAGATAAATCTTCGTCTCTTACACGAAGATTATCGTGTCAAGCATGGAGGCAAAGATGGCTTCGTCCGCACCTGCCGGCGCACCGCTCCCCGGCGCTGAAGGCTTTCGAGAGGATCCGGTGCGCCTGCGCCGCCGGATCGGGCGCTTGAGCGCAGTCCTGCGCGTCGCCTGCCTTATCGGCGCCCTGGCCTTCGCGCTCGGCGGGCTCGCGCTCCTCGTGCTGCCAGGGGCGTTCGACTGGGCGGTGGCGCACTCCGGTCTCCCGGGCGCGGAGGAGGGCATTGGGTTCGAGGAGCGTCTGGTGCTGGTCCCGCTCACGGCGCTGAACATCGGGCTCTACGTCGCCGCGCTGCTCCTCTCCGCGCGCCTTTTCTCCGTCTGGCGCGAGGGGGAGGTGTTTACCGAGGCCGCGGCCTCCGCCGTGGCGGGCATCGGGCTCTGCCTCATCCTCACAGCCGTGCTCTCCATCCTGACCGAGCCGATCACGTCCTTCGTGCTCACCTGGGACGGGGCGGAGGGGGAGCGGGCGATCTCGCTCAGCCTCGACGGTGAAATGGCGCTCTCCGCGCTCACCGGTTCGCTGCTGACCGTGATCGGCCTCGTGATGCGCGCAGGCCTCATGATTGCCGAAGAGAACGCGGAGTTCGTGTGAGCCATGCCGATCATCGTCCGCCTCGACGTCGCACTGGCCCGCCGGAAGATGCGCTCCCGCGAGCTGGCGGAGGCCGTGGGCCTCACCGAGCAGACCGTCTCGACCATGAAGTCCGGCAAGGTTAGAGGCATCCGCTTCGAGACGCTGGAGAAGCTCTGCGCCGTGCTCGAATGCCAGCCCGGCGATCTCCTCGAATACGTCCCGGGCAACGGCCCGCCTCCGTGAACCGCTCGCGCCCGTTGCCGCCGTGCTGGCTGCGTGGCAAAGAGCGGCGATGAGCGAGCGGCACACCCCCTTCTATCTCGGCGTCGGCTTCATGAAGACGGGGCTGACGAGCCTCCTGCGCGTCATGCAGAAGTCCGGCTATCGCGGAAAGGGCAAGAACCGGAAGCTGTTCTTCGACTTCATCGCCGGCCGGCACGACAAGGTGATGGACCTATACCGGGAGTGCGACTTCGCCTGCGACTGGCCGCACCCCTACATGTACCGCCGCGTCTATCGCGAGGTTCCGGGTGCGAAGTTCATCCTCACCACGCGGCCGGACGCGCAGTGGTATGCGAGCCTTCTGCGCCATTGCCGCTATGCCCACCCGGTCACGCATTCGACGCACCATATCTTCGGCCGCCACTACCCCAACGGCTTCGAGGAAGAGCACCTCGCCATCTACCGGGCGCATAATCGCGCGGTGCAGGCGTTCTTCGCGGCGGAGGGCTGCCCCGAGCGCCTCCTGGTGATCGACATCCGCGATGCAGACGCGATGGACCGCCTCAAAGCGTTCCTCGACCGGCCCGTGCCGTTCGACACCTTCCCGCGGGAGAACGAAAGCGCGGGACGGGAGCAGGAGCGGAGCGACTTCGCCCTCCGTCGCCGCTGGAACGATATCGTGCAGCCGGCCTACGCGGCGGTCTGGCCCCGGCTTCGTCCAACGCCGGGCCGCCGGCTCGAGACATTGGAGTAAGGCGATGACCGAGATGCCGGCGGACGAGACAGGCCAGCTCATCACCTTCCTCTACACGGATGACTTCACGCGCTCGGAGGCCTTCTACCGCGAGACCATGCGGCTGAAGCCCGTCATCGAACAGCGGACGGAGAAGGGTTCCGTCACGATCTTTCAGGTGAACGCTGGCGCCTATCTCGGTGTCTCGGACTTCGCGCACCGCCCGCGGGGCACGGACGGCATCATGCTCACCTTCATCCGCGACGTGGATGCGGAGTATGCGCGCCTCACCGCCCTTGGCGTTGCCTTCGAGGCGCCGCCCGCCTGGCTCATCGGCGGCACGGTCTACGCAGCGTTTTTCCGCGATCCCGACGGCTATCACCTCGAGATCCAGCAGTTCCGCGATCCGCGATGGACGGCCGCACTCCGCTGAACCGGGCCGGTGCCGGGGACTAACCGCTTCGCAACCCGATCCGCCCATAGTCCGGCGACCGCAACGAGCCGGACGACCATCATGAGCACCGCCCCCGAGCCTGCCTCTCCCCAGAGCGACCATCGCGGCCTCTGGAATGCGATCCACGAGAACCAGGCCCTGATGTCTTTCTCGACCGAGGGCCTCATCCTCACCGTCAATGAGAAGTTTCTCGAGATCTTCGGCTATGAGGAGGAGGACCTGATCGGGGAGCATCATTCGATCCTCTGCCCCGAGGAAGTGGCCGAGTCTCAGGACTATTGGAAGTTCTGGAACGGGCTCTTCCGGGGCGAGACCCGAAGCGGAGACTTCCAGCGCATTGGGAAGATGAACGATACGATCTGGGTGCGCGCCACGTTCTTCCCGGTGAAGGACGCGGAGGGCAAGGTCACCAAAATCCTCAAGCTCGCCATCGACGTTACGGACGAGTTGGAAAAGCGCGCGGCGGATGAGAGCCGGCTCGCTGCGATCTACAAGAGCCAGGCCGTCGTCGAGTTCGACGTTAACGGCCGGGTGATGGATGCGAACGAGACCTTCTGCAAGATGCTCGGCTATGCGCGGAGCGAAGTAGTGGGCAAGCATCACGCGATGCTTTGCGACAAGCAGTACGTTGAGACCAATGATTATAGGGAGTTCTGGCGCCGCGTGAGCGCCGGGGACTATGAGGTGGGCGAGTTCCCGCGGATCACCAAAGAAGGTCAGACGGTCTGGTTGCAGGCGACCTATAACCCGCTATTCGATCCAAGCGGTGCGCCAGCGAGTGTCATCATGTTCGCGACCGACATTACCGAGAACAAGGTTCGCAATGTCGAGACAGATGCCAAACTTGTCGCCATCGAGGTAAGCCAGGGCGTCGCTGAATTCGACGTCACCGGTACCGTTCTTCACTTCAACGACAACTTCCTGCGCGTGATGGGCTACACGCTGTCCGAGGTCGTGGGCCAACATCACAGGATGTTCTGTGACGATGAAATGGTGAAGAGCGAGGCATACACCGAACTTTGGCACGCTCTTTCGAAGGGCGAGTTTGTTGGCGGGCGCTTTGTGCGGGTCAACAAGTTCGGCCGCGATGTCTGGATCCAGGCGACCTACAATCCCATCCTCGCGTCCGATGGCAGCGTGATGAAGGTCATCAAATACGCGACGGACATCACCGCGCAGGTCGAACTGGAGGAGCAAATCCGGCGTGAGACGCTCGGTATCAATCGTGTGATGTCCTCCATTCGCCAGGCTGTGAAGAGCGAGGTGGACATCGCGCGCCGGGCGGACCTGCTGGCACGGCAGACGAAAGAGAAATCCAACGAAGGCGCGAGCGCTATCGGCGCGTCGATCGAGGCAATCGCCTCCATCAAGCAGTCCACGGAAGAGATCCAGCAAATCGTCACCGCGATCGAGGAGATCGCCCACCAGACCAACATGCTGGCCTTCAATGCCGCGATCGAGGCGGCGCGCGCCGGTGAGCACGGTTATGGCTTCTCGGTGGTGGCTGAAGAGGTCCGGAAGCTCGCCGAGCGCTCGGGCGACGCAACGCGCGATATCGGCGCGCTCATTCGGCGGACAACGGAGCAGGTGGGCCACGGCAAACAGGTATCCACAGAGGCCGCCGAAGCTTTCTCTCGGATCAATGCCGGGATCGACGAGACCATGCAGGTGATCGCCGATATCGTGAAGGCAGCCGATCAACAGTCGCTCTCCGCCGACCAGATTGGCGAGACCGTCGACCGACTGGTGGAAGCCGTGGAGACGGACAAGGAAGCAACGAGTGATCCGCGTTTCTCGGCTCTCCGCCGGCGCGGGGGGGATGACGCTGCCGAGCAGGGCGCCGAAAGCTGCAAGAATGCCGCATGAGCGCGATGAAGGTGACTGAACCTTCACTGGAACAGGGCGCTGAGGGCGCTGGCGCTGCTGCCGGGGCGGTGGACCGGGTCGCCGTCGTGAGCGTGGCAGGCCGCCGGCTCGCCCTGCCATTGCACTCTGTCGAGCGTGCGGCTCGTCTGCCGTCGGAGATCGCGCCTCCGGTGCCGGCGGGTACCGCGCTCATCGGCTTCGGCACGGATGCCGGTATCCCGCTCCCGGTGATCGATCTTGCGATGGTTCTCGGACTAAAGCCGGGGCCGCTTCCCCCCCGAAGGCGAGAGGACGACGAGAGGCCTCCCGCACCGCCCCGCCCAGGCGCGCTCCTCGTCGTGGCGCATGAAGGCAGTCGTTGCGGCTTGTTGGTGGATTGCGTTGAAGGTCTTGAACCACTCGCCGAGAAGCGTCCAAGACCGCTTTCCAGCAATGCCGGACAGAGGTTCGGCGGCAACGCCCTGGTGCTCTTGCAGGAGAATGCGCCGCCGCTCCTTCGTCTCGATATGGCCGAGCTCATGGCGCAGCCCGGCATGCTTCTCGCCGAGAGCGGGGAAGACTGCTCGGTGAGACCCGCAGAGGAGCATGAAGCGACCCTAAGCTTCCTCACAGTCCGCATCTCGGGGCGGTGGTATGCGGCATCGATTGACGCGGTTCAGGAAATCGCTGTTGCGCCGTCGCTCGAGGTGCACCCTGCCGGCATACCGGGCCTCCGGCATCGGCTGGTTCTGCGTGACGAACGCTACCTGGTGATCGACCTTCCTGCAGCCGAGGAGAACGCGGAACGGCGCCGCGGCCGCCCGGCCTATGGTGTGATCATGCGGAGCGCCCTTGGCCTCTACGCGCTGGAGGCCGAGGAGATCGGCACCGTCGTCACGCTGCCGGAACGGGAGGTAACAGTCCTCCCCGCCGCACGCGATGCCGCGGTCCTGCAGCCCGTCAGCAGCAGTTTTGCCGGACGCAGCGGGGAAGGGGAGGTTTTGGTGATCGCGCCGGAGGCGTTGCCGGGTCAGCCGGGTTTCGACGCCGTATTTGCGCATGAGGCGCGCAGCAGCGGCAGCCGCATGGCAGCCGGCGGTGGCGAAGCCGGGGGGGGCGCTGAAGGGGAGGGGGCTGCGGCCCGGCGCCCGGTCTCGCTCCTGCGGCTCGACCTTGGGGGAGAGCTCTATGTCGAGACGGCGAGCATCTGGCAGAGCGCCGTACTGCCAGCGGATTCTCTGTTTCTCACGGCGGCGCCTCCGGCCGGAGCCCTCGGGTATTTGCGCTATCGGGGCGAGACTGCACTGGTTGCTGATCTTGGCGCTCTGGTCTGTGGACGACCCGCACCGCGCGACCGGCCGCTCCTTCGCGTGATCGTGCTCCGCGCGCTCTGGGGCCTGCTTGCCTTCATCGTGCACGACATTATCGGGATCGACCGCCTCTGGCTGGAGCGGGCGGGTACGCCTGCCGCAGAAAGCGACGGGCTACTCGGCGGCGGAAGGCATACGCGCTTCGCCTCGGCGCGCGGCCGGGAAGGTCGCCGGATGATCGGTATCGTCGATATCGAAGCGGTGGCGGCGGAGCTCGCGGCGGCGATCGCCGCCTGAGCGGGCGTCAGATCGAGCGGATCGCGCCGCCATCGACGCGGACCTGGCTGCCCGTCACATAGCTCGCCTGCTGGCTCGCGAGAAACACCGCCACGGCGGCGAACTCGTCAGGCGTGCCATAGCGCCCGGCGGGGATGGCGGACATGGCTGCGGCGCGCGTCTCGTCCACGCTCTTGCCGGTCCGCTTCGACGCTGCCGCATCGAGCTCGTCCACCCGCTCCGTGTGGATCCGTCCCGGTATCAGCATGTTCACCGTGATGCCTTCGGCGGCCAGATCGTTGGAGAGCGACTTCGACCAGCCCACGAGCGAGGCCCGGAGAGCGTTCGAGAGGCCGAGATTGGTCAGCGGCTGGATGACGCCGGACGAGCCGATTGTGATGATCCGCCCCCATTTCTGCGCCCGCATGGCTGGCAGAAGCCGCGCGGTGATCTCCACCAGCCGCATCACCATCGTGTCGAACTGCGCGGCCATGACCGATGGGTCGGCCTCGACCATGCGCCCCGGCGGCGGGCCGCCCGTATTGTTCACCAGGATGTCGACACCGCCGAGCACCGTCCGCACCGCGGTCGCAACCGCTTCCGTCGCGCCCGGGTCGGAGAGGTCGGCGATCGCGATATCCGCCTTGCCGCCAGCGGCTCGGATCGCGCCGGCCACGGCCTCGAGCTTCTCGGCGTTCCGGCCAGCGAGCAGGACATGGGCGCCCTCCGCGGCAAGCCCTTCGGCAATGGCACGACCGAGGCCGCGGGACGAGGCGAGGACGAGGGCACGCTTGCCCGAAAGGCCGAGATCCATCAGCCGAGCTCCTTCAGTCTGGTATCGAGGCGGGCGAGGAGGCGGTCGAGTTCCGAGACGTCCTCCGCGCTCAGGCGGGGGCCAGGGGCCCGAACCGCGGCGGAGGCGATGGCGCCGCGACGGCGCAGAACCTCCTTGCGGATGGCGAGCCCGAGGCCGGGCTGCTGCTCATAGCGGATGAGCGGCAGGTAGGCTTCGAAGAGGTCGGAGGCGCGATCCCGCGCGCCGGCGGCATGGGCCGCGACTACCGCAACCAGCATCTCGGGAAAGCAGAAACCGGTCATCGCGCCGTCGGCCCCGCGCGCCATCTCCTCGTCGAGGAAGAGGGCGGAGTTGCCGGTGAGGATCGAGAGGCGCGGCACATCCGGGGTATCGCAGCCGCGCCGAACGGCGGTGAGTTTGTTCAGCCCGGGCCATTCCTCATGCTTCAGCATAACGATCTGGGGGTGCGTTGCCGTGAGCCGAAGGATACTGGCCGCGGAGATCTTCACGCCGGTGAGCGCTGGGTAATCCTGCAGGCAAACCGGAATATCGGGCCCGAGCGCGGCGCAGACACTGGCGAAGTAGCTCTCGACGCGATCCTCCGGACCCATTCCCGCTGGCGGCGCGATCATCACGCCCGACGCCCCTGCCGTCATCGCCTCATGCGCAAGGCGGCGCATCGGGTCGAGGCCGCCGCCCGAGACGCCGACAACCACTGGCACCCCGGCGCGGCTGATCACGCGGCGCGCGAAGCTGAGGCTCTCTTCCGCGGAGAGCTTCGAAGCCTCCCCCATCACGCCCAGGATGGTGATGCCGTGCACGCCCGTGTCGCGGTAGAAATCGACCATCCGGTCGGTGCTCGCGAGATCCAGCGCGCCGTCTTCCGAAAACGGCGTGGCGGCGATGATGAAAACGCCACGGGTGTGGCGGTGGATAGGCGCAGACATTGTCGGATCCAGGCTTGGGCAGGCTGAGCGGAAGCTAGCGGCAAGCTGCACCCCTTGTCACCCCACGCGGGCTGCAAGGCGCCGACCGCCCGGCGCGACGCTGTCACTCAAATTTCCTTTGCGTCATGGATCTGCAGATGTTCGTCTCGAAACGAAACAAAGCTGGGAGGTCGCGTTCATGCGCAAGTACATCGCCGAGGGTATCGGCACCTTCGTTCTGGTCTTCTTCGGTGTCGGCAGCGCCGTTCTGGCGGGCTCCGGGGTTGGGCTGGCGGATGCCATCAGCATCACGGGCATCAGTCTCGCCTTCGGCATCTCCGTGGTCGCCATGGCCTATTCGATCGGCCAGGTATCCGGCGCGCATCTCAACCCGGCGGTCAGCCTCGGTTGCTTCGTGGCAGGGCGCATGGAGATGAACGTTCTGATCGGCTACGTGGCCGGGCAGGTGATCGGCGCCATCGTCGCGGCGCTCATGATCTTCCTCATCGTCTCCACCTCCGTCGGCGGCTACGACATCGGCGTGAACGGTCTCGGCCAGAACGGCTGGGGCGCAGGCTATGGCGGTGAGTTCGGGCTGGTTGGCGCCTTCCTGTTCGAGGTGATCGCCACGGCCATCTTCATCGTCGTCATCCTGGGCGTCACCGCTCCGGGCGGCAGTGCGACCATGGCCGGGCTCGTCATCGGGCTGACGCTGACGATGATCCATCTTGTGGGCATCACAGTAACGGGCACGTCGGTGAACCCGGCACGGTCCATCGGCCCGGCGCTCTTCGTGGGCGGCACGGCGCTGGCGCAGCTCTGGCTCTTCATCGTCGCGCCCCTGATCGGGGCTGCCATCGGCGCGCTTCTCCACAAGCACGCAATTACCTCGCCTGCGGAAGAGTGAGCCCACCGGTCTGAGCTGGATCAAGGCGCGGTCCGGCGGCCGCGCCAAAGAATCGACGTCAACCGACGCGGGCGAACCGCGCGGACGCGAGGCCGTACCGGCCAAGGGAGGCGCAGATGGCATCAGAAGGGACGGGGGCGGCGGATCCCGGCCCCTGGCGGGCGGCGGACGGTGTACCCGATGTGCGGGCGGCGAGCTGGGACGACCTGCGCGCCGCTCTCGCCGCCGGGTGGGACGATTTCAAGGCGGCACCGGGCCTGGGGCTCGCGGTGGGCGCTCTTTATGTCATCGGCGGCTGGCTTCTGCTTTGGGTGCTCGACCTGCGAGAAATGCGAGGGCTTTCCTTTCCCGTCGTGGCGGGCTTCGCGCTGATCGGGCCGTTCGTTGCCGTCATCCTCTACGAGATTTCCCGGCGGCGTGAACTTGGGGCGAGCCTGGCGTTATCGGATGTGCCGAGCATGGTGGCGGCGACCGCCCGCAAGCAGATCCTCTACCACGGCTTCATCCTGATGTTCTGGCTGGCGGTATGGAGCCGGGTTGGCGTGATGCTCTTCGCGATCTTCTTCCACGCCTCGACCGACCGGTTCTGGGAGCTGGCCGGCCAGATGCTGACCACCTCGAACGGTCTCACCTTCCTTCTGGTGGGCCACGCCTTCGGTGCGTTCTTCGCGGGTGTGTCCTACTGCCTGAGCGTGCTGGCCTTCCCCTTCCTGCTCGACAGGGACAGCGATTTCATCACCGCGATGGTGCTGAGCTTCAAGGCAGTGATTGCGAGCCCGAAGGTGATGTTCGCCTGGGCGCTCTTCATCGGCGTTGTGCTTGCCGTCGCCTCGGCGCCGTTCTTCCTCGGCCTGATCGTGGCGCTGCCGCTGCTCGGCCATGCAAGCTGGCATCTCTACCGCCGCTTGGTTCCGGGCTGACGGCGCCTTAGAGACGGCATTCGATGAGGTAGGGGCCCGGCTGGTTCGGGGCCCAGTCGAGCAGCTTCGCCAGTTCCGCCGGGCAGTCGGTCGCGGTGGCTTCCACGCCCATGCCGCGGGCGATCTGGCAGAAATCGAGCACCGGCCGGTCGAGGTCGACGAGCGCCAGTGCCGATGGGCCAGGGTTCGCGCCGGTGCGGGCGAGCTCGTGCTTCAGGATCTCGTAGGAGCGGTTCGCGAGGATGAGATAGGTAACGTTCGTCTGCTCCCGCGCCGCGGTCCAGAGCGCCTGGATCGTGTACATGGCGGAGCCGTCCGCCTGCAGGCCGATCACCGGGCGCTCTGGCGCCGCGAGGGCTGCGCCCACGGCCATGGGCGGGCCGATGCCGATGGCGCCGCCGGTGATGGGCAGCCAGCTATGCGCAGGGGCGCCAGCCAGGGCAGGGTAGATGCCGCGCCCCTGCGTGATGCTCTCATCGATGTAGATGGCGCCTTCGGGGGCGGTGGCGCCGATGGCTGCCGCGAGCGTCTCGGGCGTGAGCGCACCGGGCTGTGGGCGCTCGGGCAGGGCGGGTGCTGGGAACTGCGCCGGGATCTCGGCGCCCAGCCGGTCGGCCAGCGCGAGGAGGGCGCCTGGGCCATCCTCCCCGAAATCGGCCAACTTCGTGACATGGCAGCCTTCGGGCAGGAAGAGGCTCGGCTTGCCGGGATAGCCGAAGAAGGCCGGCGGCTCGACCGCTTCCACGAGGATCGCGCGCTTGAAAGGCGCTAGCGTCTCGAGCGCAAGATCGACGACATAGGGCAGACGGTCGATGCCCGCGCTGGCGCCGCCGCGGTCGATCCGGCGGAAGGAGGTGGGGCACATCACCCGCGCCCCGGTCTTCGCGGCGATCGCCTGCGCCGCCGCACGGCTGCTTGGCGAGGTGAGAGCGTGGCCGCCGATCAGGATCAGCGTTGGTGATGCGCCATCGAGCGCCCGCGCCGCCGCCGTGATCGCATCGTCGGCCACGGGCGTCGGGCCGCTCGGCGCAATGGGCTCGGCGATCTTGCCGCCTTCGTCCCAGCCATGGTCGCCTGGCGCGATGAGGGTGGCGATGCGACCGGGCCAGGAGCATGCCTCGGCGAGAGCCCGTGCCCCTTCGGCCGCGAGCGCCTGAGGGCTGGTGGAGGTCAGGACGAAATCGGAGACGGGGGCCGCAAGGGAGGCGATGTCCGAGGCGAGCGGCGGGTCGTGCCGGATATGCCAGCTCGCATGCTCGCCCACGAGGTTGAGCATCGGCGTGCGGGCACGCTTCGCGTTATGCAGGTTGGCAGATGCGTTCGAGAGGCCCGCGCCGAGATGGAGCAGGGAGACCGCGGGCTTGCCCGCCATGCGGCCGTAGCCGTCGGCCGCGCCGGTGACCACGCCCTCGAAGAGACCGAGCACACAACGCATCAGCCGCGTCCGGTCGAGCGCATCGACGAACTGCATCTCGGACGTGCCGGGATTGGCGAAGCAGACATCGAGCCCCCCGGCATGGAGCGTGCGGACCAGGGCTTCGGCACCGTTCATGAGGGGTCTCCGGCTCGGCGGGATGGGAAGGATGGGCGAGCGCGCGCAGGGGAGCCTGTCGTCGCCTCGCGGTCAAGCCATGCTGGGGTGCAACGTCGCAGCCGGCCACTGGCCTGCACCGTGCCCTATGTGGGCGTGCATGATGCATCTGACGGATGTTCTCTCGCGCTTGCCACCCGTTGCGCGCACCTTGGCTGCGGAGCCCGAGGCGCGTGCGCCGCGCCGGTTGCGGGCCGACAGGGCGTGGGCGCTCCTTTGGGGCGGCCTTTGTCATGCGCTCTTCGGCATCGCCGTGCTCGCGATGATCGTGAACATGTGGTTCGGCATGCAGCTCGGTTCTGGCGCGGTGCCGCAGCCCTGGGCCTGGGGCGTGAACCTGCTGTTGCTGCTGCAGTTTCCGCTCGGCCATTCGCTGCTGCTCGGGCCGGGCAAGCGTCTCCTCGCGCGCCTTGCGCCAGCGGGCAGGGGGGGCACGCTCGCGACCACCACCTTCGCGCTCCTCGCCTCCATGCAGCTCATCCTTCTTTTCGGGCTCTGGACGCCTTCGGGGATCGTTTGGTGGGAGGCGGAGGGAGCGCTGCGCTGGCTGATCGGTACGGCCTATGCCGGGGCGTTCCTGATGCTCGCAAAGGCCAGCTGGGATGCGGGGGCGGAGGTGCAGAGCGGGTTGCTCGGTTGGTTCTCCCTCTGGCGTGGGGTGAAGCCCGTGTTCCCGCCGATGCCGGTGACGGGGCTGTTCCGGCATATCCGGCACCCGATCTATCTGGCCTTCGCGCTCACCACCTGGGCGGTGCCGACCTGGACGCCGGATCAGCTGCTGCTGGCGGGGGTGCTGAGCGGCTACTGTGCCATCGGGCCTTACTTCAAGGAGCGGCGGCTTGCGCGCCTGCATGGGGAGCGTTGGGCGCGCTACCGGGCGCAGACGCCGTTCTGGGTGCCGAGGCTGCGCTGAGCCCCCTGTGCTCGCGGGCGTGCTCGCGGGCACGCTGTCGGACGCCCCGGCTTGGCCGCACCGCGAAGCGGCGCGACCAAGCGGCCCGCCCGCCAGCCCGCGCCCGCCCTGAAGGCTAGGCCTCGCTGAAGAGCCGGCCGGTCACCCGTTCGTAGACGTCGAGCGTGGCGCGCTTCATCGTGCTGATGGTGTAGCGGGCGTGGATGCGGGCGCGGGCGGTGAGGCGCATATGCGCCTTGGCCGAGGGATCCATCTCGAGGATGTCCTGCAGGGCCTCGGCGAGCGCCGCGGCGTCGCCCGGGGGATAGAGGCGCCCCGTCTCGCCATGGGCCACCGTCTCCCGCGCGCCGCCGTGATCGGTGGCAACCACCGGCCGCCCCATGGCCTGGGCTTCCACGGCCACGCGGCCGAAGGCTTCCGGCTCCGTGGAGGCCGAGATCACGATCGAGGCAAGCTTGTAGGCGGCGGCCATATCGGTGACCGCGCCGGCGAGATGCACGAAATGGCCGACGCCCTGAGCGCGGATCCGTTTCTCGAGCGTCGTGGCGAAGCCGGAGCCCGCATCGTCTCCCACGAAGAGCACGATGAAATCGGGCTGGCCGCCGGCGGCCCCGCGCCGCTCGGCCAGCAGGGCCGCGGCATCGACGACACTCTCGCCGCCCTTCCAGCGGGTGAGCCGCCCCGGCAGCATGATGATGGGGCGCGGATCGTCGAGCAGCCCCCAGCGTTCGGCGAGGCCCGCGGTGCGGGCGCCACCCACCACGTCCTCCGAGAACACATCCGTATCCGCCCCGCGGGGGATGACCACGATCTGGTCCGCA
This sequence comes from Pseudomonadota bacterium, assembly GCA_038528605.1. Lineage (GTDB taxonomy): Bacteria > Pseudomonadota > Alphaproteobacteria > Rhodobacterales > Rhodobacteraceae > Thermohalobaculum. The sequence continues at coordinate 17,873 of JBCBEP010000051.1, forward strand.
GGCACCCGGTGACGTTCCGCGACCAGGGCACGGATATGCTCGGACACCGCTATCACCGGCCGGCCCGCGGCCATGACGGAATTGTAGAACCGCTTGCCCGGGAAGCCTTCGGAGTAGCTGCCGTGATAGGTGGTGACGAAGGGGATCCGCGCGCGATCCGCCGCCCATTTGGCGGACCAGGCGGGCGCCCGGCTGCGGGCGTGCACCACGTCCACGCCCTCGCTGTGGATCAGCCGCTCGAGTACGCCGGCGTTCTGCCAGATGTTGAACGGGTTCTTCGTGGCGGCGTTCATCTCCACGAGTTCCGCCCCTGCGCGCATGAGGCGCGCGGCGAGCTGGCCGCCCTCAGAGGCGACGAGCGCGCGTCCCCCCGCTTCGACCACGGCCTCCGCGATCTCGATGGTGCCGCGTTCGACCCCGCCGATGCCCAGGCGAGGGACGACCTGCAGGATCGTCAAAGGCCGGTCGCCCGGACGCGCGGGGTTGAGCGAGACCGGTGCGTCGCTAGGCTGCGGGGAGGCAGAAGGCAACAAGGACGACCCCGACATGGCGGCTCCGTCAACGCTCGATCTTGGCGCTGGAAGGCGTCTTGCATACCACAGCACGCCAGCGGATGGGGCAGGAAACAGACCCGCCGGGGTGGTTTTCCTGGGCGGCTTCCGGTCGGACATGACAGGGACCAAGGCGGTGCATCTTGAGGCCTGGGCGCAGGTCACAGGACGCGCCTTCCTGCGCTTCGACTATCGCGGCCACGGAGCGAGCTCGGGCACTTTCGAGGAGGGGGCCATCGGCGACTGGGCGGACGATGCGCGCGAAGCTCTCACGCGGCTGACGGAGGGGCCGCAGATCCTGGTGGGCTCCTCCATGGGCGGCTGGATCGCGCTTCTGCTCGCGCGGGCGATGCCCTCTCGCGTGGCGGCGCTGGTGGGGATCGCCGCAGCGCCGGACTTTACCGAGGACAGCATGTGGGCAGGCTTCGGGCCGGCGGAGCGCGCTGCGCTGGAAGCCGAGGGGCAGGTGGCGCTGCCATCCGACTATTCGGACGACCCCTATGTCATCACCCGACGATTGATCGAGGACGGGCGCGAAAACCTGGTGCTGCGCGCGCCGCTGCCGCTGCCGTTCCCCGTGCGGCTCCTGCACGGTACGGCGGATACGGATGTGCCGGTCGATCGCGGGCTCAAGTTGCTCGCGCATATGACATGCGACGATGCGCGGCTGGTGCTGGTGAAGGACGCGGATCATCGGTTCTCGGGGCCTGCGGAACTCGAACTCATCACCGCAACGATCGAGGCGCTGCCGCTGGGCTGAGGGTGGGTCATCAGAAGGCGATCGCCTCCCCGCGATAATCCTCGAAAACCCCGCTGCTGTCCGGAGCGAGGGCCTCGAACCGGGCGAGCAGGCCGGCGGCCGCCTCGGTCACGTCGATATCGGCCGCGCTGCCGCCCATATCCGTCCGCACCCAGCCCGGGTGATAGGCGCCGACGGCGATGCCGCGCCCCGAGAGGTCCTTCGCGAGATTGCAGGCGAGGTTCGTCGCCGCGGCCTTTGAGGCGCGGTAGATGTAGGAGCCGCCGGGTGCGCGGGCGCTCGAGGCCATGATGGAGGAGATGACGGCGATGCGGGGGCGGCTGGCGCCGTCCAGATGGCCGAGGAAGGCGTCGACGGTGAAATAGACGCCCGCGACATTCGTCATCAGGGTCGCTTCCCAGGCGTCCGGTCCGAAATCGTCGTCCCCGATCCGGCCGCGGCCGCGGTACTGGCCGGCGTTGCAGACGAGGAGGTCGACCGGGTGCTCCGTTGCGGCAGCGGCGGCGGTCAGCGATGCGGGGTCTGTCACGTCTGCGGCGCCCGCGGTGAAACGCTCGCCCGCCTCGGCGGCCAGCGCGGCGAGGGCCGGGGCGCCGGCGTCCCGGGCGAGGCCGGTGACGCGATGGCCGGCGGCGAGCGCTTGGCGTGCCATTTCGAGCCCGATCCCCCGGTTTGCGCCGGTGATCACGATATGCTGCGCCGTCATTGCCCGCCCCCCTCGTTTTGTCCTTTGATGAGGGTCTAGCCTGTGGCGGCGAGGGCCGCCAGTGCCCGGCGCGGTCCCGCTTTTCGCAGGCGCTGCGAAGGCATAGCCAAGGAGATGCCGTCGTGACCCAGCAGTACCGCCATGCCCTCATCATCGGTGCCGGAAGCGGCCTCTCCGCCGCGCTGGCACGCCGCTTCGCGGGCGAGGGGCTCGCGGTCAGTCTCGCGGCGCGCGATGCGGGCAAGCTTGATGGGCTGGTCTCGGAGATCGGCGCGACCGCCTATCGCTGTGACGCGGGAGAGCGGGCATCTATCGCGGCACTCTTCGAGGCACTCGATGCCAGCGCCGCAGGCGCACCGGACGTGCTCGTCTACAACCCGTCGGCGCGGCAGCGGGGCCCGCTGCTAGAGCTCGATCCGGAGACGGTGGCGCGGGCAGTCGAGATCACGGCGCTGGGAGCGTTCTACGCCGCGCAGGAGGCCGCGCGCCGGATGCTGCCTGCAGGCGGTGGAGATGAGGTCGGAAAGGGTGCGCTGCTCTTCACCGGGGCATCGGCCGGGGTGAAGGGCTTCGCGCAGTCGGCGCCCTTCGCCATGGGCAAGTTCGCTCTCCGGGGCCTCGCACAGTCGCTCGCCAGGGAGCTTCACCCGCGCGGGATCCATGTGGGGCATTTCGTGATCGATGGCGGGATCCGGAACGAGGCGCGGCCAGACCGGGTCGAGGCAGCGGACCGGCCCGACAGCATGCTCGATCCTGTAGCGATCGCGGAGACCTACTGGCACTTCCTCGCACAGGACCGGAGCGCCTGGGCCTGGGAGATCGAGGTGAGGCCCTGGGTGGAGCGGTTCTGACGCTCGACCGGGGCGCGGAGATCGTGGCCGGCTGCGGACCGGCCCGCCACCTCCCCCGCCCGCCCACCCCTCGGTGGCGGGCCGGTGCGGGGTGGAGGCCTCAGCGCTGCGAGTGGTTCTCAGCCGTCTCGATGACGGGGGTGACGTTGTCCCCGAGCGAGACCGTTCCGCCTTCCAGCACGGCGGCGGTGATGCCGCCATGGCCGCGCACGGCACTGTAGCCGCCTTCGCCCAAGGTAGCCTCCATGCGCGAGCAGGGCGCGCATAGCCCCGTCCCTTCAAACACCGCGGTGCCGATCCGGAAGCGGCGGTTCCGCAGGCCGAGCAGGTTGATGCCCGCCACGACGATGTTGCGCCGGAGCGTCTCTGGCGGCACCGCGTCGATGCCCAGGAGGGCGGCGATGACGGGCAGATGTTCGGCCTGAATGAGGCTCACGGCGCGCTTGCCGGGCCGGCTGCGGTGATCGCCCCGGAGCCCGCAGGCGTCGATCTCCGCCCGCTCGAGCGGCAGCAGGGGCGCGTGGCGTTCCGGGCGCACGCCGAGCCACGTGACGCGCCCGGCCTGCGCATGCCTGGCGGTGAGGGTGGCGAGCGTCTCCATGAGGGTTATCCCAGAATGCCGGCAGCCAGCAGCATCGCCATGCCGAGGAAGGCGAGGCCGAGCGCGATCCCGTTCTCGAGGATGAGGCGCCGGAACGCCGCATCGGTGCTCTCATCCTTCTCGGCGCGGGAGAGAAGGCGCGCCCGCCAGATGACGCGGATGATGAGCGCGAGGGCGACGCCGACGAGGCCGAGCCCTGCCCAAAGCATGATGGTCACGCATCCCTCCCGAAGCAGATTCGCCCGCGGTCGTCCCATGCCGGGAAGATGGCCGCAAGGCTGGTGTTGTCAGCCGGATGATCTGCGGCCTCGATAGCGCCTCGGGGTAGGTTGCAGCCGCGAACGGTCGCATTCTGTAACGTGTTCTGCAGATTTTGACCTTACGGACAGCCTGACGCGGCAAGAGACGATGGACGCCGCCACCATTTGGCACTACCTTCAGATGGTCTGGAGTGGGAGAAGCGGAATGATCCTGGCTGTCTGCATCGCGCTCATGGTGGCCTTGGGCTACGTGGCCGTGCTAGCGGCGCGACCCGAAGAGCGTCAGCCTGTGCGCATTCGTGTCGACGAGCGCGATGAGCGCGCGCGCCGCGAACAGGAAATGCGCGATCGTCACGAGCGCTTCTGAACGGCTGAGCGCAGGTTGGCACAGGGCAGGGTGGCGAAGCTCATTTAAGCCGCTCGAGACCCGGCTACCCCCGTTTGAGCGATTTCTGACGTCGCGGTCGCATTCGCATGCGTCTTTTGGAGGTGCGGGGGCTGTCCTGATGGGATCCATCCTGCTCGTCGCGCGATTACACACGTTGACGAGCGCAAGGAACGGTGAAGCGGAGCGACGATGTCGATCTGGCAACGGCTGAAGGAAGCGGTTGCGGCGCTCGGTCGTGGCGAGCCTCTTTCCGCCGTTCTAGACCGGCTGGCCACGGCACCAGAGCCTGAGCATAGCGTCGCCTTTACCATCGCGGTCATCGCCCTCGGGGCGAAAATGGCGAAAGCCGACGGGCAAGTCACGCGCGACGAGATCGCCGCCTTCCGGCGGGTTTTCCACATCCCCCCAAACGGTGAGGCCCATGCCGCGCGGATCTACAACCTTGCCCGCACCGATGTGGCGGGGTTCGACGATTATGCGCGGCAGATTGCCCGCATGTTCGCCGACCGCCCGGCGATGCTCGAGGACCTTCTCGAAGGGTTGGTCTACATCGCGGGGGCCGACGGCGCCTATCACCCGGGTGAGGCGGCGTTCCTCGAAGAAGTCGCCCGCATCTTCGGTGTGCCCGAGCAGTCCTTCCGAAGCATGCGCGCGCGGCACTTGCCGGGGGAGGAGGATCCCTGGGCTGTGCTCGGGCTGGTGCCCGGAACCGAGGAAGAAGCCCTTCGGCATCACTACCGGAAACTGGTGCGGCGCCTGCATCCGGATGCACTCGTGGCGCGCGGCGTGCCGGCCGAGGCGCGGGCGCTTGCGGAGCGTCGGCTTGCCGCGGTGAACGCCGCCTACGCGCAGGTGACGGGCCGCGCGGCGGCGGAACGCGCCTGACCCGACCTCAGCCGAGGGTCGCGAAACTGCCGGCGTGGTAGACCAGCGCCGGACCCTCATGGCGCGAGAAGGCCAGCACGCGGCCCAGCAGAATATCGTGATCGCCCGCGGTGACCCGCTCATGGATTGCACAGTCGAACCGGGCCAGGGACCCGTCGATAAGCGGTGCGCCCCGCTCGCCGGCATGCCAGGCGACATTCGCGAATTTGTCCGCCCCGCGGGTGGCAAAGACCTTCGCGGTCTCCTGCTGGTCGGCGGCGAGCACGTTCACGGCAAAGGTGTCGGACGCGCAGAAAAGCTCGTAGCTCGCAGCCGTGTGGGCGAGGCAGACGAGCAGGATCGGCGGCGTCAGCGATACGGAGGTGAAGCTGTTGGCGGTGAAGCCGACTGGGGCTGCCAGCCCGGCGCCTGCGTCCCTTTCGCAGGTGGTGACGATCGTGACGCCGGTCGCGAACGCGCCGAGCGCCTTCCGGAGCGCTGCGGTGTCGGATGGCGGATGCATCATGGCGTCGCCTCTCATGGCCGGCCGCGCGGCAGGGAGCGTGCCGCGCCGCAGAAGTAGGTCGTCAGGGCGCCTTCGAAAGGGTGCGCGCTAGAACCCCTCGATCTCTCCGTCGACCCAGGCGGCCAGGATGCTGCGGGCGATCGCGTCGACCCGGGGCGCGCCGATATGCGGGTGATTGCCCTGGAGGGCCTCGGCCATGTCGGCCTTGCTAACCCAGGCAGCACTCTCCAGTTCGGTCGGATCTACGGTGATGGGCTCATCCAGGGCTTCGGCGATGCAGCCGATCATCAGGGTGGAGGGGAAGGGCCAGGGTTGCGTGGCGAGGTATCGGACGCGGCCAACAGGCACCGCAGCCTCCTCCATCACCTCCCGGCGCACGGCCTCCTCCGGCGTCTCTCCGGGCTCGACGAAGCCCGCCAACAATGAGGAAAGACCCGGCGGCCAGGATTGCTGACGCCCGAGCAGGACCCGGTCTCCCAGCAGCACGAGCATGATCACAACGGGGTCGACGCGCGGAAAGTGCTGCGCGCCGCAGGCCGGGCAGTGCCGGCGCCACCCGGCATCCGCCACGATGCTTGCCGCACCGCAGCGCGCGCAGAAGCGGTGCGTGCTATGCCAGCCCAGAAGGGCCTTCCCCGTGGCGGCGATGGCGGCTTCCGTCGCTGAAAGCTCTGCGCTGATCGAGCGGAGATCGATGAACTTTGCGTCGGGCCCCAGCATGCCTGCCAGTGTCGCCTCATCGAGGCCGGTAAGGTCTGCCGCGAAGCGCGGCTCGCCCTCGATTGTGCCGAGGAAGACGGGCGCTTCCGGCGCTGCTGCTGCCAGCACCCCTGGCGGGAAGCGGCGGAGGCGCTTCGCCCCGTCGAGATCGACGGCCACGCGCCCGTCGGCGAAGGCATGGCCTGCACCGTTGCCCGCGGCCATCAGCTCAGCGGCTTTCGGGCGCAAGTGGCCTGCACGGTCCAACAGGTTCCCCGGCCGGGCGAAGGTGATCCGGTCTAGATGCGACATGGAGGAACCTCGGCGAGCTAACCGCGGTTTTGGCGGGCAGGGGCGTGATGGCAGAGCGTTGGTTGTGAGGCAAGGGCACGGCTGGTCGCGTGCCGCCCCTTGAGCCCGCCGGCGGCGCTTGCTATCTCTCCACGCGAGAGGTTGGCGCGGGCAGGCACCTCGCCAACCCGGTCAGGTCCGGAAGGAAGC
>JBCBEP010000052.1:0-23786 GCA_038528605.1 Pseudomonadota bacterium
CGCTCTCGGTGCTGGTGGACAACGAGCCGGGCGTTCTCGCACGTGTGATCGGTCTCTTCTCGGGACGCGGATACAATATCGAGAGCCTTACTGTTGCGGAGACCGACCATGCCGGGCATCTCTCGCGTATCACCATCGTCACTACGGGAACGCCCGCGGTGATCGAGCAGATCAAGGCGCAGCTCGAGCGCATGGTGCCGGTGCACGGGGTCTCGGACCTCACGGTGCTGGGCGCCCATCTCGAGCGGGAACTCGCGCTCGTGAAGGTCGTGAGCGAGGGGGAAAAGCGAGTGGAGGCCCTCAGGATGGCAGACATCATGAATGCCCGCGTTGTGGACGTGACGCTGGAAAGCTGTGTCTTCGAAGTCGCCAACACTTCGGAGCAGATCGACGCTTTCGTGGAGCTGATGCGGCCCCTCGGCCTTGTGGAGGTGGCGCGCACGGGCGTGGCCGCCGTGATGCGCGGGCCGGAGGCGCTGGCATGACCCGGATCCTCCGCCTTGCCGCGGCACCCGCCCTGCTCCTCCTCCTCGCCGCTTGCGCCGAAGAGGGCGCGACGGGCGATGCCCCCGCGGCCGGCAGTACCTCCGAAGCGCCGGCGGCGGCCGAGGCGGGCACGCCCGAACTGACCCTGCCCGGCGCCGAGGCGGGCGCCCCCGCCGCTCGCGGCTACACTGGCCCGCAATACCAGCCGGGCGACGTGCCCTCGATCTATCTCGCCGTGCAGGATGGTGGCGGCGGGCCCGATGCGGTGATCTTCGCCATCGACGGCGCGCTCGACGGCAACCCGGGCAATGACCAGGCCGTGGTCATCCGCCCCGAGCCCACGGGCAGCCGCGAGGGCACCTGCGGGATCGAGAACCGGCCGAGCTTCCGCTTCCCGCCGGGCAGCCCCGTCTTCAGCCATGTGCAGGCGAACCAGGGCATCCTGCTGGCCGAAATGCCCCGCTACCTCGCTTTCCAGGCAACCCAGGCGCTCGTCGCCTCCGGTCTCGCACCGGATGCGGAGGCGACCGTGGCGCAGAACATCTGTACCCGGAAGTTCTGGGAGGTCTGGCTCCAGCAGGCCCAGCAGCAGCAGGCAGGCACCGCCGGCGGCTGACGCTGCCCAGCGCCAAGCGACCGCCCCGCTCTGGACACCCGGCGCCGCCCGCGTTAGGGCGCGCGCCAGCAATCCGCACCCGGGCGCCCCGCAACGAACAGCACGCGGCCGGCGCCTTTGCCACAAGAAAGGAACCGAGGGACATGCGCGTCTATTACGATCGCGACTGCGACATCAGCCTGATCAAGGACCGCAAGGTCGCCATCGTGGGTTACGGCTCCCAGGGCCACGCCCATGCCCAGAACCTGAACGACAGCGGTCTCGGAAACCTTGCCGTGGCGCTCCGCCCCGGCTCCTCCTCGGCTGCCAAGGCCGAAGCTGCGGGCCTCAAGGTGATGGGCATCGCCGAGGCTGCGGGCTGGGCCGACCTCATTATGATGTGCATGCCCGATGAGCTTCAGGCGGATACCTACTACGCGCACATCCACGACAACATCCGTGAGGGTGCTGCCATCGCCTTCGCCCACGGCCTCAACATCCACTTCAAGCTGATCGAGCCGAAGGCGGGCGTCGACGTGCTGATGATGGCACCGAAGGGCCCGGGCCACACCGTGCGCGGCGAGTTCGTGAAGGGCGGCGGCGTGCCGTGCCTCGTGGCGGTCGACCATGACGCCTCGGGCAAGGCGCTCGAGATCGGCCTCTCCTACTGCTCGGCCATCGGCGGCGGGCGCTCGGGCATTATCGAGACGACCTTCAAGGAAGAGTGCGAGACCGATCTCTTCGGCGAGCAGGCGGTGCTCTGCGGCGGTCTCGTCGAGCTCATCCGCATGGGCTTCGAGACACTGGTCGAGGCCGGCTACGCGCCCGAGATGGCGTATTTCGAGTGCCTCCACGAGGTGAAGCTTATCGTCGACCTCATCTACGAGGGCGGCATCGCGAACATGAACTACTCGATCTCCAACACCGCGGAGTTCGGCGAGTATGTCTCCGGCCCGCGCATCCTGCCCTATGACGAGACGAAGAAGCGCATGAAGGAGGTGCTGGAGGACATCCAGTACGGCCGCTTCGTCCGCGACTGGATGATGGAGTGCAAGGCGGGCCAGCCCTCGTTCAAGGCCACCCGCCGCAACAACGACGCGCACCAGATCGAGGAAGTCGGCGCCAAGCTCCGCGGCATGATGCCCTGGATCGAAGCCGGCAAGATGGTCGACAAGTCCAAGAACTGAACACAGCGTCCCTTCACCGGACGCTAGCGCTCCAGCCAGCGGGCTGGAGACGACGACGGGCCCGCCGGATCAACCGGCGGGCCTTTTCTGTTCATCGAGCGGTTACCAGACATGCGGTGGACGTGGGGAATGCGCGGTAACTTGCTCCGAATAATGAGAAATCCGATGTCAGTAATTCTGAACCCACAGCGCCAGCGAAATGGCCGTTCAAAATGATGGCGTTAATGCATGCAGGAGCGGCGGCGAGTTTGCAGAGGTTAAGCGCATCACAGCGATACGATCCAATTAATGCATGCAATAACGGCACGGCGCGTTGAGACATCCACAATTCGTGCATGCCCCTCATTATTGTGCAATCATCGCACTAGGGGAATCCAGGGGGCAGTTCTAATGACTCGCTTTCTAACGAATGACGACGGCGCCGTGACCATTGACTGGGTGGCCCTCGCGGCCGGTGTCATGATGGTGAGCGTCGGGACCATCGGCCTCATCGTGGACGAGGTGGAATTCGTCGTAGACGAGATCGAGGAGGAACTGCTCGCCTCGCTCGATGTCGAGACGCCTACCGGTCGCAGCACTGGCGGCGGTGGCGAAGAAGACGCGGGAGACGACGCTGACACGGTCGATGACAGCGATAGCGGCGACGACAGCACGACGACCGTTGACGCCCCCCTCGATGACGAACCGAGCGATGACACCTCCACCGAAGCCTGCAACAGCGGCGGCACCTGCTACATCGACGATGATGGCGATGGTGTTTCCGACCGCCGGCGTGACGGCAACGGGTCGATCCATAATGACGGCGGCGTGATCCTCGCCAACGTCAACTGAGGCCTCAGCAAAACACTCCGAGCACGACCGATGGAAGGGCGCAGCAACCCCTGCGCTCTATCTATCCGGCGAAGCTGTACGGAGCGGTTCATGCAACGCCTTGAGGGAAAGACATCGCCAGCCACGCAGGAAGCTGCGCCCCCGAAGCGAGTGATGCTGCTGGTGAACCGCCACGCCCGGGCTCGTGGGCAGGGTGTGGCGCCGGCAATTGAGCGGCTGGAGAAAGCGGGCGTCGATGTCTTCGTCGAGACCGCCGGCTCCCCAGGTGAGATGGGCGCGGATATCCTGCGCCGCGCCGGCGAAGCGGATGCGATCATGGTGGGCGGCGGGGACGGGACGCTGAATGCGGCCGCACCCGGGATCGTGGACACGGGCCTGCCGCTCGCGATCCTGCCGCTCGGCACCGCCAACGACCTTGCCCGAACGCTGCGCATTCCCACCGATCCCGCACGCGCGGCCGAGGTTCTGCTGGCAGGGCACAGGCGGCGGATCGATCTTGGCTATGTGAACGATCACCCCTTCTTCAACGTCGCCTCCATCGGCCTCTCCGTCGCCCTCGCCGACGCGCTGACACCGGACCTCAAGCGCCGTTGGGGCCGCCTCTCCTACGTGCTGGCAGGGCTGCGGGTGGTCACGCGGGCGCGTCCCTTCAGTGCCTGGATCGCGGAGGATGAGCACGGCGACTGGCAGAAGGTGCGCACCTACCAGGTGGCCGTCGGCAACGGGCGGCACTATGGCGGCGGCATGGTGGTGGAGCACGAGGCGGAGATCGACGACGCAACGCTCGATCTCTACAGTCTCGAGATGAAGGGCGTGCTCCGCCTCGCCCTTCTTGCAGGCGCTTTTCAGTCCGGCCGCCAGGGCCTCTGGCGCGAGGTGCGGACGGCGAAGGGCCAGTCCTTCCTCATCCGCACCCGGCGGCCGCGCTCGATCAATGCGGATGGTGAGATCATCGGCAAGACACCCGCGCATTTCCGCGTGGCGCCGGGCGCCATCACGGTCTTCGCCCCTCCCGCTTGACCTTAGCGGATGGTATGTCCGCCAGCGACGAACTTGCCGTAGACCCAGCCCGCAACCCCGCCATCCGTGTCCCGCACCCGCAGCCAGGGACCGCTTGTCTGGCGCAGGAACTCAAGCCGTGTGCCACGGGCGACCGCACCGATTTTGGGTGCGTGGATCGAAGGACCGGAGCGGAGATTGAGCGCAGTCGGCAGCACGACGACGACGGGGGCGACCGTTGAGCCGAAGGTGCGCGCCACATGGTGCTTCACCGGCGCTTCTTCGACGATCACTTCCGGGGCGACATAGCCCATGTTCAGGGTTTCGTGCTGTGTCCCGGTAGCAGGGCGCATCACGTCGGCCGTGAAGGTCTCGACCTCCCCGTAGAGGCTCCACAGCACCACGCAGAAGCCGATAAAGCTCAGCCCCAGAAACAGCGTCGCTACCTTGCCGACGACCGAAAACTCGCGCACGCCACCCTCCGTCGCAATGCGTGCACCGTGCTCGGTAAGTGTGGAAGAAATGCGTCCCCACGATGGGCAGGGCGAGGAGATGCGGGGAAATGGCCCTCAGAGCCGTGCAGCCTGGCCCAAAACGGCGCGAGCCGCTGGCGACGAGCGGGCCGAACACGTACCGAAGAACCGATGTCACCTCCGACCGCAACCAGCGCCTCCGCCTTCGCGCCACCTTTCGCGCTCTTCCTCGTCTGCCCACCGGGCCTTGAGCCGCAGCTCTTCGACGAGGCGAAAGCGCTGGGGCTCGACGATGTCCGGCTCGCACCCGGCGGGGTCGAGGCGGTGGGGGACTGGCGGGCGGTCTGGCGCGCCAATCTCGAGCTTCGGGGCGCCGTGCGCGTGATGGTGGCGCTTGCCAGCTTTCGCGCCCTCCACCTCGCGCAGCTCGACAAACGGCTCCGGAGGCTCGACTGGAGCGGCCTGATCCCGCGGGGCACCGCGATCCATATCGAGGCGCAGTGCCGCCGCTCCCGTATCTACCATGCGGGCGCGGCGGCCGAGCGCCTTTCGCGCGCGCTGTCGGATGCCGTTGCGGCGGAGACGGTGAAGACGCGGGCGGAGGGGACGCTGGGGCTCCGCCTCAAGCTCGACGATGATCTCTGCACCCTCAGCCTCGATAGCTCCGGCGCGCCGCTCTACCAGCGCGGCTACAAGGAAGCCGTGGGCAAGGCGCCGATGCGCGAGAGCATGGCGGCGCTCTTCCTGAGGGCGGCCGGGTTCGACGGGCAGGAGCCGGTGCTGGATCCCTTCTGCGGCTCCGGCACGTTCGTGCTCGAGGCTGCGGCGCTTGCGGCGGGTCTACAGGCGGGCGCCACGCGCTCCTTCGCCTTCGAAGCGCTCGCAGGCCACGATGCCGACGCGTTCCGGGCCCTGCGCCGCCTGCCGGCCGGAGGGCTCGACGGGCCGGCACGCTATTTCGGCGCCGACCGTGATGCGGGCGTCGTGCGCATGGCAACGGAGAACGCCGGCCGCGCCGGGCTCGGTGCCCTCGCCTCCTTCGCCTGCCACGCGATCAGCGATGCCGCCCCGCCGCCCGGTCTCGAGCCCGGCCTCGTCATCGCCAACCCACCCTACGGGGCTCGCGTGGGCGAGGGCCCCTCCCTCGGCCCGCTCTACGCAACCTTCGGGCGCGTGATGCGGGAGCGGTTCGGCGGCTGGCGCGCAGCCCTCGTCACCAGCGAGGACGGGCTGGCGCGCGCCACCGGCCTACCCTTCCGGGACCCCGGGCCGCCCGTGCCCCATGGCGGGTTGCGGGTGCGGCTATGGCAAACCGGCCCGCTGGCGTAACCGCCGCCTCAGAGGTGGAGGATCGCGAAAGTCAGCATGCCCCAGATCGCCGCCATGAAATGCGTCGCCTGCGCCCCCTCGTAGCCGCACCAGTAGTGAAACCACTGCCCTCCAACGAGGAAGAGCCCCCAGACGAGCGTGAAACCGATGGCTCCCCAGGCCGCGAGCACGCGGGCCCCTTCCGGCGCTGCAATCCCGAGGCAGGCGGCGGTGAGCCACAAAGCAGCCAGGACCAGCAGACCGGCGACGATGCTTTCCCCCCACACGATGATGCGAAAGGCCAGCGCGTGCAGCTTTGGGTCGGTCACGCGGTTGCCGCGGAAGACCTCGTGGAAAGCGGGATAGATCGCGGCCATCCGGGACATGTCCATCACCTCGGCCACGCTGTCCCGGTTCACCTTGGGGTTCCGGATGTTCTCGAGCGCGCCCAGCAGGATCCAGAGCGCGATAAGCCAGACGAAGACCGTCTGCCCAACGATAAGGTTCAACTCCATCGCCCCTCCCCCTCGCTCGGGCGCGCGCCCTTCCCCGCTGGCAACCGCGCCCGCCCTCCGCTAGAGAAGCGGCGGGCACCGGCGGCTCAGGGAGACGGGCATGGCACGCAGGATCGGCTTTTCTGATATCGCGCTCCGCTGCGCCGCAGCAATCCTTCTCGTGATCCTGACCTGGAACCCCTCGGGCCTCTCCTATGTGCATTGGGTCCTGGAGGGCTTCGATACGAACCTGCCGCCGAAGGCCCTGGGGGGCGTGGTGCTGGTGATCCTCTACGTAATCTTCCTGCGCGCCACCCTGCGCTCCATAGGCGTTCCCGGCATGGCGCTGATCTTCGCCCTGCTCGCGGCATCCGTCTGGACACTCACCTACTACGGCATCGTCGACCTCACGCTGACCGATGGCGCGCCCATCGCCTGGCTCGCGCTGATCGCCTGCGGGTTGGTATTGGGAATCGGACTCTCCTGGAGCATCGTCCGCCGCGTGCTCAGCGGGCAGGCAGATGTGGACGATGTGGACGCCTGACGTATACGACACCACAAGATGCGCTAAGCGCCCGCTATTCCTCAATATATCGTGCTGCATGCCGTGTTTTTGCGGACGATTGTGAGGGTTTTCACTAGACTCGCTGAAACTCCTCCGTCATATACACCCGTAGGTTGTGTGCTGGAGAAGCAACATGTTCGGTTGGTTGTTCACGAAGAAAGGTTCTTTCCGCGTTCTTCCCGACGCGGAGTGGGACATTCTTCTGCGTCATGTCCGTCGGCTCGACGACAGGGCGATTGTCTCGCGTTTCGGCAGCGATATGTCGGATGAGGCTCTGGTCCGCTGGGCGCGGACATCCTCCTACAACGATGTGATCGGCTGGTTCGTCGATGGCGAACTGCGCGGCAGCGTCGAAATTGGCTATCGTGGCGAACGGGCGGAATGCGCCATCACGGTGGAGCCGGAGTATCAGAACCGGTTCATCGGGCGTCAGCTCTTCGACCGGGCCTGCCGGCTTGCGAAGAAGAAGGGCGCGGCCGAGATGGCGATGCTCGCCCGCCGGCGGCAGGAGCGGGATATCCGGCTCGTGTCGCAACGCCCGGGCTGGTCGTTCAACGCCTGCTACTCGCGCTCGATCATCCTTCCCAACCCCGAGCCCGAGCACCCGCTCTGGCTGATCCGGGACCTGCGTCGGATGAGCTTCTTCAGCGTGTCGAGCCGGGGGCTGCGCATCGGCACGGCGGTCGAGGTCGACTGACCACGCGACTTAAGCATCTCGGTGCTCGCACGGGCCGCAGGATAACTGCGGCCCTTATCTTGTGTGGGCCTGCCGCCCTGCGCCATCCTCAGCACCAAGGCAAATGGTGCGGAGAACGGCAGCGTGAGCGATACATCAGCGTCGGGTGTCGAACCGAGACCCGTTAAGGAGCAGGTCGTGCTCCTTCTCGGCGGCACATCGGGCATCGGCCTGGAGACCGCGCGCAGCTTCAAGGGAAGCGGCGCAACCGTCGCCATCGCCGGCCGGGACGCTACACGCGGTGAAGCAGCAGCCGCGGCGATCGGCGCGACTTACATTCGTTGCGATGCCGCCGACCCCGCGTCTGTCGAGACGATGGTGGAGGAGACGACGGCGCGCTTCTCCCGGATCGATACCCTCGTCATCAGCACCGGCGGCGCACGCCTCCCCGAGCTCCTATTCCGTCAAAGCCTCGATGATATTCGCACGGGGCTCACGCAGGACCTTGCACCCTTCCTCTATGCCGCGCGCGCGGTCCTGCCGGGCATGATGGCCGAAGGACGCGGCGCCATCATCAGCGTCGCCTCGGACGCCGGCAAGGTCGCGACCCCCGGCGAAGCGGTCATCGGCGCCGGCATGGCGGCGATCATCCAGTTCACCCGCACGCTGGCGATGGAGGCGAAGCGCAACGGCGTGCGCGCCAACGTGATCACGCCCTCGCTGGTCGAAGGCACCCCGCTAACCGACCGGCTGATGGAGGAAGGGCGCTTCTCCGCCAAGCTCTTCGCCAAGGCCCGCCCGCTCGCGGCCCTCGGCCCCACGGAGGCGTCGGACCTCGCCGCCCTCGCGCTCTTCCTCGCCTCTCCCGCCGCGCGGCGCATCACCGGCCAGGCGATCAGCGTGAACGGTGGCATCTCCGCAGCATGACGCGCGCCCCCTCACGCCCGGCCTCTCTCGACAGAACGGCGAGGCGGCGCTATTAGGCGCGGCTTGAAAGCGAAGCTTGCGGAGGCTCCATGGAGAGCGTCGTTCTCGTCGTCCACCTGATCATCGCGCTCTGCCTCATCGCAGTCGTGCTGCTGCAGCGTTCCGAGGGTGGCGCGCTCGGCATCGGCGGCGGGGGCGGCGGGCTTGTCTCGCAGCGCGGCGCGGCCTCCGCGCTCAGCAAGGTGACCTGGGGCCTCGCGATCGCGTTCATCTGCACATCGATCACGCTCACCATTCTTGCGGGCGGGCGCGGCGGCGGCTCGGTGACCGACAACTTCACCATCCCAGCGGACGAGATCGAGATCCCCCTCCCCGGCCCGTCCGATGGCGGTGCCGACCCGCTTGGCGCCGGCTCCCTCCTGCCGCCGGCTACCCCGCCCGCGGCGGACTGAGCCTTGCCCGGCGCGCCTGCGCACCGGCAGGGGCCACGGGCGCGCCCATGACGGCCCTCGGCGGCATGCTCGAGCGCATTGGGCAGCTCTTCGGCCTCCTGCTCGGCAACCTCCTTGCCTGGAGCGCGGCAAGGCCCCGGCGCGGCCCGGCCATCGCGGGCCTCGTTGCCCTTGCCACCGCGCTGCCCGGCACCGCCACACTGCCCGTGACCGACCGGGACGAGGGCCGCTTCGTGCAAGCCACGAAGCAGATGGTGGAAACGGGCGATTACGTCGACATCCGCTTCCAGGATGCGCCCCGCTGGAAGAAGCCCATCGGCATCTACTGGCTGCAGGCGGCGAGCACG
The DNA here is from genome assembly GCA_038528605.1 of Pseudomonadota bacterium. Taxonomy (GTDB): domain Bacteria; phylum Pseudomonadota; class Alphaproteobacteria; order Rhodobacterales; family Rhodobacteraceae; genus Thermohalobaculum. Next base: position 9,341 of record JBCBEP010000052.1, read on the forward strand.
CTGCCCGCGGGCGGCGCCGAGGCACCCATCTGGTCCTATCGCATCCCCTCCCTCCTCGGCATCGTGCTGGCGGCCATGGCCACGGTCTGGGCGGTGCGCCCGCTCCTGCGACCGGAGGCAGCGGTGCTCAGCGGCATCGTCTTCGGCACCATCGTGCTCGCTGCGGCGGAGGCAACGATCGCGAAGACGGACGCCGCCATGGCCCTCACCGCCGTGCTGGCCATGGGCGCGCTGGCACGCATCTGCTCCGAGACGGCGGGGCGCTTCGTCTGGTTGGTATTCTGGCTCGCGATGGCGGCGGCGACGCTACTGAAGGGCCCGGTCATCCCAACCATCGCGGCGCTGGCCCTCATTGCGTTCCTCGTCGCGCGGCGCCTGCAGAAGGCACCCTTGCCAAGCCTCGCGCCCCTCCGCCTGCTGCCCGGCCTTGTGCTGACGGCGGCGCTGGTCGCCCCCTGGCTCTCCGCCATCTGGGTGATCTCGGACGGTGCGTTCTTCGAGGAGGCCGTGGGGCGCGATCTCCTCGGCAAGGTGGCGGAGGGGCAGGAGAAGCACTGGGGCCCGCCCGGGCTCTACAGCGCCATCGTCTGGGGCACCTTCTGGCCTTGGGCCGCGTTCCTGCCCGGTGCCCTCGGCCTAGCCTATGCCGCACGCAACCGCTGGCAGACACGGCTGCCCATCGTCTTCGTTGCCTGCTGGGTGCTGCCCTTCTGGCTGGTGCTGGAACTCGTGCCGACGAAGCTGCCCCACTACGTCCTGCCGCTTTACCCGGCGCTGGCGGGCCTCATCGCCTGGTACATCACGCTCGGCCTCGCGCCCCCGGAACGCTGGATGCGCCGCCTCTCCGCGGTGCTCACGGCCCTGCCCGGCGTGGTGCTCGGCCTCGCCGCCGTGGCGCTGCCGGTCGTACTGGAAGGCTGGCCCGCGCCGTTGGCCGCGCTCTTCGGCATTCTCGGCGCGCTCCTCGCCCTCGCCGCCGCGAGCGCAGCGCTGGAGGGCAACCTCAAAGGCCAGGCCGGGGCCAGCATCGCTTCGGCCCTCGCCATCTTCCTCGCGGTCCTGCAGTTCGGCCTGCCAGCGCTCAGCACCGCCTTCGCAACACCCCACCTCGTCGCCCTCGCCGAGCCGTGGCGGGCCTGTGCGGCAGGCCCGGTGGTCTCCCTCGGCTATCGCGAACCCTCTCTGGTCTTCCGCATGGGCACGGACACGGTTCTCGCGAAGCCTGAGGAGGCCGCACGGGCACTGGCGGACGAGCCGGGCACCCTCCTCCTCCTCGAAGGCCGCTCCGCCGGCAGCCTCGCCAACGCACGCGGCGAGGATACCCGCCCCCTCATCCCCCGCGGCAGCCACAGCTACTTCAACTACAACCGCGGGCGCACCGAGACCGTGACGCTGATGACGCTGGACGAGCCCCGCTTCGCCGCCTGCACGCCCCGCTGAGGCCCGTTCTCTGGCCAAGCCCGTGCGTGGCGCCTATAGGGCGCCTTCGGGAAGAATTCACTGCACGAGCCGAGGGAGGGGCGCAGGCATGAGCGAAGGACCGCGCTTCACCGTCGTGGCGCCGATGCTCAACGAGGCGGAGAACGTCGCCCGCATGGCGGACGAGATCGCCGAGGCCTGCGCCCATCTCGCCCCTTTCGAGGCGGTCTTCGTGAATGACGGCTCGACGGACGGAACCGCCGCCGCCATCGCCGAGGCCCGCAAGCGCCACCCATGGCTGCGAGAGCTCCGCCACGCCAGGCCCTCCGGCCAGTCCGCCGCCGTACGCTCGGGCGTGATGGCCGCCGCAGCCCCGATTGTCTGCACCATCGACGGTGACGGTCAGAACCCGCCCGCGGAGATCCCGAAGCTCGTCGCGGCCCTCATCGCCGCCGATGCGGACCCGCGTCTCGGCCTCGTCGCCGGGCAGCGCGTGGACCGGCAGGACACGGCCTCCAAGCGCCTCGCCTCGCGCGCGGCCAACGCCCTACGGGCCCGCCTTTTGCGGGACGAGACGCGGGACACCGGCTGCGGGCTCAAGGCATTTCCCAAGGCGCTGTTCCTGCAGCTGCCGTTCTTCGACCACCTCCACCGCTACCTCCCCGCCCTCGTGAAGCGGGAGGGGTACCGCGTGGCACTCGTCGATGTCAGCCACCGCGCGCGCGAGGCCGGCAGCTCGAAATACACGAATTTCGGCCGCGCCATCGTGGGCGTGACCGATCTCTTCGGCGTGTGGTGGCTGATCCGCCGCCGCCGCCTCGCCGAGGTCACCCATCGCGACGCCCCCGCGGGGCATGCAGACCGATGAGCTGGCTCGCCAACGCCCTCGGGGCCGAGAGCGGCTACGAGCTTGCCTGGATCCTCGTGGGCCTGGGCGGCCAGGCGCTCTTCATGATGCGCTTTCTCGTGCAGTGGATCGCGTCGGAGAAGGCGAAGCGCTCGGTCGTACCTGTTGCCTTCTGGTACTTCTCCATCGGCGGCGCCGCGGTCCTCCTCGCCTATGCCATCTGGCGGGCGGACCCGGTCTTCATCCTCGGCCAGTCCCTCGGCTTCTTCATCTACGGCCGCAACCTCTGGCTCATCCACGCCGAACGCCGCCGCAACCGGCTGCTGGGCTCCACGGGGGGCGATACGGACGGATGACGGATACGGGTGAGATTGACACCCGATGACATCGAAAGTTGACACGGCCATCATCGCAGCATCATCGCGCGGGCCGACGCTCTTCCCGGCACGCAACCAAGACGGGAGATGCACCGATGTCCGCCATACCCTGCCTCGCGAGGCTGCTTGTCTCCACTGCCGCCCTGCCGGCGCTTCTCCTCGCAACCAGTGCCGACGCGAAGGACATCGCCTATCTCGGCAGCGTCGAGGCCAAAGGCGCTGCGGGGGGTGACACGGCCCGTGGCACGGTGTTCGAGGACCTCAACCGCAACAGCAAGCTGGATACGGGCGAGCCCGGCATCCCCGGCGTCATGGTCTCGAACGGCCGCGAAGTGGCGGTGACGGACGAGGACGGCACCTACACGCTCCCCGCCTACGGCGACATGAACCTCTTTGTCACCAAACCGGCCGGCTACGCCACGCCCGTCTCCGCCGATCTCGTCCCGCAGTTTGCCTATGTCCACAAGGAAGCGGGCTCCCCGCCGCTCCGCTTCGGCGGGATCGCGCCCACGGGGCCGCTCCCCGAAGCGATCAACTTCCCGCTCGTCGCCGATGATGTCACCGACCAGTTCGAATGCCTGATCTTCGGCGATGCCCAGCCCTATTCGAACCGCGAGATCGGCTATGTGCGCGAAACCGCCGGCGCGATGCTCGCCGCGCGGGACAACAGCGCCACGGAATGCCTGATATTCGAGGGCGATGTGATGGGGGACGACCTTTCCCTCTACCCGCGCTTCAGGTCGATCATCGCACAGGGCGGCGTGCCGCAATACTTCGTGGCCGGCAACCACGACCTCGACTTCGACGCGGAGACCGACCAGCACAGCTTCGACACGTTCCGCCGTGAGTGGGGCCCGGAGTACTACTCCTTCGACATCGGCAAGGTGCACTTCGTGGTGCTCGACAATGTGCGCTACCCCTGCAACGGCGTCGACGACCACCCGTTCTGCGAGCCAGGCGCTAAACCCAGCTACAACGGCGTTATCAGCGACCGGCAGCTCGCATGGCTGCGGGCGGACCTTGCCCAGGTGCCCGAGGACCGGCTGATCGTACTCAACGCGCATATCCCCTTCGTGACCTTCACCGATCACACCGCGCAGAAGCACCAGACGGACAACCTCAAGGAGCTCTACGACATCATCGGGGACCGCCCGGCCCTCGGCCTCGCCGGCCATACTCACACCACCGAGCAGATCCTGCCTGGCGAGCACTACGCGGGCTGGCAGGAGGCGACCGGCACCGGCCCCGCCGCCTTCCACCAGATCATCACCGGCGGGCTCTCCGGCTCCTGGTGGGCCGGCGATCTCAACGACGCGGGCGTGCCCCACGGCACGCAGCGCCTCGGCAGCCCGCGCGGCTATTACGTGCTGCGCTTCGACGGGGCGAACTACGTCGACACCTACCGCGCCTTCGGCCGTGGGGAAGACGAGCAACTCCACGCCTCCTTCAACACCCCGCGGTTCCGGGACTGGGCGACCAAGCTCTTCGCCTATGCGGACGCCTATCCGGTACCCACGGACGTGATACCGCCGGTGACGATCAACGATCTCGGCGACATGAACATGATCACCCGTGAGGACCTTGAGGGCGGTACCTGGGTGGCCGTGAACGTCTGGAACGGGTCGGATCAGTCGGTGGTGACGGTCAGCATCAATGGCGGCGCGCCGATGCCCGCCACCCGCACCCAGAAGGCGGAGGGCGAGCCAGCGCTCAAAGGCCCCGAGCACGCGGACCCGCTGGCGCTGGCCAAACAGGCCACCCAGGGCCGCCAGACGTTCCGCTCTGCCGTGGGCGGGGACGAGACAGCGGGCTACCAGACCTGGAAGGGCACAAGCTGGGCCAGCGATGTTGCCGGCCCCTTCCAGCCCTGGATGCTCACCCGCGGCTCCTCCCATCTGTGGCGCGTGGACCTGCCGGCCGCCCTGCCCGCCGGCGTGCACACCCTGGAGGTCGCCACGGTCGACCGCTACGGTCGCAGCTTCAGCCACACGCTCAGCTTCGAGATCGTGGAGGAACTGCCCGAAATGAACTGGCGCCTGGGCGACGATTTCTGATCGCGTCCATCACCGCGCCACAGTCGAGGTTGAGGGCGTCCCGGGTCGAGCCCGGGACGCGAACGGCAAATCCGGGTTGCAGCCTGCATCCATCCGCTCCGCTCGCTTGCCCCGCGGCAGGGAATCCCGTAGACACATACTCCCGTGGTACATGATGCGTCCCCGGCTGAGGGATGCACGAAATCTGCGGGGGCAGCGGGCATGGCACGATATATTTTCATTACGGGCGGCGTGGTTTCCTCGCTCGGCAAGGGGCTCACGGCGGCGGCGCTCGGCGCGCTGCTCCAGGCCCGCGGCTACACGGTCAGGCTGCGCAAGCTGGACCCCTATCTCAACGTTGACCCAGGCACGATGAGCCCGTTCGAGCACGGCGAGGTCTTCGTGACCGACGACGGGGCGGAGACGGATCTCGACCTCGGCCACTATGAGCGCTTCACCGGCGTCGCCGCACGCTCGACCGACAGCGTGAGCTCAGGCCGCATCTACTCCCAGGTGCTCGAGAAGGAGCGGCGGGGCGACTATCTCGGCAAGACGATCCAGGTCATCCCCCACGTCACGAATGAGATAAAGGACTGGCTCGCCATCGGGGAGGATGAGGTCGACTTCATGCTCTGCGAGATCGGCGGCACGGTCGGCGATATCGAGGGGCTGCCCTTTTTCGAGGCTATCCGCCAGTTCGCGCAGGAGCGGGAGCGCGGCCAGGCGATCTTCATGCACCTCACCTTGCTGCCCTTCGTGAAGGCCAGCGGCGAGCTCAAGACCAAGCCGACGCAGCACTCGGTGAAGGAGCTGCGCTCCATCGGCATCGCGCCGGACGTGCTGGTCTGCCGCACGGAGCACCCGATCCCCGAGAAGGAGATCGAGAAGATCGCGCTCTTCTGCAATGTGCGCGCCGATGCGGTGATCCCGGCCATGGACCTGAAGAGCATCTACGAGGCGCCCCTCGCCTACCATGAGGTGGGGCTCGACCAGGCGGTGCTCGACGCTTTCGGCATCACCCCCGCGCCGCGCCCGAAGCTCGAGATGTGGGAGGGCGTGGTCGATGCCATCCACAACCCGGATGGCGAGGTGCGGATCGGTGTCGTCGGCAAGTACACCCAGCTTGAGGACGCCTATAAGTCCATCGCCGAAGCGCTCACCCATGGCGGCATCGCCAACCGCGTGGAGGTTACGGCCGAATGGCTCGATGCCGAGATTTTCGAGCGGGAGAACCCCGCTGCGTCGCTGGAGGGCTTCCACGGCATCATCGTCCCCGGCGGGTTCGGGGAGCGCGGCACGGAAGGCATGGTGAAGGCGGCCGAATTCGCGCGGACCCGCAGCGTGCCTTACCTTGGCATCTGCCTCGGCATGCAGCTGGCGGTCATCGAGACGGCGCGAAACGTCGCCGGGCTGAAGGGCGCGGGCTCTGAGGAGTTCGACCATGAGGCGGGCCTGACCGGCGAGAAGCGCCGCTTCGAACCCGTTGTCTACCACCTCAAGGAATGGCTCGAGGGCAATCGCACGGTGAAGCGCGCGGTGACCGACGCGAAGGGCGGCACGATGCGCCTCGGCGCCTATAACGCCGCCCTCACCGCGGACAGTCAGGTGGCGGAGATCTACGGCAATGTCGCCATCAGCGAGCGCCACCGCCATCGCTACGAGGTGGATGTGAAGTACCGCGAAGCGCTCGAGGCGAGTGGTCTGGCCTTCTCAGGGATGTCCCCAGATGGCAGACTGCCGGAGATCGTGGAAATTCCCGATCATCCATGGTTCTTTGGCGTACAGTTCCACCCGGAGCTGAAGTCGAAACCCTTCGAGCCGCACCCGCTCTTCGCCGATTTCGTGCGGGCGGCCCTGGAGCAAAGCAGGCTCGTTTGACGGAGGCCGCATGCTAGGCCGCATTTCACTCATCGCCGCCGGCGTCCTCGGCTTTGCCCTGTTCGTTCTGCTCGGCAGGCCGATCTATCAGGAGCTGACGGGCGGGCCTGCCTCCATTCGCGGGCAGATGGAGACGCGGGCGAAGGCGCTGGAGGCGCAGCTGCGCCCCACGCTGCCGCAGCAGGCGAACGAGATCACCAGGCTTGTCGGCGTCGAGGCGCGGGACCAGACATTCCATTACTTCTACGCGCTCTCCATCGGACAGGACGAGATCGGCGTCGAGGCCGTGGAGCAATCGGTCTATGACAGCGTGGACCAGTCGATCTGCAGCGATGAGGAGCTGGAATGGCTCTCCCGCCATGGGATGACCTTTGTCTACAGCTTCATCGACAAATCCGGAAACCTCTTCGCTGAGGTACCCGTGCCTCCCGGCAGCTGCGGCGAGGCTGCGTCGGGCTGAGAGAGACCGTTTCCTCGCATCGCCGCCGTGCTATTCTTGGTGCGCGGCGGACAAGTGTCCTGGAGGGGTCATGGGGAACGTCATCAAGGTCGTCGGCGGGCTGGCCGCCATCATCTTCGTGCTGCTCGCCTTCGGGCCCGGCGGGTTCATGACCGGCGGGGGCGACGGGACGGGCGTGGGCACGATCGGCATCGCCGAGGAGCACAAAAAGCGCCAGCAGGCCAAGGCCGGCGGCGGCAGCGCCCAGCGCGGCGTTGCGGATGAGCGCTTCGTCGATGCCCCCGGCGACTTTTCGCAAAAGGGCGGCGGAGGATCCGATGCCAACGCCGGCAGCGCGCAAGGCGGAGGCGGCGGCAAGGAGGAGTACGACTTCTTCGGCACCCTCGCGCGCGTCCTCGGATTTAGCGGATAAGCGGCTCGGCCCGGCGCAAGCGCAGGCTCAGTTCCGTTCCAGCGCCCGCTCGCGGAGCGCCTCCATCGGCACGATATCGAGTGCGCGGCGGTGCGTGGCCCGCAACGAGACGCGGGGGGCGACGCCTGCCTCATAAGCCTCGAGAAACCGCGCCGCGCAGAGGCACCACTGGTCGCCGTCCTTCAGGCCCTGGAAGCCGAATTCGGGGCGCGGGGTGCTCAGATCGTTCCCCCGCGACTTCGAGAACGCCAGGAACGCCTCTGTCATCACGGCGCAGACCGTGTGGCTCCCACGGTCGAGCGGCCCGGTATCGCAGCATCCGTTGCGGAAGAACCCGGTCTTCGGCGCATGGCTGCAGTCGGCCAGCGTATCGCCGAGCACATTGAGCGACGGTTCGATCTCGGTGGACATGGTTCGCGTCTCCTCGCCTTTGTCTTTCTACGGAGGTGCACGGCGCGCGGCGAATGGCAAGGGCGTGGTCACAAGGCGCAGTCGGCGCTTGTGACCTCGCCCGGGCGCGCCGATATTGAGGGCGTCGTCGTAATGAGGCGACCCGAGCAGCACCATGGAGAACGCCATGAACCGCGCCCATCCCCTCGCCGCCGCCGTCCTCGCCAGCGCCCTCGGCGCGGCCGTGGCCCTTCCCGCCGCCTTCGCCCCCGTCCCCGCCGCGGCCGAAGACGCCGCGGTGATCGAAACACGCGTCAACCTCGCTCTCGAGAAGCTCTACCGCGACGTCCCCGGCTCCCGCGAGCTGGCGGGCAAGGCCCACGGCATCCTCGTCATGCCCGACATCGTGAAAGGCGGCTTCATCGTCGGCGCCAAGTACGGCGAAGGCGCCCTCCGCCTCAACACGGGCAACGGCAGGGGCACGACAGCCCAGTATTACTCCGTGGGCGGTGCGTCCGTCGGCTTCCAGGCGGGCATCGAAGAATCGAGCCACGCCCTCTTCTTCCTCAGCCGCGACGCGCTCGAACGCTTCCGCCGCTCCGATGGCTGGGAAGCGGGCGTCGACGCAGAGGTGACCGTGCTCGACAAGGGCGCGAAGCTCGGCGCGGATTCGACCGTGACGCAACGGCCCATCGTCGCCTTTGTCTTCGCGCAGGGCGGGCTTCTGGCCGGCGCCAGCATCGAGGGCGCCAAGTACAGCAAGATCGCCCGCTGAAGGGCTCGCCGGCGGGGCTAGGTCCCCGTCCGCAGGGCCGGGGTCGGCTGCTCGCCGAGTTCGGCCTCCGTCTCCGTCTTGGCCATTACCTTCGGGCTCGCGGCGTTCTCCACCAGAACGCGGAAGAGCTGCCAGTCCCGCCGCGAGAAGACGAGATATTCGGGGTGCCATTGCACGCCGATGACGTAGCGCGGACCGCCACGGCACTCGACCGCCTGCACCACGCCCGCCTCGTCCCAGGCAACGGCCGCCATCTCCCGCCCCAACCGGTCGACGGACTGGGTGTGGAGCGAGTTTACCTCCGAGGGCTCCGTGCCGATCACATCGCTCAGTCGCGAGGCTTCGGCGATGCGGATGCGCTTGCGGGGAAGCGGGGTCCAGTACTTCTTCGCATCCGGGTAGCTCTCGTAGATATCCACATGGAGCGACCCGCCGCGGGTGACATTGATGAGCTGCGCCCCGCGGCAGACGCCGAGGATGGGCAGGTGCCGGGCCTCAGCCTCCGCGATGAGACGCAGCTCCAGCTCGTCCCGCGCAAGGTCGAACTTCACATCCGGCTTCAGGCGCCCGTCGTAGAGATCGACGCTGATATCGTCCCCGCCCCCGATCACCACGCCATCCAGGCCCTGGAGATTGTTGCGCCGGTTCACGGTGTGGATCTTCACGGCCCGCCCCCCGGCGCGCCAGATGGCCCACCAGAAAAACGGGAAGACGCGCCAGCCGGTGCGCGACGAGACCGAGACGCCGATTTTCGGGCGGTAGCGCGCCATCCGTCCCCCGGTCAGCGCTTCAGCCGCTTGATGAGCGAGGACGTGTCCCAGCGCCCACCGCCCATGTCCTGCACCTCGCCATAGAACTGGTCGACGAGCGCGGTTACCGGCAGGCGCGCGCCGTTCTGCTTCGCCTCGTCTAGGCAGATGCCAAGGTCCTTGCGCATCCAGTCCACCGCGAAGCCGAAGTCGAACTTGTCGTCCAGCATGGTCTCGTAACGGTTCTCCATCTGCCACGAGCCGGCCGCACCCTTGGAGATCACGTCCACCACCGCGCGCCCGTCGAGCCCCGCGGCCTGCGCGAAGCCGAGCCCTTCGGAGAGGCCCTGCACAAGGCCGGCGATGCAGATCTGGTTCACCATCTTCGTCAGCTGCCCGGCACCGGAGGGGCCGAGCAGGCGGCAGGAGCGCGCGAAGGCGGCGATCACCGGCTCGGCCTTGGCAAAGGGGGCCTCGTCCCCGCCGCACATGACCGTGAGCACGCCGTTCTCCGCGCCCGCCTGACCGCCGGAGACGGGTGCATCGATGAAGTCGATCCCCTGCGCCTTGCCGGCGGCGTGCAGCTCGCGGGCGACATTGGCGGAGGCGGTGGTGTGATCGACGAAGATGGTGCCTGCGGCCATGCCAGCGAAGGCGCCGTCCTCGCCCAGCACGACGGAGCGCAGGTCGTCGTCGTTGCCGACACAGCAGAAGACGATCTCAGCGCCCTCCGCCGCCGCCCTGGGTGTGGCGCCATGGGTCCCGCCATGCTCGCCCGCCCATTTCTCCGCCTTCGCCGCGGTGCGGTTGTAGACCTTCACGGTGTGGCCCTTGGCGGCGAGATGCCCCGCCATCGGATAGCCCATCACCCCCAGCCCGAGAAAACTGACCGTCGCCATACCGCGCCCTTTCTTGTCGTGATCGCCGATTGCGCTTCTTCCCGCCCGGCGCGGCGGCCGCCACGCTCCGGCCGGCGACATCCCTACGCAGCGAAGCCCCGTTGCCTCAACAGGCTCGATCCGCGAGAAGGTGGTGCGCCGGCGCTGCGTAGGGTGGCGTGCGCCGCGGCGCGGTCAACCCCGCGGTAGCGCTTCCGAGCGCAGAGCGGGCACCAGGGCTGGCTTGGCAGCGGACGGGACGCGATGAGACTGATCCTGACCTGGTTTCTGCGCGGCCTGGCAGCGCTTGCCGCGCTTTCCGCTCTGGCGCTCACGCTCGGCTACTACCTCCTTCAGCGCTCGCTCCCCGAATTCGAGGGGGAGATCGCCGTTCGCGGGCTCGCGGCGGAGGTGCGTGTGATCCGCGATCGCTGGGCGATCCCGCATATCCGGGCAGAGAGTGCACAGGACGCTTACTTCGCCCTCGGCATGGTCCACGCGCAGGACCGGCTCTGGCAGATGGAGATGAACAGGCGCGCCGCCCAGGGCCGGCTCTCCACGCTGCTCGGCCCCCGTACCGCCCGGCTCGACCGGCTGGTGAAGACCCTCGATCTCTACGGCCATGCCTCCCGCTCCCTGCCCTTCCAGAGCGCCGAGGCCCAGGCGGCGCTGGAGGCCTATGCGGAAGGGGTCAACGCCTGGATGCGCCATCTCTTCGAGGAGGCGAAGGGCCGTGGCGCGCCCGAGTTCTTCTTCTTCGGCGACGATGGGCTCTCCCCCTGGACCCCGGCGGACAGCCTCGGTGTGCTCAAGATGATGGCGCTGCGGCTCACCGGCGCGGCGCGGTCCGAGATCCGCCGGGCCCGCTTCCTCCTCCAGCTCACGCCCGAGCGCGTGGCCGATATCCTGCCCGAGACGCCCGAGGGCGCGCTGACCGAACTGCCGCGCTTTGCGGCGCTCTTCGATGCGCCCTTCCCGCCGGCCGAGCACGCTGAGGCTGATCCGCTGCTCACCGCCTTCGGCCCCGCGCCCCTGCCGGAACTTGCCGGGGCCTCGAACGCCTGGGCAGTGGATGGCAGCCGCTCTGCCTCCCGCCGTCCCCTTCTGGCAGCCGATCCGCATCTCTGGCTCTCCGCGCCCTCACTCTGGTACCTGGCCGATCTTCAGGGCGGCGATCTTGCGGTCATGGGCGGCACCCTGCCGGGCACCCCTCTGGTTCTCGTGGGCCGGAATGCGGACGTCGCCTGGGGCCTCACCACCGCGGCGGCGGACGACCAGGACCTCTACATCGAGCGCCTCGACCCTGAGGACCCGGACCGTTACCGCACCCCAGATGGCTGGGCGCGCTTCGAGACCCGGCAGATCCGGATCGAGCAGCGCGGTGCGGACACGATCGTCGACACGGTGCGCCGCTCCCGCAACGGCCCGGTGCTCGACAACGACCTCTTCGGCGCGGAGGCCGTAACCCCCGAGGGCCATGTCGCCGCCCTCCGCTGGACCGCGCTCGAGGACGAGGACCGCACCTTCTCCGCCGCCATGGCGCTGATGGGGGCGGGCAGCGTGGAGGATGCGCTCGACCTCGCCGCTGGCGTCCGCGCGCCCGCACAGAACGTACTGGTGGCAGACCGCGAGGATATCGGCATCGTCCTTGCCGGTGCCCTCCCGAAGCGGCGGGCGGACAGCCCGACGGCGGGCCGCGTCCCCTCCCCCGGCTGGCTGGAGGAAACGGCGTGGGAAGGCATCCGCCCGGCCGAGGAGAACCCGCGCCTCTTCCGGCCCCGCACGGGCGCGCTCGCCAATGCCAACAACCGGGTGACCGACGACCGCTTCCCGGACCACATAAGCTTCGATTTCGACCTGCCCTATCGCATCCAGCGGCTCGAAAAGGAGCTCTCGGCCCGCGAATGGCACAGCCTGAACGGCTTTCTCGCCCTGCAGACCGACGCGGTCTCCGAAATGGCGCGCAGCATCCTGCCGCTGGTCGCGCGGGACCTGTGGTGGCGCGAGGGGCGGGAGAGTGCCGCGCCCGCCGGCCCGAACGCCCGTCGCTCGGAAGCGCTGGCGCTGCTGGCCGACTGGAACGGCGCCATGGACCGCAACCGGCCAGAACCCCTCATCTTCGCAGAATGGATCCGCCAGCTCACCCTGAAGCTCGCCTCGGATGAGCTGGGTGCGCTCATGCCGCTCGCCGCCGGCATCCGCCCGCTCTTCGTCGAGCGCGTGCTGAAGGATGTGGAGGGCGCGGGTATCTGGTGCGATATCGACAAAACGCCGGAGCGTGAGGAATGCCCCGAGATCATCGAGGCCGCGCTGGATGACGCCATCGCCCGCCTCGTGCGCGACTACGGGCCAAATCCTGAGGGCTGGCGCTGGGGTGCGGCGCACACGGCAGAGCACCCGCATCTGCCGCTGGGCTATGCCGGCCCCATTGGCTGGCTCGTTTCCATCCGTCACGAGACCTCGGGCGGGGACTTCACCATCCTGCGCGGCGCGACCGAGGGGCGTGGGCCGGAGCCTTTCAAGAACGTGCATGCCTCGGGCTTGCGCATGGCAGTCGATTTCGCCGACCCCGACCGCAGCCAGATCATCATCGCCACGGGCCAGTCCGGCCATCCGCTCTCCCGGCACTACGACGACATGGCCGAGCTCTGGGCGCGGGGCGACACGGTTTTGATGTCGATGGACGATCAGGACGCGCGGCTCGGCGCGCTTGGCGAGATGGTGCTGAGGCCATCTCAGTAGGGCGGCGCCACGTCCTGCCGCCCGGCAGTATCGCCCGGGCCCATCCCGGCCCGGGACGCTTGGTCTCAACGATAGGGGCGCATGGCCTCCGTCATCACCACCATCATGGCGCGGAACGGCATGCTCCAAAGCGCTGCCAGGTTCTGCGGATCCGGCGCGAAGGCAAAGGGCTCCGCCTGCGGCTCAGCCATCTTCGTCGGCTTCACTGGGGCACAAGGCATTCTCGATGACCTCTCACATTGTGTTCTAGGCAACGCTACCGGTTGCACCGCACCATCTTCCGTATAAATGCTGCGTCACAACAGGGCGTTGCGCAGAAAGATTGCGCATTTGCATCTTTTCCACGCATTTCGTGTCGGCTTTCCGACCGGCGGGACGCGATATCGACAAGTGCAAGTGCGGAATACGCATCGGGGTTCTGCGAAATGTATGCAAATGATTCGTTTTGGACGCTTTCCCCCGCCGCGAGCGCTGGCCTCCTCGGCCTCTCGACGGCGCTCGCCCTCACGCTCCTTGCCGTGGTGCGCAGGGTCTCGAAAACGGCGCCGATCTACGGGCGGGCGCCCATAGCCCTGGGGGTCTGGTGGCTGTTCCTGTGGCTCTCGCCCCAGCTCTACTATGCGTACTATTGGACCGTGATCCCCGGGCTGCCGGTGCAGAACGTCATCCGCCAGCCGCCGGGACCCTTGAGCCTCTTCGAGTTGCTCAGCTTCCGAGGGCCCGCGACACTTGCGGCCCATAGCCAAGGCGTCCTCGGCTGGGCCTGTGTCGCAGTGGCCGTTCTGCGGCGATCCCGCGAAGGAACGTCGACGGAACCGGAACCTCGTGCCTAGCCGAAGAGCTCGTGGCAGAGCTCAAGGCTTTCCACCAGCCGGTCGACCTCCGCCTTGGTGTTGTACATGCCGAAGCTGGCGCGGCAGGTGGCGTTCACGCCCAGATGGTCCATCAACGGCTGTGCGCAGTGGTGGCCCGCCCGCACGGCGACACCCTTCTTGTCCACTACCGTCGAGATGTCGTGCGGATGGGCCCCGCCCTGCAGCGCGAAGGAGAAAATCGCACCCTTCCCCGGCGCGTCGCCATAGGTCGTCAGCCAGTTGATGCCATCCAGCCTCTCCTTGGCGTAGTCCCGCAGGTCAGCTTCATGGGCCGCGATGTTCTCCATGCCGATGCTCTCGAGATACTCGATGGCCGCCCCGAGCCCGATAATCGGCACGATGGCGGGCGTCCCCGCCTCGAACTTCATCGGGCCGTCCTGGTACTCGACCCGGTCCTCATGCACCTCGCGGATCATGTCCCCGCCGCCCATGAAGGGCCGCATCTCCGCCTGCCGCTCCCGCCGGGCGAAGAGCGCGCCGCTGGCATTGGGTCCGTAGAGCTTGTGGCCGGTGACGGCGTAGAAATCGACGCCCAGATCCGTGACATCGACGGGCATGTGCACCGCCGCCTGGCTACCGTCGATCACCGTCACGATCCCGCGCTCCCGCGC
>JBCBEP010000053.1:0-23661 GCA_038528605.1 Pseudomonadota bacterium
TTCCTCTCCGGCACCTTCTACTCGATCTCCGTTCTGCCCGAGAGGAAAGAGAGCGGCGTGATGACGAAATTGGTGATGGCCGCCATCTGGTCGAACTTCGTCATGTAGATCCCCGTCATCAGGCCCATGAGCGCCATCATGGTCGAGCCGAGCAGGACGAAGAGCAGCGCCCAGAGCGGGTTGGCCACGCCGAGCCCGATGAAGGGGAAGATGATGAGGCCGACCACCAGGGCGCAGAGCAGCCCGCGCGTGACACCGCCGCCAAGATAGCCCGCCAGGATCTCCCCGGCCGAGAGCGGCGGCATGAGCGTATCGACGATATTGCCCTGCACCTTGGCGATGCCCATGGAGGACGAAGTGTTGGCGAAGGCGTTCTGGATCACGGTCATCATCAGGATGCCGGGGGCGAGGAACTGCTCGAAGGGGATATCGCCCGCCCCCTCCCCCCGCCGGGCCGCGAAAGCGAGGCTGAAGACCAGCATGAAGAGGCTGGCGGTGGCGACGGGGGCCGCGATGGTCTGCGTCGCCACGTTCATGAAGCGATGCACCTCGCGGGTATAGAGCGTCCGCAGGCCGAGCCAGTTGACCTGCCCGAAACGGCGCACGCCCATGCTGCCGGTATCCACGGGCCGCCGGGTGCCGGTCACATCGTCCTTCATGATCTCTTACCTTTTCGGGGGATTGAGCCTGATGGCCGCCTGGAAACGCAGTTAGGGCGCTCGGGCCCTCTGTCAGGCTCGCCCGCGTGCCTTGCAGGATGCCACCCACCGCTTTACCTGCACTCTGTACTGAACGGGAGGACTGGCATGAGCTGGACGGACGAGCGGGTCGAGAAGCTCAAGGAGCTTTGGGCCGAGGGCATGAGCGCGAGCAAGATCGCCAAGGAACTTGGCGGCGTGACGCGCAATGCGGTCATCGGCAAAGTGCACCGCCTCGGTCTCTCGAACCGCAACGGCGCCGGCGCAGCCGGGGAGGCCCCGGCGGAAGCGCCGGCCGAGGCGCCCGTGGCAGCGGCAGAGCCGGTGGCGGAGGCCGCGCCCGTGCGTGAGCCCGAGCCGGAACCCGCGCCTGCCCCCGTTCCCGTCCGCCGCGAGCCGGTGATCCGCGATGCCTCCCAGCCCCGCCCGCCGGGCCTGCCCACGCCGGAGGAGGAGAGCGCACGGGCAACGCTGGCCGAGATCGAGAAGATGGCGCGGCGGCTGACGCTCCTCGAGCTGACCGAGCGCACCTGCAAATGGCCCATCGGTGACCCGACGGAGGACAACTTCCACTTCTGCGGCCTGCCCGCCCTGCCGGGCAAACCCTATTGCGAGCATCACGTGCTGGTCGCCTTCCAGCCCATGAGCACCCGGCGGGACCGCGCCCGCAGCCGCTGATCAGCCCGGGTCAGATCAGGCGTAGGGTTACCGGGACCACGCAGTGCCAGTGGAACGGCGCCTCGCGCACAGGGGCGCCGTCCGGCGTGCGAAGCGAAGCGGTCAGCTCGAGCTCCTGGTCCATGCCGGAGAGGGTGAAGCCCACCGAGATCACAACCGGGTTCTCCGCCATCGTGGGCGTCGCCACGATGCAGGGCATGCCGAAACTCGCGATATCGTAGCAGAGCACGGTGCGGAGCTTGAGCGCCCAGCGGCCGTCCCCGTCGCTATACCCCATGGAGGCGAGGTGGAGGATGTCGCTCCGCTCGCAGCTCTCGTTGAGGAGGGCGGAGAAGCCCCGGACACGCCCGGTCTCGAGCGTCTGCTTCAGCGTGGCACGGCGAAGAAGTTCGCGCGGGAGCTGGGGGATCAAGTCCTCCTCCGGAATGAAGCGGTCCGGCGGGAAGTCGAAGTCGATCGGGAAGTTCGGCATGACGGCCTCCGAATTGATCATCGAGGCCGTCAGGATGCCGGATCGGGCGAAGGCCAGCGTGAAACGGCGCCGGCCCTCGCGGTTAATTCTGCGTCAACTTCCGTAGGTCTCGTCCAGCGCGTAGCCGGCGGCGCGGACGGTGCGGATGGGGTCGCGCTCCCCGCTGTTGTTGAGGGCCTTGCGGAGGCGGCCGACATGGACGTCGACCGTGCGGGCCTCGACATAGACGTCACGGCCCCAGACGAGATCGAGCAGCTGCTCGCGGCTGAAGACGCGGCCGGGGCGCTGCATCAGGCAGTCGAGCAGGCGGAACTCGGTGGGGCCGAGATGGACCTCCCGGTCCGCCCGGCGGACGCGGCGGGTCTCCCGGTCGAGCGTCAGGTCCCCGAAGGTCGCAACATCGGCCGCCAGCGTGGGGCGGGAGCGGCGGAGGAGCGCGCGGACGCGGGCGGTAAGCTCCGGCACGGAGAAGGGCTTGGTGAGGTAGTCGTCCGCCCCGGTGTCGAGCCCGCGCACCCGGTCGTCCTCCTCCCCGCGCGCGGTGAGCATGATCACCGGCGTGTCCCGCGTCTCCCCGCGCGCACGGATGCGGCGGCAGATCTCGATGCCCGAGAGGCCCGGGAGCATCCAGTCGAGCAACACAAGGTCCGGCTTGTCCTCCTCGATGGCGAGGAGCGCTTCCTCCCCGTCGCCGGAGACGCGGACGGCGAAGCCCTCCTTACCGAGATTGTATTCGAGCAGCGCCGAGAGCGCCTCTTCATCCTCAACGACCAGTACCCGCGCAGACATCTTCAGTCTCCTTCAGTCACCGGGGCGCCACCGCTCTGCAGCGCCGCGCTCAGTCGAAATCGGGCAGCTCTCCGAATGCGTTGCCCTTCGGCCGCTCGTCGCCAAGCGGCTTTCCCTCCACGACGAAATACGTCATCTCGGCGATGAAAGTTGCGTGATCGCCGATCCGCTCCAGGTTCTTCGCCACGAATAGCAGTTGCGAGCAGAGGCCGATCACACGCGGATCTTCCATCATGTAAGTGATCAATTCGCGAAAGAGCGAGTTGTACATCTCGTCTACTTCGACATCCCGGCGCCAGACACGCTGCGCCAGCTCCGTATCGCGCGCCGTGTAGGCGTCGAGCACCTCGGTAAATGCGGCCTGGGTCTGCCGGCCCATGCGCAGGATCGAGCCCTGCACCTTCAGCGGCTGCCCCTCGTTCAGCACCTGGGCGCGCTTGGCGATGTTCTTCGCAAGGTCCCCGATCCTCTCGAGGGTCGACGCAATCTTGAGGGCGGAGACGACCTGGCGCAGGTCCTGAGCGACCGGCTGACGGAGGGCAAGCGTTTGTATCGCCGCTTCTTCTAGCCGCATCTCCAGCTGGTCTAGTCGCTTGTCCGCAGCGATGACCTCGCGGGCCAGCGCGTTGTCGCGCAGCCTGACAGCTTCGAGCGCATTGCCGAGCTGCTCTTCCGCGATACCGCCCATCTCGGAAATGCGCGCCGTAATGTCACGCAGCTCCAGATCGAACGCGGTCACGATGTGGCGCGGGCCGCCTTCCTGCATCCCCTCTGCATCGCGGCCGAAGCGTACCCCGGCCGGTGCCTCCATGCGTCAAATGGCCAACGGGCCGGCCTCAGCCGAAGCGGCCCGTGATGTACTGCTGCGTCTTCTCGTGGCTGGGCGCCGTGAAGATCTTGCCGGTGTCGTCGTATTCGAGCATCAGCCCGAGGTGGAAGAACGCGGTCTTCTGGCTCACGCGGGCCGCCTGCTGCATCGAGTGGGTCACGATCACCACCGAGTAGGACTGGCGAAGCTCGTCGATCAGCTCCTCAACCTGCGCAGTCGCGATGGGGTCGAGGGCCGAGCAGGGCTCGTCCATCAGCAGCACCTCGGGCGCCGTGGCGACAGCGCGGGCGATGCAGAGACGCTGCTGCTGACCGCCCGAGAGGCCCGTACCGGGCGAGTCCAGGCGATCCTTAACTTCGTCCCACAGCGCCGCGCGCTTCAGGCTCTGCTCCACGATGCTGTCGAGCTCTGCCTTGGAGCTCGCGAGACCGTGGATCTTGGGGCCGTAGGAGACGTTCTCGTAGATCGACTTCGGGAACGGGTTCGGCTTCTGGAACACCATGCCCACGCGGGCGCGCAGCTGCACCGGGTCGACATCCGTGTCGTAGATGTCGCCGCCGTCGAGCACGATCTGGCCGGTCACGCGGCAGATGTCGATCGTGTCGTTCATGCGGTTGAGGCAGCGCAGGAACGTGGACTTGCCGCAGCCAGACGGACCGATGAAGGCCGTGACCGCCTTGTCCTCGATATCGATCGAGACCTTCTTGATGGCCTGCGTCTCGCCGTAGAAGACGTCCACGTCCACGCAGTGGATCTTCACCTCGCCAGAGGTCGCGGGTGTCTTGTTCGCCGCAATCGCAGCCGCGCTGTTGATGTCGCCGCTGCCGTTCTGCTGCTCGGCGGACTCAGCCTGGGTGTTGGTGGTGTCGGTCATTACCAGCGCCTCTCGAAGCGTTTACGGAGAAGGACGGCCAAGGCGTTCATCAGCACGAGGAAGATGAGGAGGATCGAGATGGCCGCGGCGGTTTTGTCGTCGAACAGCCGCTCTGAGTTGCTGTTCCACTGATAGATCAGCGTCGGCAGCACGTTGCCGGGGCTGAGCGGGTCGGCGGGCGGCTCCTGAATGAAGGAGTTCATGCCCACGAGGAGGAGCGGCGCGGTCTCGCCCAGCGCCTGCGCCATGCCAATGATGGACCCGGTGAGGATCCCCGGCATGGCGAGCGGCAGGACGTGGTGCGTCGCCGTTTGCAGCTTAGAGGCGCCGAGGCCGAGGGCCGCGTCGCGAATGCTGGGCGGCACCGCGCGGATCGAGGCGCGGCCGGCGATGATGATCGTTGGCAACGTCATCAGCGCCAGCACGGCGCCACCGGCAAGCGGAGACGAGCGGGGCAGGAAGCCACCGATCGTGAACTCGGTCCCGAAGATGTTCACCGGCACGCCCGAGACGAAGATCGCGAGGCCGAGGAGACCGAAGACGATCGAGGGCACGGCGGCGAGGTTGTTGATGTTCACCTCGATCAGGTCCGTCACGCGGTTCTTGGGCGCGAACTCCTCGAGGTAGATCGAGGCCATCACGCCGAGCGGGAAGGCGAGAAGGAAGGTGACGATCATCGTCCAGAAAGAGCCTACGACCGCGCCCCAGATGCCCGCCAGCTCCGCGCTGGCGCTGTCGGACTGGGTCAGGATGCGCGTGTTCAGCACTTCCTTGATCAGGCCGCGGTCCTCGAAGTTCTCCATCCAGACCACCTGCCGGTCCGTCTGGAGACGCGTCGATTCAGGGCGCTCCATGATGTAGGCCTGCCACTCTCCCTCAGCGAAGTCGGCAGAAGCGGCATCACCGTCCGAGAGCGGGAGGTAGATGGTGCCCGTGGCCCGGCCGCGCTCGACTTCCGTGAGCTTGAGCCAGCCGGGGCCCGCCCGCATCAGCAGGGACGGATCGCTTTCGGAGAGGGTGTAGCTCACGTCCTCCCCGATCACGGTGGCAAGGCGGAAAAGCTCGTCGGCATTCGCCTCAGCCCGGTCGCGAGCTGCGATGAAGTTGTCGAGCCGGGTCTGGATCTGGGCCCGTTCCTCATCGGTCTCGGCTTCGAGCAGACGTTCTTCGGTAACATCGACAGCGTTTTGCTGGCGGCGCTGCTCGGCGCGGGCGCGCTCCGCATCATCCGCCCGCTGTTCGCGCACGGCCTCGAAAATCGGGCCGATATCGGAGGGATCGAAGGTGGCGGTGACGATACCGTCCTCGTCGGGCGCGGTAACGCTCAGCGGGCCGGTGCTCTTGATCTCCTCGGGGCGGCCGACGATGCCCTTGAGGTAGAGCTGCATGTTGTCGTCGAGCAGCGCATCGAACTCGATGGTCTGGCCGATGATGGAGTTATCAGCCTTCACCTGATCGCCCAGGAAGAGACCAGCGTCGCCGGAGACGATGCTGGAGGCCTGGCGGCTCTCCCGCCGGCCGATCTCGCCCGGAATGGCGGCGGCGACCGCATCCTGAACGACGCCCCGCAGGTTGGCGCGCATGCGGGGGTTCTCGTCCGCAAGGCGCTCACGGTCGCGGTCCGAAACCTCGACCGTCGCCTCGAGCGTGATGTACTTCTCGTAGATCACGCCCGCGGTCTTGCCGACGATGGTGCTGAGCAGCAGCACCAGGGCAAAGGCGGCGACGCCGATGGCGGCAATGCCGTAGGCCTTGAGGCGCACCTCGGCCCAGTAGCGGGCGCGCAGGCGGCTCTTGTTCGCCTCGCCAGTGTGCTTGGCGGAGAGCTCGGTGAAGTCGACTGTCGTGCTCATCTTGCGGCTCTCCTTAGTCGTACATTTCGCGGTAGCGGCGCACCACGCGGAGCGCGACCACGTTGAGAACCAGCGTCACACAGAAGAGCGTGAAGCCGAGCGTGAAGGCTGGCGCCGCGGCCGTGTCGGCCTCGGTATCGCCGGTGATGAGCATGACGATCTGCACCGTCACCGTGGTCACGGCATCGAGCGGGTTGAGCGTCATGTTCGCGCCCTGCCCCGCGGCCATCACCACGATCATCGTCTCGCCGATGGCGCGGGAGGTGCCGAGGAGCACGGCCGAGACGATGCCCGGAAGCGCGGCCGGAAGGATGACCCGACGAATGGTCTCCGCCTTGGTGGCACCTAGGCCGTAGGAGCCGTCCCGGAGCGACTGAGGCACCGCGTTGATCACATCGTCCGAGAGCGAGGAGATGAAGGGGATGATCATGATGCCCATGACCACACCTGCGGCGAGCGCGCTTTCGGAGGCGATGGTGAGGCCGATGGAGGCGCCGAAGTCGCGCAAGGCGGGCGCGACGGTGATCACGGCGAAGTAGCCGTAGACGACGGTGGGGATGCCCGCGAGCACCTCGAGAAGCGGCTTCGCCCAGGCGCGGGTCCGCTTCGAGGCGAAGTCCGAGAGGTAGATGGCCGCGAAGAGACCCACAGGCACCGCGACGCACATGGCGATGATGGTGATCATCAGCGTGCCGACGAAGAGCGGGATGGCGCCAACCTTCGCAGGGTCGAGGCTGCCAGCCTGCACGCCCGAGAGCGGCGCCCAGGTTGTGCCGAAGAGGAAGGCATCCACGTTCCAGCCGATACGCTGGAAGAAGATGATCGTCTCGCCGATGAGGCTGAGCACGATGCCGATCGTGGTCAGGATCGCGATCCCGGCCGCGATCCAGAGGATCGTCCGCATAATCCGCTCAGCGCGGTTCCGCGCGCGAAACTCGCGGCCGACCTGGTTGAACACGTAGTAGAAGGTCGCCCCTGCCACGCCGAGACCCGCCAGCGTCACCACGATCACGCGCGTGAGATTGGCACTTTCGAAGCTTGCGGCGATGGTGGTCCGCAACTCGTCAGTGGTCGAGGCGAGGCCGCCGCTTGCAATCTTCACGGCGTCCGAGAACACCAGCGACTGCTCGATCGGCCGAAGGTCGGGCGCCAGGCTGGCAATCTCGCCCGAGATCACGGCATTCACGATCGACGTGCCGATGATGTTGACGATGATGAGCGTGCCGAAGCCGGCAATCGCCACCCACAGCAAACCGTAGAGACCGTGGTAGGACGGGCGGGAATGGAGCGTCGCGAGCGTGCCATCGGCCGAAGCCACGGCGCGTTGGCGGCACATGGCGAAGGCCGCGCAGGACATAAGCGCGACGACGAGCAGGACGTAGGGCAGCATCGGCACCTCCGGCGAAACCAGGGAGCCTCTCGTCCCCGGCACCGGCACCGCTCAGCGGGGGCTGAGATCGCCGGTATCTACATCAGCGGGAGAGAAAGAGCGGGGGCCGAAGCCCCCGCCCCTATTGGCGCGTAGGGGGTCGCTCCGATCAGGAGGACTTGCCCTCGAGCTTCGCCTTGGTGAGCTTCTTCTGCGTCATGGCCTGCTCGGCGTTGTCGGTGTGCGTGCTGCCGTCGAGCGGGATGAGGCCACGCTCCACGAGGTAGCCGCCGTTCGCCGAGGCGTCCTCGGAAACGAACTCAGCCACGTACTCCATGATGCCCGGAACGACGCCCACATGGGCGTTCTTCACGTAGAAGTACATCGTGCGCGACAGCGAGTAGTCGCCCGTGAGGATGTTGTCGAAGGTCGGCTCGACGCCGCCAACGGTCGCACCCTTGAGGGCACCGGCATTCTCCTCGAGGAAGCTGTAGCCGAACACGCCCACGGCGTTGCTGTTGGCCTGGAGCTTCTGAACGATCAGGTTGTCGTTCTCGCCAGCGTCGACGTAGGCGCCATCGTCACGAACTTCGATGTTGTCGCAGACGTCGTCCGACGCGCCGGCTTCCTCGCAGCCTTCCTCGAGCGCGAGCTCTTCGAAGGCGTCACGGGTGCCCGAGGACGGCGGCGGGCCGAGAACCTCGATCTTGATGGCCGGGAGCGACGGGTCGACGTCGGACCAGTTGGCCGGCTCGCCCTGGCCCTTCACGAGCGCCTTGAAGAGCTGCTCACGGGTCAGCGTGAAGTCCGGGCCCGACTTGTCGTTGGCGACGACGATGCCGTCATAGCCGACGAAGACCTCGGTGATGTCGGTGACGCCGTTGGCCTGGCAAGTGTCGAACTCGCTGGTCTTCATGCGGCGCGAAGCGTTGGTGATGTCCGGATGGTCCGTGCCAACGCCGGCGCAGAAGAGCTTCAGGCCACCGCCCGAGCCCGTGGACTCCACAACCGGGGTCGGGAAGCCCGCGGCCTTGCCGAAGTTCTCGGCAACAGCCGTGGCGAACGGGAAGACGGTGGACGAACCAACGATGCGGATCTGGTCGCGGGCGGCGGCGGAACCGGCCATGCCGGCAACGGCGATGGCAGCGGCGGCGACACCAATGGTGAGCTTGGTCACTGTGTTCTCTCCAATCGGTCGGATTGTCGTGAGCGCAGCCTTAACAACTGCGGTCGACACACCCTGCATGCGTGCGTCGCCGCGCTGGGTATCCACCACTGGCAACAGTTTTGTGACAGTTCTTCAATTTCCCAGTGTCAGGCCCGCCACGGAACCGTTTGCCCAGAAATCGCCTACCCGGTCAGCCGGATTTGTGCCGTCTTCGTACGGTCCGCAGCTCTTTCGGGGAGAATGGGGAGCCAGACGGTGAAGCGGGAGCCTTCGCCGGGGGCGCTGTCGATCTCAAGCCGGCCCCGATGACGGTTCAGGATATGCTTCACGATGGCGAGGCCGAGCCCGGTGCCGCCACGCTCGCGAGAGCGGCTGACGCTCACGCGGTAGAAGCGCTCCGTCAGCCTCGGCAGGTGCTCGCGGGCGATGCCGGGGCCGTCGTCCTCCACCGTGATGCCGCACATGCCGGCCTGCTCTCCCTCCCCCATGCGCCAGTGCAGCGTAACGATCCCATCGTCCTGCCCATATTTGAGAGCGTTCTCGATGAGATTGACGAAGACCTGGGCGAGTTCCTCGCGCGCGCCGGCGACCTCGATCTCACCGGAATTGGCAGCGAGGCCGAGAGCGTCCGGCATGAGAATGCGCGCGCCGGTGCTTTCGGCGAGGGGACGCAGGGCTTCCACCACCTCGCCCACGATCCGCCGGATGGGCTGCGGCTCGGAGGGGTGGCGGCGTTCGTTGAGCTCGATCCGGTTGAGGCTGAGAAGGTCCTCGACGAGATGGCGCATACGCTCGGTCTGCGCTGCCATCATGGGCAGGAAGCGTTCCTGCGCCGCCGGGTCTTCGCGCGCATGGCCCAGGAGCGTCTCGATGAGCCCTGAGACGGCGGCGAGCGGCGTCTTGAGCTCGTGGCTGGCGTTCGCCACGAAATCGCGATGCAGGTCCTCGGCGTGGCGGGCCTGGGTCCTGTCCTCGATCGCCACAAGAACAGCCGGGCGCTCCACGCCGCCGGGCAGCCGCGTGTCGGCGCCGAGGGAGACCACGTGGCAACACAGATGCAGGGTCTTCGCGCGGCGAAGCGCGATCTCCACCTCCATCGGCTCGCGTCGCAGGATCACCTCCTCGATCGTCTCGAGCAGGCGGGGCGCGCGGAGCGCCTCCACCGGGAAGCCGCTATCCGCGCCCCGGCCGAAGAGCGAGCGAGCGGCGGGGTTCATGAAGAGCACGCGCCCCTCCGGCGCGATGAGAACGATGCCGAGAGGCAGGCGCTCGAGCAGCACCCGGCCGAGGCCGAGCGGCAGGTCGCCCGGATGGCGCTGGGGCATCGTCACGGGCTCCGGCAACAGGATGTTGGCGTTGCTCGGCTCCTCCCGCTCCTGCAAGAGCGCACCGGCGACGGCGCCCACCCCTGCGGCCAACGCCGCAATGGTCGGGTCGTCATGTACCTGAAGCGTCGTCATTGCCGCTGCGACGGCACAGCCGCCGGGGGCGAGCAGGTTCCACGCTACCCTCGTCCACACAGCACCCTTCCTCCGTGCTGTCCCAGGCCGGTGCGGCCCTGTGTCAACACTGCGCTATGTAGTGCCGCGCTGGAATCCCCGTCATGAAACGATCATATAGGGGCCAAGGTGGAGGGGCGGAGGCCCGGGATGATCAAGTTTGCCTTGCGCTGCAGCAACGGCCACGCGTTCGAAGCGTGGTTCGCCAACAATGCAACCTTCGACAAGCTTAAGGCCGCGGGTGCCGTGAGTTGCTCGGTCTGCGGTGATGTGGCGGTCGAAAAGGCACTGATGGCGCCCGCCGTTCGGACGGGCGAGGCGGCGGCTCGGCCTGCGGGACCGCGGCCGGATGCGGTGTCTTCGGCGCCGAACCTGCCCGCCCCTGCCAGTGCGCCGCCCGATCTTTCCGCCCCGGCATCGGAGAAGGAAGCAGCGCTTGCCGCGCTCCGCGCCAAGATCGAGGCGGTGAGCGACAACGTGGGGAAGGACTTCGCGGCGGAGGCTCGCCGGATCCACGCGGGCGATGCGCCGCAACGCCCCATCCTTGGTGAGGCGAGCCTTTCGGAGGCCAAGTCGCTCGTAGCGGACGATATCCCCGTCATGCCGCTCCCTTGGATGTCGAAGCGCGACGCCTGAACGGCGACTACCCGTCTCTGCCGCACCGCTTGTCGCAGCCCCGGCCGGGGGCTATAGACCCCCGCCGACACCCCTTATGATCCGCCTGCCGCCCGCCGGCCTGCCGCGCGCGAGAGCCACGCCATGACGCCCCCCACCGATAGCGCCCAGAGCCCGACACGCCCGCCCCGGCTGGTGATGAAATTCGGCGGCACGTCGGTGGCTGATCTCGAGCGGATCCGTGCGGCGGCGGCGCGGGTCGCCGCCGAGGTAGAGAACGGCTACGACGTTGCCGTTGTCGTCTCCGCGATGGCGGGGGAGACGAACAAGCTTGTGGGCTATGTCGGCGGGGCGGCGAGCGCGCCGGGCTCGAACAACCCCGGCCTCTACGATGCGCGCGAGTACGACGCCGTGGTGGCCTCGGGCGAGCAGGTCACCTCTGGTCTGATGGCGCTCACGCTCCAATCCCTCGGCGTCGCCGCCCGCTCATGGCAGGGCTGGCAGATCCCCATCCGCACCTCAGCCGCCCATGGCGCCGCAAGGATCGAGGGGATCGAGACCGAAAACCTCGACCGGAAGTTCGAGGAGGGGCTGCATGCGGTCGTCTCCGGCTTTCAGGGGCTCGGGCCGGATGGGCGGATCGCCACGCTGGGGCGCGGCGGGTCCGACACGTCGGCCGTGGCGCTCGCCGCGGCGCTCGGTGCGGAACGCTGCGATATCTACACGGATGTGGACGGGGTCTACACGACCGACCCGCGGATCGAGCGGCGCGCACGAAAGCTCGACCGGATCGGCTACGAGGAGATGTTGGAGCTCGCCTCGCTGGGGGCGAAGGTGCTGCAGACCCGCTCCGTCGAGCTCGCGATGCGCTATAATGTGCGGCTGATGGTGCGCTCGTCGTTCTCCGACGATCCCGGCACGCTGGTCTGCCGCGAGGAGGAACTCTTGGAACAGAACGTCGTCTCCGGCGTCGCCTATAGCCGCGACGAAGCGAAGCTCACGCTCCTCAAGGTGCCGGACCGGCCGGGCATCGCCGCCTCCATCTTCGGCCCGCTCGCCGATGCGGGCGTCAATGTCGACATGATCGTCCAGAACATCGGCGCCGACGGCATGACCGACATGACCTTCTCCACGAGCCTCGCCGATGTGGCCCGCGCGCGCGCCGCGCTCGATGCAGCACAGGGCGATATCCGCGCGCAGGATCTGGTGGTGGACGAGACGGTGGCGAAGGTCTCCGTCGTCGGCATCGGCATGCGCAGCCATGCGGGCGTTGCCCAACGGATGTTCAAGGCGCTCGCCGATGAGGGCGTGAACATCAAGGTCATCACAACCTCCGAGATCAAGGTATCGGTGTTGATCGACCGGAAATACATGGAACTGGCGGTCCAGGCCCTCCACGAAGCCTTCGACCTGGCCACGACCGTGGGCTGATAAATGGCGTCAGGGCTCGAATGCGATTGGCATGGAGCCTGCAGGAGCGCCGGATGGGAAGCGTCGATCGGGACGCTTGAGAAGGAGCCGGGGCGCCATGCGCACCACCGAGAAAGGCGGGTCTCGCGCGTTGCTGCGCTCCCTCCGCACCGTCATGGCGCGGCAGGGGGATGGGCAGGCGCGGCTCGACAAGGTGGTGAACCTCGTCGCCTCCAACATGGTGGCCGAGGTCTGCTCGATCTATCTGAAGCGCGATGACCGGACGCTGGAGCTCTGCGCCACCGAGGGCTTGAACCCCGAGGCCGTGCATCGGGCGCGGCTGCGCGTTGGCCAGGGGCTGGTGGGCCGCATTGCCAAGGAGGCCGAGCCGCTCGCCACGGACGACGCGCAGAACGCGCCGGGCTTCCGCTACCTGCCGGAGACGAATGAGGAGCTGTTCCGCTCCTTCGTCGGCGTGCCGATCCAGCGGCTCGGCGAGGTGATGGGCGTGCTCGTCGTCCAGAACCGCACGCCTCGGCGTTACACCGAGGACGAGATCGAGGCGCTCGAAGTGGTCGCCATGGTGATCGCGGAGATGACCGAGGCAGGCGCCTTCCTCAGCACCGACGGGCTTTCCGCGGCCGCCGGGCGCCGGGCGGGACCGTTGATGATCGACGGCTCGGCTGTGTGCGACGGGGTGGCCGAAGGCGTGGTGCACCTCCATGAGCCGCGGCTCGTGGTGTTCGACCCCATCGCCGACGACATCGAGACCGAGCGGCGGCGGCTGGCCGAAGCGCTGGCGAACATGCGCGAAGATATCGACCGCATGATCGCGGCCGAAAGGCTGGGCCCCACCGCGGAGACGCGGGACATCTTCGAAGCCTACCGGATGTTCGCGCGGGACAAGGGCTGGATGCGCCGGCTCGACGAGGCGGTCGAGAGTGGGCTGGCCGCCGAAGTGGCCGTGGAGAAGGTCCAGTCCATCGTGCGGGCGCGCATGGAGCGGGCGACCGACCCGTACCTGCGGGATCGGCTGCATGACCTCGACGACCTCGCGAACCGGCTGCTCCGGTATCTCTCCGGCGGAGATGGCATCGACGAATTGCCGGAGGGCGCTGTGCTCGTGGCGCGCAGCATCGGGCCCGCGGAACTTCTGGACCATGCGGGGCGGATCAGGGCCGTGGTGCTCGAGGAAGGCAGCCATGGCAGCCATGCCTCCATCGTCGCCCGCGCCATCAACATCCCCATGATCATCGGGGCCGAGCGCATCACGCGCGACGCGAACCCGGCGGATGCCATCGTTGTGGATGGGGACCAGGGGCGCGTGCATCTGCGCCCCGAACCCTCGGTACTGAGCGCCTTCCGCGAGAAGATCGGGCTCGAGAAGCAGAACCGCGCGGTCTATCGCAGCCTCGCGCAGAAGCCGGCGGAGACGAAGGACGGCGCCGTGGTGCGCCTGCGCATGAACGCGGGCATCCTCGCGGACCTGCCGAGCCTCGAGGTTTCGGGCGCGGAGGGCGTCGGTCTCTTCCGCACGGAGCTGCAGTTCATGATCCGCGGCTCGCTGCCGGGCCGGGAGATCCAGACGGCGCTCTACGACCGGGTGCTGACGGCGGCGAAGGGCCGGGAGGTGATCTTCCGCACGCTCGATATCGGGTCGGACAAGATCCTGCCCTACCTCAAGCGCGAGGTGGAGCCGAACCCGGCGCTCGGCTGGCGGGCGATGCGCGTGGCGCTCGACCGCCCGCTCCTCTTCCGCATGCAGGTGCAGGCGCTGATCCGCGCGGCGAAGGGCAGGCCCCTCAGCGTGATGTTCCCGATGATCACCGAGGGCTGGGAGTTCCATGCGGCGCGCGAGATGGTGCTCGCGGAGGTCGACCGGCTGGCGGCACGCGGCGTGGCCCGGCCAGAGACACTGCGCCTCGGCCTGATGCTCGAGACGCCGAGCCTGGTGTTCGCCCCGCAATCCCTGTTCGAAGCGGCGGATTTCGTGAGCGTCGGCGGGAACGACCTGTTGCAGTTCTTCTTCGCGGCGGACCGGGAGAACGACCGGGTGCGCCGGCGCTATGATCTGCTGAACGAGACGGCGCTGCGGATGCTGTCCGAGATCGTCCGCCGCTGCGATGCGGCCGGCACGCCGCTCAGCTATTGCGGGGAAGCAGCGGGACGGACCCTCGAAGCCATCGCGCTCGCCGCCATCGGCTTTCGTGAACTGTCCATGCGCCCCGCCTCCATCGGCCCGGTG
Source organism: Pseudomonadota bacterium (assembly GCA_038528605.1). Taxonomy (GTDB): domain Bacteria; phylum Pseudomonadota; class Alphaproteobacteria; order Rhodobacterales; family Rhodobacteraceae; genus Thermohalobaculum. The sequence goes on from JBCBEP010000053.1 coordinate 14,500, forward strand.
AAGCGGGCGCTGCGGGACGTGGACCTGAAGGACGCCTTCGCGGAGATCGAACGCGCTTTCGCCGAGGGCGCCCCTTCCGCCCGTGCCCGCCTGCGCGCGTGGCGCGATGCGGAGCGGATGCCCTTCTAATTCCTCCCAAACGGCGCCCTAGCGCGTGACCTGCGTCAATGCCGCCCTGCGGTATGCCTGCGACTGGTTCTGATCGACCGGAATCGCTACTTTTGCGCAAAGCATAGACGGAGGAACGCCATGGAGATGCCGGAACCGAGCCAGCAGGCCCTCGGCGCGCGGGAGCGCTTGGTCGCGGATCTGACGGCCGCGCTGGGCCCCGATGGCGTGATCTCGTCGGTGGAGGAACTGGTGGCGTATGAGTGTGATGCGCTCACCGCCTATCGCTGCCCGCCGCTGGCCGTCGCCCTGCCGTCTACCACCGAGGAGGTGGCCGAAGCCGTGCGGATCTGCGCGCGCCATGGCGTGCCGATCGTGCCGCGGGGCGCGGGCACCTCGCTTGCCGGCGGCGCCCTGCCGACGGCCGATAGCGTGATCCTCGGCGTCGCCCGCATGAACACCGTGCTCGAGGTGGACCTCGACAACCGCTTCATCCGCGTCGAGACGGGCATCACCAACCTCAAGGTGACGGGCGAGGTGGAGGGCGACGGCTTCTTCTACGCGCCCGATCCCTCCTCACAACTCGCCTGCGCCATCGCCGGCAACATCGCGATGAACTCCGGCGGCGCGCATTGCCTGAAATATGGCGTGACCACCAACAACCTTCTCGGCGTGAAGCTGGTCACGCCCGAGGGCGAGGTGGTGGAGATCGGCGGGCCGCATATGGAGGCAGGCGGCTACGACCTGCTCGGCCTCATCTGCGGCTCCGAGGGTCAGCTCGGGCTGGTGACCGAAGCGACGCTGCGCATTCTGCCGAAGCCGGAAGGGGCGCGCCCGATCCTGGTGGGCTTCGAGACATCGGAGGTGGCCGGCGCCTGTGTGGCGGACATCATCAAGTCCGGCATCATCCCTGTGGCCATCGAGTTCATGGACAAGCCCTGCATCGACGCGACGGAGAAGCATGCCAAGGCGGGCTATCCAATGGATGCGGGCGCCCTCCTGATCATCGAGGTCGAGGGCTCGGAGGAGGAGATCGAGGAGCAGCTCGTCTCCATCCGCGCCATCGCTGAGAAGCATGGGCCTGTGGCGATGCGGGAGGCGACGAACGAGGCGGAGGCAAAAGCGATCTGGCTCGGCCGCAAGTCCGCCTTCGGGGCGATGGGCCAGCTTGGCGACTATATCTGCCTGGATGGGACGGTGCCCGTGGGCATGCTGCCGGAGGTGCTGCGCCGCACGGCGGAGCTGGCGGATGGCTACGGCCTGCGCGTCGCCAATGTGTTCCACGCCGGCGACGGGAACCTGCATCCGCTCATCCTTTTCAACGCCAATGCGCCAGGGCAGCTCGAGAAGGCCGAGGCGCTGGGGGCGGATCTGCTGAAGCTCTGCGTCGATGTGGGTGGCTGCCTCACCGGCGAGCACGGCGTGGGCGTCGAGAAGCGCGACCTGATGCTGCACCAGTACCGGGCCGAGGATCTTGAGCAGCAGATGCGGGTGAAGGACGTGTTCGACCCGCACTGGCTGCTGAACCCCGCGAAGGTCTTCCCGCTTTCGGTCAGCACCGAGCGGCGCGCGGCGCTGGCTGCGGAATGAGCCTGCTTGAGCCGGACAGCGAGGCGGCGTTGGGTGCAGCCGTTACCGATGCCGCGGCGGCGAAGGCCCCGCTGGAGATCATCGGCGGGGGGACACGTACGGGCCTCGGCCGGCCGGTGCAGGCGGAACGTACCCTCTCGGTCGCCAAGCTGAGCGGCATCAAGCTCTACGAGCCCGGGGCGCTGACCTTCGTGGCCGCCGCCGGCACGCCGATGGCGGAGGTCGAGGCGACGCTGGCGGCGGAGGGGCAGCGCCTGCCCTTCGAGCCGATGGACCACCGCGCGCTGCTCGGCAGCACCGGCGAGCCGACGCTGGGCGGGGCCGTTTCAGTGGCCGCTGCCGGCCCGCGAAGGCTTTCAGCGGGCGGCTGCCGGGACTCGATGATCGGCGTGCGCTTCGTGAATGGCGAGGGGACGGCCGTCGCCAATGGCGGGCGCGTGATGAAGAACGTCACGGGCTACGACCTCGTGAAGCTGATGGCGGGGCAGTACGGCACGCTGGGCGTGCTGACGGAGATCGGCTTCAAGGTGCTGCCCAAGCCGGAGACCGCGGCGTGCCTGATGATCGATGGGCTCGACGATGCCCGCGCTGTGGCCTGCATGGCCGAGGCCGTGGGCTCGCCCTACGAGGTTTCCGGGGCGGCGCATGATCCGGCGGGGCCTTCGGGCAGCCCGCGCACGATGTTGCGGCTCGAAGGGCTGGCTCGCTCAGTGGCCTATCGTACAGGGGAACTCACCCGCCTTCTCGCCCGCTATGGCGAGGTCGCGGTTGAGACAGATCCTGCCGTGGTGGACGCCATGTGGCTTGCGGTGCGCGATGCAGCGCCGATGGCAGGGCGCGAAGGGGCCGTCTGGCAGCTTTCGGTAAAGCCTTCCGATGCGCCAGGCATCGTCGAGCGGCTCCGCGCCGCGCGAGACCTGAACGCGGTGCAGTATGACTGGGCCGGAGGGCGCATCTGGCTGCTGACACCGGAGGACGGTGATGCTGGGGCGGCTGCGATCCGGGCGGAGACGCAGGCGCATGGCGGCCATGCCACGCTGATGCGTGCAAGCCCGGCGACCCGCGCCGCGGTGGATGTGTTTGAGCCGAGGCCCGCAGTACTGGCGCGGATCGACGAGGGGCTGCGCGCGCGGTTCGATCCAGCGGGCATTCTCAACCCCGGCCGGATGGGCTGAGGCGGGCGGGGCCGTGGCGGACGCCTACGACTTCTGGGCCGAACGGCTGCCCAGCGCAGAGCGCGCCGCCATAGGCGCGTTCTGGGAGGCATTCGCGCGAGAGGCCGCCTTCATCGACGCGATCTTCACGGGCGAGGACCGCTCCGGCACCGCGGACGACGTCGCGACCTGCATGGCAGATGCGCTGGGTCCGCTGTCAGGGGAGATCTACTGGGAGTTCGGTCCGCTCGACGAGGCTGGTGCGCGCGAAAGCAAGGGCGGGCATTTCCTCGCGCTCACGCCGGAACTCTACCACGCGAAGCGCCCCCTCGCCCGCGCGCTGGTCGCTGCGGCGCCGGACCTGCCGGGTTGGGGGTTCGGGGATGCGCGGCGGCCCGTGGCGGCGGATGGCGCGCTCCTCGCCAATGTGGCCTCTCGCGCGTTCCGGGATGTGACGCTGCTGGGCGCAGAGGTGCAGGCGGGCGCCCACCGGATGATCGATGTCACCGGCATGGGGCCGGATGAGCATGCGGGTGGACAGGCCGGGCTGCTCTTCTCCCTCGTTATGGGCGAGGCGGTGGAGCGGGACTGGCTGGGCGAGATTTCCTCGGCCCCGGCCCCGGCAGACGCGCCGCGCGCCAAGGGGCTGGCGGGCCTGATGGGTCGCCGCACGGAGCAGGAGGAAGGCTGGGTGACGGCGTTCGCCGAAGCCGCGCAGGGTCTTGTCGAGGCCATGCGCGCGGAGACGGACGCGGGCCCCTTCGCGCCCGTGCGGGGCAGCGCCGCCGAGACGCTGTTCCGACTGTCGCCCGAGGACGGTACCTGGCCGCGCGCCGATCTGGTCACCTATGTGACCACCCGGCCCGATTTCGCCCAGGCGCGGTTCGACGATGTCCCCATCGCCGCCGAGCGCTTCTCGACCCGCGGCGAGAGCTTCATCGCGCTCCGCCTCGCCCGCACGCCCACCGCGCCGCTCGACGAGGTGAGCGACCGCGCAGCACTTGCCGAGGCCATCGATGCGGATTTGCGCGCCGGCGGGCTCGGCGGTGTCTTCGGCGAGGGGCACGGGCGCGCGCATGTCTATGTCGACGCCGCCGTCACCGAGATCCCGAGCGCGATCGGCGTGATCGAGCGGGTGCTCGGCCGCCTCGGCCATATAGCGCCGGCGCATATCCTCTTCGACGAGGCGGGGCTCACCGATCTCGCCCTGCCGCTCGCCAGCCACCAGGTGCTCCACTAACCGCGCCGCCCCCGGCCCCGCCGCCCCGCTCCGGGGCCAGACGAAAGACGCAACCGATGCAGACCAGCTTCACCGACGCGCAGCTCAAGGACCCCGGGGTCGCACGATCGAACGAGATCATCCGATCCTGCGTGCATTGCGGCTTCTGCACGGCCACCTGCCCGTCCTATCAGGTGCTGGGGGACGAGCTCGACAGCCCGCGGGGGCGCATCTACCTCATCAAGGAGATGCTGGAGAACGACCGGCCCGCGGATGAGAAGCTGGTCAAGCACATCGACCGCTGCCTCTCCTGCCTCGCCTGTATGACGACCTGCCCCTCGGGCGTGCACTACATGCACCTCGTCGACCATGCGCGCGAGCATATCGAGAAGACATACACGCGAGCGTGGCACGACCGGGGGCTGCGCTGGATCCTGAAGCTTATCCTGCCCTTCCCCACGCGGTTCAGGCTGGCGATGGCGGGGGCGATGCTGGCGAAGCCCATCGCGAAGTTCGTGCCGGGGCGGATTGGGGCGATGCTGCAGATGGCGCCTGCGCGGATCGAACCGCCGGCCCTGCACGACCAGCCGCAGGTGCATGCCTCGACAGGCGCGCGGCGCGGACGGGTCGCGCTGATGACGGGCTGTGCGCAGAAGGCGCTGGACGCGGAGATCAACGGTGCGACGATCCGGCTGCTCACGCGCCATGGCTACGACGTGGTGATCGCCGAGGGCATCGGCTGCTGCGGCGCGCTCAACCACCATATGGGCGACACGGATGGGAGCCACGGCTTCGCGGCGGCGAACATCCGCGCCTGGATGAAGGAGGTGCGGGGCGAGGGCCTCGACGCGGTAATCATCAACACCTCGGGCTGCGGGACGACGGTGAAGGATTACGGCTTCATGTTCCGGCTCGACACGGCGATGGCGGAGGATGCGGCCCATATCTCGTCGATCACCCGCGACATCTCGGAGTTCATGGCCGAGCGCGGGCTCGATGACGCGACCCATGCGCCCCGCCTGCGCATCGCCTACCACGCCGCCTGCTCGCTCCAGCACGGCCAGAAGGTGACCGAGGCACCCAAGAAGCTGCTGAAGGCTGCGGGTTTCCAGGTGGTGGAGCCGAAGGATGCGCATCTCTGCTGCGGCTCGGCGGGCACTTACAACCTGCTCCAGCCGAAGATCGCGGGCGAGCTCAAGCGCCGGAAGGTGGCGACGCTGGAGGCGAAGGCACCCGAGGTGATCGCTGCCGGCAATATCGGCTGCATGATGCAGATTGGGGGCGGAACCGCGGTGCCGGTGGTGCACACGGCGGCGCTGCTCGACTGGGCGACGGGCGGGCCGGTGCCGCAGGCGCTGGAGGGCAAGCTGGCGGGCGGGGCGCTCGCGGCGGAGTGATCGGGTGCCTCTTTTCTTTCACAGTATTCGGCTAGGTCTCCGGTCATGAAAGCTGTTGCTCGCCTCCAAACCGCGATCCTCACCCTGGCGCTCCTCCTGCCGTTCGGGGTTCCTTTGCCGTCCGAAGCGCTGGAGCTGGACCGGCGGCGCATGCTGTCGGCTAAGGAGCACGAACCCTGGAAGGGGATCGGGCGCGTGAATGTGGCCTCGCGGTCGGAAAAGGGGCACTGCACGGGCACGCTGATCGGCGAGGACCTCGTCGTGACCGCGGCGCATTGCGTCTTCTCGAACGTGTCCGGCCGGCAATACGCGCCGGGGAACGTGACCTTCGTGGCGGGCTGGCGGCTCGGGCAGAAGGTGGCGTATCGCAAGGCGAGCCGGATTGTCGTGCATCCGGGCTACAACCACCTGGCGGAACTGACGCTCCAGAAAATGGGGACGGATCTGGCGATCATCCTGCTCGAAAGCCCGATTCCTTCCGAGGTGGCCCCGCATTTCCAGTTCGGCCAGCTGAACGAAGGTACCAAGCCGTTGACACTGCTCAGCTATCGGCGAGACCGGGCACATGCGTTGACGAAGCAGGAAGGCTGCGAGCTCAGCGGCGTAGATGGCCCGCTGATGATGATGCACTGCGATGTGACCTTCGGCGCCTCCGGCTCGCCCGTCTTCGCGCGCATCGGGGGGGAAGACCGGATCGTGGCCGTGATCTCCTCGAAGGGGCGCGACCAGCAGGCACGCAAGCCGCTCGCTTTTGCGGTGCGCGCAGACCTTGTCATCCCCTCGCTGCTGCCCGGCCTGAACTGAGCGCTGCGTAAGGCCGGCGGCCGCCCCCACCCGCGTCAGTGTGTGGGTGAGATCAATGAACGTACGGCGAACATTTTGGTTCTGGTGCGGAACTTCGCCGTTCCTGCCTTCCGAGCTGGCTGGGGCTTGAAGGCGGCCAAGTCGATTCCCACCTCCCTGTCATCGAGGCGCCGCAAGGGTCTCGGTACCGTCCACGGGCTCGCCCAACGCGGGAGCCCTCAACCATATCGCTTGTGAAGGATATGATGATGCGCACGATCGACCTTACCCCCCTTTATCGCTCGACCGTTGGTTTCGACCGCATGGCGAACATGCTCGACCAGGTCATGGCCGGCGAGAACGCCGCCCCGAGCTACCCGCCCTACAACATCGAGAAGACGGGCGATGACGCCTACCGGATCACCATTGCGGTGGCTGGCTTCGCCGAGGGCGAGCTGAACGCCGAGGTCCGCGACCAGGTGCTCACGATTACGGCGAAGCGCGCGCAGAAGGCCGATGCGCCGAAGCGCACCTATCTGCATCGCGGCATCGCCGAGCGCGGCTTCGAGCGCCGCTTCCAGCTGGCCGACCATGTTCGCGTGAACGGTGCGGCGCTTGAGAACGGCCTCCTCCATGTGGACCTTGTCCGCGAGATCCCGGAGGCGCTGCGGCCGCGCACCATCGCCATCGCGTCGCAGGGCAACGCGCAGCGCACGATCGAGGCCTGACGCGCCGCCGGGCAAGGCCCGGCCCCCTCACGATGGACACGACACAGATTGCGCCCGCCTCGCGGGCGCAATTTTCGTGTCTGCCGCGGCCTCTTAGCGCAAAGGTCGTGCGCCGAAAACGCCCCTTTCCCTTGACCCCCCCGGGACATGCATGAATATCAACCCCTACTGGGAGTAGCGGCGCCAGACCGCACGCCAGAGGGGAGGACGCTGTGCTCGACCATGCCGAGACCGCCGATACGTTTCCGAAGCTTCTCGCGCTGAACGCAGAGAAACGCGCGAACCTGGCCGCGAGCCGAGAGAAGCAGTACGGCATCTGGCAAAGCTGGACCTGGGCGGAGGTGGCCAAGGAGACGCGGCAGATCGCGCTCGGCCTCCTCTCGCTCGGCTTCGAGCCGGGAGACCGGGTGGCGATCATCGGGTCCAACCGGCCGCATCTCTACTGGTCCATGGTCGCGACGCAGATGGCCGGCGGGGTCCCTGTGCCGATGTACCAGGACGCGGTGGCCGAGGAGATGGTCTACGTCCTCGACCATGCCGAGGCGCGCTTCGTGATTGGCGAGGATCAGGAGCAGGTGGACAAGGTGCTGAGCGTGGCGGAGCGGCTGCCCCGGCTCGCCCATGTGCTCTATCTCGATCCGCGCGGACTCCGGAACTACGACCACACGACGCTTCACGCGCTGACCGATGTGCAGACCACCGGCGCGGCGGCCGAGGCGACCCATGGCGCGACGCTGGACCGGCGGATTGCCGAGGCGAATGGCGCCGATACCTGTGTGATGCTCTACACCTCCGGCACCACCGGGCGGCCGAAGGGCGTGGTGCTCAGCCACGACAACATCCTCGTCACGGCACGTGCGGCGGCGGAGTTCGACGGGCTGCAGGAGACGGACAGCATGCTCGCCTACCTGCCCATGGCCTGGGTGGGCGACTTCATCTTCTCCATGGGGCAGGCCTACACCACCGGCATGTCCGTCGCCTGCCCCGAAAGCGCGGAGACGATGCTGCATGACCTGCGCGAGTTGGGGCCGAGCTATTTCTTCGCGCCGCCACGTATTTTCGAGAACTTGCTCACCACGGTGATGATCCGGATGGAGGATGCAGGGGCCATCAAGAAGAAGATGTTCCATTATTTCATCGATTATGCGAAGGCGATGGCGGTGAAGGAGAAAAATGGCGAGGCGCCGACGGGCAAGGAAAAGTTCCTCACCGCACTGGGTGAGATTTTTGTCTATGGACCGCTGAAGAATATACTCGGCATGAGCCGCGTGCGGGTGGGCTACACCGCGGGTGAGGCGATTGGGCCGGACCTCTTCAACTTCTATCGCTCGATCGGGATCAACCTGAAGCAGCTCTACGGGCAGACGGAAGCCAGCGTCTTCATCACGCAGCATCCGAACGATGCGGTGGAGCTTGAGACCGTTGGGGTGCCGACACCGGGCGTGGAGATCAAGATCGGGGAGAATGGCGAGGTCTATTACCGCTCCCCCGGCGTGTTCCAAGAATACTACAAGAACGCCGACGCAACCACCGAGACCAAGGATTCAGAAGGTTGGGTCGCTACGGGCGATGCCGGGTTCATCGACGAGGCCAACGGACAGCTTCGGATCCTCGACCGCGCAAAGGATGTGGGGAAGCTTGCGGACGGTAAGCTGTTCGCACCGAAGTATATCGAGAACAAGCTGAAGTTCTTCCCGAATATTCTGGAGGCCGTTGTCTTTGGGCATGAGCGGGAGAGTTGCATGGCCTTCATCAATATCGACCTCAATGCCGTGGGCAACTGGGCTGAACGGAACAATATCGGCTACGCCTCTTACCAGGAACTGGCGCAGCACCCGAAGGTCTACGAGATGATCGGCGAGAACATCCGGGAGACGAACCGCAGCCTCGCGGACGACCCGATGCTTGGCCACTGCCAGATCACGCGCTTCCTGGTACTCCACAAAGAACTCGATGCGGATGATGGCGAGCTGACGCGCACCCGCAAAGTACGCCGCAAGGCAATCGGTGAGAAATTCGATGACCTAGTGGGCGCGCTGTATGGTGGTAACGACGAGATCTATACTGAAACGGAAGTCACCTACGAGGATGGCCGCAAGGGCAAGATCTCGGCCACGCTGAGGATCCGCAACGTCGATACTTTCGCCACTGCCGAGACGCCCAGCAAAGTCGCAGCAGAGTAA
>JBCBEP010000054.1:0-23276 GCA_038528605.1 Pseudomonadota bacterium
CCGGGCCGCGCGCTGCTCGAGCTGCTGGGCTTCGCGACGATCACGTCCGGGCACTTCACCTCCACACGCGTGCCGTTGGGGCCCTTGTTGTAGCACTTGTCCTTGAGCGCCTGCACGGCGATCAGGCCGCCCTGCGCCGCCGTCCGGCCCTCCACCGGGGCGTGGCTCGCGGCGATGAGGGCGAGGCCGAGCACGCTGCCCATCAGGGCGAGCGGCGGCTGCAGCATCTTTGCACGAGACATGGTTTCTTTCCTCCTTCACATCGGGCATCCGCCCCTTGCGGCGCCCTGAGGAAAGCCTCCCGCGGCGGCATCATTCCGCCGTCATCGCCCCGTCATCATCCGGTCACCGAACGCGGACCCAGCGTCAAACAGCCGAGGTTCCAGCGTCTATGCGTGCTTGCAGGCCGGCGGCCGCTGGGTGAGGGTCACCACGCGGACGCACGCCGTTTGCCGCACTGATCGGCGCTGCATGAAGGGGCGCCGCGGTTGCGCGGGCGAGGCAGGGGGAAGGGCGAAGCATGGGCACAGGCGCGAACGCCCCGGTGGAGACCCCGCATCTCTGGGTGCCGATGGCTGATGGCAGGCGGCTCGCGGCGCGCCTCTGGCTGCCGGCCAGTGCGGCGGCGGGCGACGCGCCGGCGCCCTGCATCCTCGAATACCTGCCCTACAGAAAGCGTGACGGGACCGCAGCGCGCGACGCCAGCACCCACCCCATCTTCGCCGCCGCCGGCTATGCCTGCCTGCGGGTCGACATCCAGGGCAGCGGGGACTCGGACGGGTTCTTCGACGACGAATATTCCGAGGCCGAGCTGAGCGACGGCGAGGCGGTGATCGCCTGGGCCGCCGCGCAGCCCTGGTGCGACGGGCGCCTCGGCATGATCGGCATCAGCTGGGGCGGCTTCAATGGCCTGCAGCTCGCCGCCCGCCGGCCCGAGGCGCTGAAGGCCGTGGTCAGCTGCTGTTCCACCGTCGACCGGCATGCGGACGACATTCACTACATGGGCGGCTGCCTGCTCACCGACAATTTCAACTGGGGCGCCCAGATGACCGCCTACATGACGCGGCCGCCGGACCCTGCCCTGCGGGAGGACTGGCGGGCGCGCTGGCGCGAGCGGATCGAGGCGCTGCCCTTCCTCGCTGCGGACTGGCTGCGCCGTCCGGTGCGGGACGCCTACTGGCAGCACGGTTCGGTCTGCGAGGACTTCCCGGCAATCGAGGCGGCGGTGCTCGCCGTCGGGGGCTGGAACGATGCCTATGTGAATGCGCCCCTCTCCCTCGCCGAGAACCTGAAATCGCCTCGCGCAGCACTCATCGGGCCGTGGGAGCACAAATATCCGCATCTCTCCCGCATCCTCGCCTCGGACTTTCATGGCGAGGTGCTGCGCTGGTTCGACATCCATCTGAAGGGCCTGAACCTCGCCCCACCCCCCGCCGCGCGCTGCTGGATGACCGAGCATGCACCGGAGGCTGGGCCGCTGACGCGCACCTACGGCCCCCGCCCCGGGCGTTGGGTGGCAGAGGCGCGCTGGCCCATGCTGCACGAGGCGATGGCGGCGCTGGCCCCCGATGCCCGTGGTGCGCTTCAGCCCGCGCCGGACGATGAGGCGCCCACGGGACCGGGCCCCGAAATCGCCGTCGCCACCCCGCTCACCGTGGGCCGCGACGCCGCCTATTTCTGCCCCGGCATGCGCGTGGATAACGAGCTTTCGGCGGATCAGCAGGCGGAGGATGCGGCGAGCGCCACCTTCGATACCGCGCCGCTCTCGGCGCCGCTCGAGATCATGGGCCGCCCTGTCCTCAGCTTCACCTTCCGCGTCGACAAGCCGGTGGCGCAGCTTTGCGCCCGGCTCTGCGATGTGGCCGCGGACGGGGCATCGATGCGCGTGTCCTACCGCCCGCTCAATCTCTGCCACCATGCGGGGCACGACCGGCCGGAGGCGCTGGAGCCCGGCCGCGAATACCGCGCGATGATCGCGCTCAACACCTGCGCGCACCGGTTCCGCGCCGGCCACCGCATCCGCCTCGCGCTCTCCACCAGCTACTGGCCCGTCCTCTGGCCTGCGCCAGCGGCGGCGACCGTTACCCTGCCGCTCCACGATATGCGCCTGCTCCTGCCGGAGCGCATCGTGACCCGCGAGCCCGATCCCCGCGCCCCAGGCCCCGCCCGCGCGGAGAGCGCGCCGGTGGGCAGGGAGCTTGCGCCACCAGCGGGCGAGGCCTTCGTGGAGACGGCGGAGGACGGCACCGAGAGCCTCGTGACACGCGATTTCTTCGGCCGCCTCGCCCATGCGGGCCATGGGCTCGAGGTCGAGAGCGCGGTCAACCAGCGCTTCTCCATCCATCCGGACGATCCGCTGAGCGCCCGGCACGTGACCGACTGGCGCTTTGCCTTCGCGCGCGAAGGCTTCGCCGCAGAGATCGAGAGCCATGGGGAAATGACCGCGACCGCCACGGCCTTCCGCCTGCATCGTCGCGTTGTGGCGCGGGAGGATGGCACGGTGGTGATCGAGAAGGAGTGGACCGAAACGGTGCCGCGCGGTTATCTCTAGTCTTCAAAACGAGACCAAAAATGCTCAACCGACAGGAGAGACACATGACTTTCTCACTGGGAGAAACCAATCGCCGCGGCTTCATGGCCGGCGCTGCTGCGGGCGCCCTCGTGCTGGGGCTCGATGGCAAGCCGCTGGCGGCCGAGCCCAAGAAGGGCGGCCGTATCCGCGCGGCCCTCGCCGAGGGTTCGACCTCCGACAGCCTCGACCCGCAGACCTATACCGACATCTACATGATCTCGGTCGGCTTCGCGACGCACTCGACCCTCACTGAGATTGCCCCCAACGGCGACCTGGTGGGCGATGCGGCGGAGAGCTGGGAGGCCAATGCGGACGCGTCCGAATGGACCTTCAAGATCCGCCCGACGGTCACCTTCTCGAACGGCGCGAAGATGACGCCCAACGACGTCATCGCCTCGCTCGACCACCATCGCGGCGAGGACTCGAAATCGGCCGCCAAGGACATCGTGGCGCCGATCGTCGAGATGGCGGCGAAGGGCACGGATGCCGTGGTCTTCACCCTCAACGCGCCGAACGCCGACTTCCCGTTCCTGATGGCGGACTACCACCTGCTGCTGATGCCGGCGAACGATGACGGCACCGCGAACTGGCAGGACTATATCGGCTCCGGCGGCTACGTGCTCGACAGCTTCGAGCCGGGCGTGCGCACGCTCCTCAAGCGCCGGGACGATTACTGGAAGGAAGGCCGCGGCCATTTCGACGAGCTCGAGATCCTCTATGTGGCCGACGCCGCGGCGCGCCAGAACGGCCTCGCGACGGACGAGATCGACTTCATGAGCCGCGTGGATCTCAAGACCGCGTCGCTGCTCGGCCGCCGCCCTGGGCTGCGCGTGGAGGAGGCGACGGGCTTCCTGCACTACACCGCCCCGATGCTCACGAACACCGCGCCCTACGACAACAACGACCTGCGCCTCGCGATCAAGTATGCCATCGACCGTGAGGAGCTGGTCTCCAAGATCCTGCGCGGCCATGGCGCCGTGGCGGCGGACAGCCCGATCGCGCCCTCCGTGCCTTTCTACAATGCGGAGGTGACGCGCACGCAGGACCTCGACAAGGCGAAGTTCCACGCGAAGAAGGCCGGCTATTCGGGCGAGGAGCTGGTCTGCGCCGCGGCCGATGCCGCCTATGCGGGCGCTGTGGATGCGACGGTGCTCATGCAGGAGCAGCTGGCCAAGGCCGGGCTCAACATGCGCGTCGACCGCGTGCCGGCGGATGGCTACTGGTCGAATATCTGGCTGAAGCGCGCCTGGTGCGCCTGCTACTGGGGCGGCCGGCCGACCTGCGACTGGATGTTCACCCAGGCCTATGCCGCGGGCGCCAACTGGAACGACACCGCCTGGGAGAACGAGCGCTTCAACATGCTGCTGGCCGAGGGCCGGGGCGAGACGGACCAGTCGAAGCGCGCGGAGATCTACGGCGAGATGCAGCAGATCGTCTCGGACGAGGGCGGCGCCGTGGTCTGGGGCTTCGCCAACTACGTCTACGCCATGCAGGACAAGGTGCAGCACGGGCCCGATGTCGCCGCCAACTGGGCGCTCGACGGCGGCCGCTGGACCGAGCGCTGGTGGATGGCCTGATCGGCCGGGATCCCGCAGCCCGAACGGGCGGCGGCACGGTAACGCGCTGAGGGGCCCCGGGTATCGACCCGGGGCCCCTTGTTTCATGCGCGGCGCCCGCCCGCCGGCGGGCACCCGATCGCTCTCCCGCGCCCGCGCCCACCCACGTCAGGATAGGATGCGGTTTCCGAACAGAGGGCGAACATTGTAGTGTTGATCGCGCACGATCTGGCGCGGAGCCGGTGGGCAATCAGGCGATCCCGCCCGCATCGGCGTCAGGCGGAGGGGCGGGCGAGGCGGTCGCTCTCCGCCTCCAGCACGCCCTCGATCTCGGCCATCATGGCATCCGGCGTGCTGGCCTCCAGCGGAGGGTGGAACGCCAGGACGGCGGTGCCCGGGCCCGCGAGGCCGCCGTTCCGGTCCCAGAAGAGGCCGGTATTCGTGCTGGCGGGGATCACGGGGCGGCCGAGTGCCTCGGCGATGAGGACGGCGCCGCGGCGGTAGGGCGCCGGGGTGAGGGGGGCGACGCGGGTGCCCTGGGGGTAGACCACGATCTGCCCGCCGCTTTCGGGCGGGGTGGTGGCTTTCAGGTGCTCGATCATCCGCCCCGCCTCGCCCTTCTTGCCGCGCACCACCGTCACCATCCCGATGCGCCAGGTGTAGAGGCCGAAGACCGGCACCCACAGAAGCTCGCGCTTCATGATGAAGCGGGCGCGGGGCAGGTGGGTGTAGAGGATGTAGACGTCGAGGAGCGACTGGTGCTTGGCAGCGATCACCACCGCGCCCTCGGGCACGGGGCCGCGGAGTTCCACCTCGATGCCTGCAATGGCCCTCGCGAGACGCAGGATCGTGCCGGCATAGAGACGCATCCACTCATGCGTGGCCCGGCGGCTGACGAGGAGCGGCAGGCCGAGGATGCCCATCACCCCCATCAGCGCGTAGGCCGTGACGGCGAAGCCGGTGCTGCGGAGCTTGCCGAGGGGGCGGCGGCCCGGCACCCGGTCCGCAACGTCGCTGGAGGCGTCGCTCACGGCAGTTCGGACAGCGCCGCGCGCACGGCGAGATGGGCGGCTACCCAGCCGATCAGCGCGGCACCGGCGGCCACGGCGATGGCGAGGAGGGCGAGGCGTTCGGGCGCGGGCGCGAGGTCGAGCCCCACCACATCGCCCGCTTCCGGCAGGAGCGCGAGGGCCATGGCGGCCAGCCCCGCGCCGAGGGCGGCGCCCGCCCCGGTGCGCCAGGCGAGCGGGCGGACGAAGGCGCGGGCGATGAAGCGCTCCTCCCCGCCGATGAGGCGCACGACCCGCACGATCTCCACATTGCCGGCCAGGGAGGCGCGCGCCGCGAGCCCCACCATGCCCGCGGCCGCCAGCGCCACGAGCAGAGAGGCGCCGAGGGCAAGGCGCTCCACCGCCTCAGCGCCCTCGATCAGCGGGCCGCGCCAGGAGCCGTGATCGTCGTAGACCGTGCCCGGTGCCGCCGCTTCGAGCGCGGCTGCGAGGGCTGCGGCATCCGGGCCCCCATCTTCCAGCGTCACGTCGATCAGCTGGGGCACCGGCAGGCTGGAGAGCGCCTCGCCCTCGCCGAGCCAGGGGGCGAGGAGGGCCGCCTGCTCCGAGCGGTCGAGCGGCCGGGCGCTCGCGATGCCCGGGGTGGCGGAGAGCACCGCCAGCACCCGCGCCTCGGCCCCGCCCTCGTTGCCTTCGCCGCCCATCTCCGCGCCGGAGGCGATGCGCACGGTGGCGCTGCCGGAAAGCGCTGCCTGCCAGTCGGCCCCCAGCCGGGCTGCCGCCATGCCGGTTGCAAGCGTCACGAGTGCCAGGAACGCCATCGCGAGGCTCGCCAGTGTCGAGAGCGCCGCGCCCCATCCGCCGCGGGGCAAAAGGCGCAGCCGCCCGCGATAGGGCTCCGGTCCCGCCTCGGGTTGCGGCGGGGCGCTCACAGCTCCGCCCCCCCGACCGTGAGCTGCCCGTCCGCCAGCCGCAGGATCCGCGTGGTCGCCAGCCGCCGCGCCGAGCGGATGAGGCCGAGGTCGTGCGTGGCGATCAGCACGGTCTTGCCCAGGCGGTTGAGCTCGATGAAGAGGCGCAGGATCCGCATCCCCATCTCCGCATCCACATTGCCCGTAGGCTCGTCGGCGAGAATCACATCCGGGGAGGTGATGACCGCGCGGGCGATGGCGGCGCGCTGCTGCTCGCCCGCCGATAGCGCGCGGGGCCGCGCCTCCGCCCGGTGCGTCAGCCCCACCCAGCGCAGCAACTCGCCCACATCCTCCGCATGCAGCGCCGGGTCCCGCCCGTGCACCATCAGCGGCAGGCGTACATTGTCCGCCACGCTCAGATGGTCGAGCAGCCGGAAGTCCTGGAAAACGATTCCAATCCGCCGCCGCAGCATCAGCCGGTCCGGCCCGCGCAAGGCATCCGGGTCCTCTCCGAACAGCTCCAGCTGGCCCGATTTGGGGCGAAGTTCCAAATATAGGAGTTTCAGCAAGGTCGTTTTCCCCGCCCCGGACGGTCCGGTCAGGAAATGGAACGAGCCCGGTGCGATCTCGGCATCGACGTTTCGCAGCGTCTCGCGCCCGTCATAGCCGAAATTGACCTGGGAGAGAGAGATCAAGAAGCCATCCCGTCACGCTGGTACGACAGAAAGGCCATATTCGCAGGGCTTTGACAACCGGCATTAACAAATGCGTAGTGCTCTCCGCGGCGTCTGTGCTTACACTTTATCGCCGAGGGCGTGGTGGGCCCGAGCGTTGTCGCCGGGCATGGCCGCACGCCGATGAAGCACAGAAGGGCCGCCTGAGCGGTCAAGGGAGGCACGGGTGAGCGAGATCGAATGCCCGTCATGCGGGGCACGGTACCGCGTTCCTGCCAGCGCCATCGGAGCCGATGGCCGCAAGGTGCAATGCGCGAAATGCGGTGAGATCTGGTTCGCGAAGCCCATCGAGGCCGAGCCCGAACCGGAGCCCGCGCCCGAGCCTGCGGTACAGCCGGCGCTCGCGGCGCCGTCGGCGTCCGGAACGGCGGCGGATGAGAGCACGCCACCGACCGCGGACGCAGAGGCGCCGGCTGCCGGCCGCGCGGGCGACGAAGCCGAACAGGACGCGGACGCCGACGCCACCGAGGTCGCCACACTGCCGAGCGCCGCGCCCCGCCGCCGCCGCCGCTGGCGCGATCTCCGCCGCGATGCGGATGAAGGCCCGGGACTGGACGAGGACGAGGCGGAGGACGATGTCGGCGGCGGCAATGACGGCAGTGGGAGCGATCCCTTCGCCGAGCGCCTCGCGCGGCTCCGCCAGGCCAGCCTCGCGCCCGATCCCATCCCCCGGGCCGATCAGGAGAGCGCCATCCGCCGCAAGCGGGGTGATGAGCGGGGCGAAGACGGCGACCAAGACGAGCCGGATTTCGACGCCATCCGCCGCGGGAGCGACGACGCGTCGACGGACGGCGCAGACCTTGCCGATGTGGCCGGCGGCGCCGTTGCCGCGCGGGCGGCGCTCGAAGCGGCGGAAGCAGATGCGCCCGCCGATGGCAGCGACCCGCGCTCGGGCCAGATGGCCGAGATCCGTCGCATGCTCGACGAGATGAAGGTGCCGGGCAGCCGCGGCGACGCGGCCGACCCCGAGGCGGACAAGGCCTTCAAGCGCGAGCGCGACGTTGCCGGCATCGAGAAGATGGCGCCGAGCCCCGCGGTGGAGCAGCGCAAGGCGGATGACTATGTCGACCCGCTCCGCGAGAAGCTGCTCGACCCGCAGGTGAAGGCGAAGCGTGCCGGGCCCGATGGCGAGAAGGCCCGCGCGGGCCTCATGCGCAAGCACCAGAAGCGGACCCGGCGCCGCCAGGTGGCGGAGCAGACACGCAAGTCACGCGGCGGGTTCTACACGGGGCTCATCCTCGTGCTGGCGGCGTTCGGCATGCTCGCGGGCGTCTATGCCTTCGCGGACGAGATCAAGGCCAAGGTGCCGGGCACCGGCGCTGCGATCGACGACTATGTGAGCACCGTCAATTCTATGCGCCGCTCGCTCGATGAGCGTCTCGTCAGCCTCGAGAAGCGCGTCGACCAGATCATCACGGTGATGACCGACGACTGACCGGCCGCAGCGGTGATCGGGCGCGCCCCACGGCGCGCCCGACATCCTGTTCCGCCGTCAGTACTGGTCGAGCAGCCGGTCCAGGTAATCCAGCTCGTAATCGGGCCGCGTCGCCTCTCCCGCGCGGCGGCGGAGCTCGTCGAGCAGTTGGCGGGCCCGGTCCATCAGCGCCCGGTCGGGCACGTCCGTGTCCCGGCCGTCGATGGCGCCGAAGCGGCCGGAGGGCCGGTCGAACGGATCGGCCTGATCGTCCTCCGCCCCGTCGCCCCGGCCGCGACCGTTGCCCTCGGCGCTCTGCTGGCCCTGGCCCTGCTGCTCGAGCTGCTGGGCAAGCTCCTGCGCGCCCTCCGAGAGCTGGTCGAGCGCGCGCAGCTGGTCGTCCACCGCATCGCCCGGGGCGTTGCGGTTAAGGTCCCCCTCCGCCTCGCCCATGGCGCTCCCTGCACCTTCCAGCGCGCGGCGAATGGCCTCCGCGCCCTCGCCGCCGGGGATGTTGCCCATCAGCTCGTCCAGCATCTGCTGGAGCGCCCGCTGGTCCTGCGCGAGCTGGCCGTTGCGGCCCTGGCCCTGCTGGCCGTTGTTGCCCTGGCCCTGCTGGCCGCCCTGACCGCCCTGGCCCTGTTGCCCTTGCGGGTCCTGCCCGCCCTGGGCCTGACCCTGCTGGCCCGGCTGGCCGCCCTGTCCGGGCTGGCCCGGCTGCTGGCCCTGGGGCTGGCCGCCCTGCTGGCCCTCGCGCTGCTGGCGCCGCTGTTCGCCGAAGGTCTGGTCCGAAAGCTCGCGCTGGCGCTGGATCAGCTCCTGAAGCTGCTGCAGCGCCTGCTGGCCCGGGCCGCCCTGCTGCTGCTGGCCCTGCTGGGCCTGGCCCATCTGCAGGTTCTCCAGCATCCGGCTGAGCTCGGACAGCATGTCCCGCGCCTCGTCCCGCAGCCCGCCCTCGGCCCGGCGCTGAAGCTCGTCCAGCATCTCGTTCAGGTCCTGCTGGGTGAGGCTCTGGCCGTCCTGCTGCTGGGGCTGGGCCTGTTGCATGCCCTCCTGCATCATCTGGCGGGCAAATTCGCGGAGGTACTGGTCCATCGCGGCGCGGAGTTCATCCATCGCGCGGCGGATGTCCTCCTCGGTCCCGTTCTCCAGCGCATCCTCCAGCGCCTGCTGGGCCTCGCGCAGCCGCTCCAGCGCGGAGTTGAGGTCGCCGCCTTCCAGCTCCAGCGCTGCCTGCCACAGGAACTCGGCAATCTCGGCGGCCTCATCAGGCACCCGCTCGTCCCCGATCGCGAAGGCCAGGCGGCGGATGGCGGTCCGCACGCCCAGATAGGCGCCGTGCTTCTCGCCGAAAATCGGCTCCGGCCGCTTCGTAATGGCCTGCAGCACGTCGAGCACCCGCGGCGCCGTCGCGAAATCCAGCGCGAGGTCCCGCCGCTGCTCCACCAGCGCCCGCGCCATGGGGTTCGAGAACCGCCGGCCGGGCAGCGTGAAGGTGATCACCTCGCTCTCGCCGATCTGTGCCGCACCGTCCTCGGCCTTCAGCACCATCTCGACCTCGCCACCCGCGAGCGGATGCTCCGAAAGGTCCTGCATCGCCCGGTCCCGCACCCGGCGCGGGTCGCCGGTAATGGGCAGCGGCAGCGCAAAGCTGATCGCCTCATCGACGAGCCCCTTGCCGGGCTCGACCCCCCCCGGCGGCACAATCTCCGCCCAGGCGGAGGCCACGCCGTAATCGTCCGACGCCTCGAAGCCGAGCTCGAGCGCGCCCGCGAACGTGCCCGTCGGCTCCCCGTCCATTGCAATCTCCGGCGGTGCGTCGGGGGTCACGGTGATCGACCAGCCGGCCATCGCCTCGGTCTCGTTTGTCACGGTCAGCGGGCCGGAGGTGGCGAGCTTTCCACGCAGCTCGTGCAGCCCCGCGCCGAGGGACTGCAGGCCCAGTTCGCTCTCGATCCCCGGCGCGTCCACCAGGGGCGCGGTTTCGAGATCGGTTACCCGCAGCGTGATGTCGGAGCCTTCCGGCAGCGTGAACTCGGCGGTGTCCCTATCGAGATAGACGGTCGACATGCCCGTATGCGCCGGCGGCACCACCCAGGCTTCCGCGAGGGGAACGCGCTCGAAGGCCGGGGCGGTGGCGGCCGCAGCGGGCGGCACGGGCGGCGCCAGCAGCGTTGCAAGCCGTTCGCCCCACTGCCCATTGGCGCCCACGAGCCCCGCGAGCAGCACCACCGGCGCGAAGAGCCGCAGCGCCCAGACATCAAGGCCCGCCAGCTTGAGATCCGCCTTGCGCGCACTCAGCGAGGAAAGCGCCCGCTCCGCCCGGCGCTGATGCTCGAGCCAGATGGCACGCGCCGTAGCGTCCTGCCGCCCGAAGGCCTGCGCGTCCGAGAGAATGCCGAGCGGCTTCGACGCACTGTCCGCGTCCAGCCGGGCGCGCGCCTCGGCAACGCTCGGCCAGCGGAAGCCGAAGAAACCCCAGACGAATGCCGCCAGGACGAAGACACCCCCAGCCGCCACCACGAAGGGGTGCACCGGCGCGGGCATCGCCCCGAAAAAGCCCAGGAAGGTAATGCCGAGCACCACCGCCACGGCGCTCAAGCCCGGCCACACAGCCCGCGCAAGCCGTTCCAGCAGCAGCGCCCGCCGGCTGCGGGAGATCAGCTTGCGCGTTTTCGGGTCGGGCCTGAAGAGGGGGTCGCGCTCCGCCGTGGGGCTGCCGGTGGTCCGGGGTCCTGAACGTAGGGCCATGGGCGCCTTTCCTTAGCCGCGCCGTGGCCCCGGGCTCCTCCCGTCAGACCTCGGCCGGCTCGCTGATCCACGCGGGCACGCTATCACGCGCCAGCATCTCCTCCAATGTGGGCCGCGACCGTACGGTGGCAAAGGCCGCGCCGCGCACGAGCACCTCCGGCGCGAGCGGCCGGGAGTTGTACTCCGACGACATTACCGCGCCATAAGCGCCCGCCGAGCGGAATGCGACCAGATCGCCCGGGCCGATGGGCGGCAGCTGGCGCTGCTTCGCGAAGGTATCCCCGCTCTCGCAAACGGGCCCCACGATATCCACGGGCGAGAGCGGCGCGTTCGGCGCGGGCTCCGCCACGGGCACGATTTCGTGATAGGCCTCATACATCGCCGGGCGGATCAGGTCGTTCATCGCGGCGTCGAGAATCAGAAAGTCCCGCCCCGCGCCCTCCTTCCGGTAGATCACCTTCGAGACCAGCAGCCCCGCATTGCCCGCGATCAGCCGCCCGGGCTCGATGGTCACCTTGCAGCCGAGATGCCCGACCGTGCGCTTGATGAGCGCGCCGTAGTCGAAGGGAAGGGGCGGCGCCTGGTTCGACATCTGGTAGGGAATGCCGAGCCCGCCGCCGAGGTCGAGCTGGCGGATGTCGTGCCCGGCCGCGCGCAACTGCTCGGTCAGCTCCGCCACCTTGCCGAACGCCGCCTCGAAGGGCTCGAGCTCGGTCAGCTGGCTGCCGATATGCACGTCCACGCCCACCACCTCGATGCCGGGCAGCGCGGCGGCGCGGGCATAGAGGGCGGGCGCCCGGTCGATCGGCACGCCGAACTTGTCCTCCGACTTGCCGGTGGAGATCTTCGCGTGGGTCTTGGCGTCCACATCCGGGTTCACGCGCACGGCGATGCGTGCCGTCGCCCCAATCGCCGCCGCCACGGCGGAGAGAACCTCGAGCTCCGGCTCGCTCTCGACGTTGAAATGCCCGATGCCGGCGGCCAGTGCGGCGCGCATCTCGTCCGCCGTCTTGCCGACGCCCGAGAACACCACGCGTTCCGCCGGCACGCCGGCCTTCAGCACCCGCGCAAGCTCCCCGCCGCTCACCACGTCGGCGCCCGCGCCCAGCCGCGCGAGGGTCGCGATCACGCCGAGGTTCGAATTGGCCTTCACCGCATAGGCGATGAGATGGTCCATGCCCTTCAGCGCTTCGTCGAACACATGGAAGTGCCGCTCCAGCGTCGCGGTGGAGTACACATAGAACGGCGTGCCCACCTCGGCCGCGATGGCCTCGAGGTTCACCTCCTCCGCGTGGAGGCGCCCGTTCACATAAGCAAAATGGTCCATTCAGCCGCCCGTCCCGGAAGTTGCGGGTTCCTCGCTCGCCGCCTCATCGGGCGGCGGCGGCACCGGGTCTCCCCTGCGCCCACAGGCGCTGAGGGTGAGGCTGAGGGCCGCGGCCAGGGCCAGAAGCCGCAGCGCGGGCGAGCGGAAAGGCGTCACTGGCCAGCCTCCTCGGCAAGGGCGGCGCGCCAGCGATCCACCTGTGCGCGCACCTGTTCGGGCGACGTGCCGCCATAGCTCACGCGCGAAGCCGCAGAAGCCTCCGCGCTCAGCACATCCATCACCGCCGCGGTAAGCCGCGGCTCAACCGCCTGCAATGCGGCAAGGGGCATCTCGTCGAGCGCCACGCCCGCCGTCTCCGCCGCCGCCACGATCCGCCCCGTCACGTGATGCGCCTCGCGGAAGGGCATGCCAAGCTCGCGCACCAGCCAGTCCGCCAGATCCGTCGCCGTCGCATAACCAACGCCCGCCGCAGCGGCGAGCACCGGGCGGTTCGGCGCCATATCCCGCACCATGCCCTCCATCGCCGCCAGCGCCAGCGCCAGCGCGTCGGACGCGTCGAAGACCGGCTCTTTGTCTTCCTGCATGTCCTTCGAGTAGGTGAGCGGCAGGCCCTTCATCACCGTCGCCAGCGCGGTGAACGCGCCCATGATCCGCCCCGCCTTGGCCCGGCACAGCTCCGCCGCATCCGGGTTCCGCTTCTGCGGCATGATGCTGGAGCCCGTGGTGTAGGCATCCGTCAGCTTCACGAAGCGGAACTGGGCCGAGGACCAGATCACGATCTCTTCCGAAAGCCGGGAGAGATGCGTGGCACAGATCGCCGCCGCCGAGAGATACTCCAGCGCAAAGTCCCGCGCGCTCACCGCGTCGAGCGAGTTGGCCATCGGCCGGTCGAAGCCGAGGGCTGCTGCCGTGAACCCCCGGTCGATGGGGAAGGACGTGCCGGCCAGCGCCGCTGCGCCGAGCGGGCACTCGTTCATCCGCGCCCGCGCATCCCGCATCCGCCCCCGGTCCCGCGCGAACATCTCGGCATAGGCGAGCATGTGGTGGCCCCAGGTCACCGGCTGCGCGCTCTGGAGATGGGTGAAGCCCGGCATAACCGCATCCGCGCCCGCCGCCGCCTGGTCCACCAGCGCCGCGATGAGCGCCGTCAGCGCCGTCTCCGTCTCGTCGAGCCGCGCGCGCACCCAAAGCCTGAAGTCCGTCGCCACCTGGTCGTTGCGGCTGCGCGCGGTGTGGAGCCGGCCCGCAGGCTCGCCCACGATCTCCTTCAGCCGCGCCTCCACATTCATGTGGATGTCTTCCAGCGCGCGGGAGAACGCGAAGCGCCCCTCCTCGATCTCGCGCGCCACCTCGCAAAGCCCGCGGTCGATCGCCTGCTGGTCCTCGGCCGAGATGATGCCCTGCTGCGCCAGCATCGCCGCATGGGCCCGGCTGCCCGCAATGTCCTCCGCCGCCAACCGGCGGTCGAAATCGATGGACGCGTTGATCGCCTCCATCACCGCCGCGGGGCCCGCCGCGAACCGCCCTCCCCACATCGTGTTCGCAGCGTTACCGGCCGCGTCACTCGGCGCGTCGTCCTTGGGGTTACCCGCAACCCCGCTTGCGCTATTTTCCGCCATGACCGGGAGCCCGTGAGAGGAATTCATGCCCATGCCGACCCTGCCCAGCCGCTTCAGCCGCCCGGCGATCGCCGCTCTCCTATACGGCGCCGTTGCTATCGGAGCAATCGGCGCGGCGGGGGGCTGGGCAAACGCTGGCCCACTCGCACCGGAGGACCGGGCGGCCTTCAAGGCACAGGCCGCCGAAGCGCTCCCGAAGATGGTGGTCCACAAGGAAGCGCGGGGCCCGTATGGCGAGGCCTTCAAGGACGGCGAGGATACCGAGATGACCCTCGCCGATTTCGGCGGCAAGGTCGTCGTCCTCAACGTCTGGGCCACCTGGTGCCCGCCCTGCCGCAAGGAAATGCCGTCGATCGATCGTCTGGCCAAGGCCGTGGGTGGGGACGACGTGGCTGTGGTCGCGCTCTCCACCGACCGGGGCGGGGCCGACCCCGTGCGCCGGTTCTTCGATGAGATCGGGGTGGAGAAGCTCGGCGTCTATGTGGACCGCCGTGGCAAGCTCCCCCGCGCGGCCGCCGTGATCGGCCTGCCCGCGACCCTGATCCTCGACCGCGAGGGCCGAGAGGTCGCCCGCCTCACCGGCGATGCAGAGTGGGATACCCCCGAGGTGATCGCCCTCGTCCGCAGCCTCGCCGAGATGACCGACGACACGGTGGACCGCGCGTCGAACGAGGACGAGGACGAGGCCGGGGCCGAGGCGGAGCGTCCGTCCTTCGCCGAGAAACTCCGGCGCGAGCGGCCCGACACGCCGCTCGCCCACATGGCCCTCTAGCGTCGCGACGCTCTATTCGTTCACCGTCCGGCCCGTGATCATGCGGGTCAGGAGACCGTCACGATCCACGAACTGGTGCTTGAGCGCCGCGGCCACGTGCAGCACCAGCAACGCGGCAATGCCCCAGGCGGCGAATTCATGGATTGTGGCGAATGTTCCCGCGAGGTCCCGGTCGCCCACCGGATAGGGGTCCGGCATCTCGAAGAGCCCAAACACCATGTTCTTGATCTGGAACGGGTAGGCATCCGCATCGTTCAGCGGCGAGGCGGAGGACATCAGCCAGCCCGAAAGCGGCAGCACCGCCATCAGCACGTAGAGCGCGATATGGCTCCCGCGCGAGGCGATGCGCTGCCAGTCCGGCATCTCGGGCTCCGCCGGCGTCGGGTTCACCGCCCGCCAGATGATCCGCAGCGCGATCAGCATGAACGCCACGAAGCCCCAGCTTTTGTGGATCTGCACCTGGTCGAAGCGCTCGAAGTCTCCAAGGAAGGTGGTCATGTAGTAGCCCATGCCGAGCTGGAACAGGATCACCGCGCCGGCGACCCAGTGGATCCCGCGCTGCACCCAGCCCCAGCTCGCCGTCGTGTTCGCCGCCGTCATCGCTCCGGCTCCCGTGTCATTGTGATCCTGTGCTCCCGCCGCCCGCCGGCGCCGGCCGGGCGACGAGCTCGTATTCCACCGTTACCCAGCGCCCCAGATCGAGCAGCGAGGCGATAGGCCCGACGCCCACGCCGAAGCGCAGCCGGTCGAGCCTCAGCCGCCCCTCGGCGCGGGCCTCATCCGCCCCGATCCGCAGCGTGCCCTCGCTCACGAGGCGCTGGCGCTTGCCCTTCACTTCCGCAACGCCGCGGACCCTGAAGCGATCCCCGCCGAGCGGCTCGACCTCCTGCAGCTCGAACCGCGCCAACGGGTGGTTCCGGCTGTCGAACCCTTCGACGGAGGTCGCGAAAGCCTCCTCCAGCATGTTCCCGAGCACGATGCTCGACGTCTCGATGCTGAGTGTCAGCGCCGCCGCTTCCGGTTCATCGGCATCGAAGCTGCCGTCGCCCTCGAACGCCGCAAACCCGCCTTCCCGCTCATCGCCGTTGAACGTGTAGAGGAAGATGACCCGCGAGGCGGCCTGGTCCACGATCCAGTCCGCGGCGCGGGCAACCTCGCTGGCCCCCGCCGCAACGACGAGCGCTGCGGCGAGGATGACGGAAGGGAGGCGCATCCGGCGCAGCTCAGCTCAACTCAGCTCAGCTCAGCTGGCCGGGCTCATCTCGAGATCGACGCGCACCGGGATCACGGCGCTCACCGCCGGGGCGGCATAGCTCATGCCGAAGGCCGTGCGGTCGATCTCGCCGGTCACGGTGAAGCCCGCGATCTGCTTGTCCGGGTTGAAGGGGGAGGGGCCGAGCTTGTTGAGCTTCGCCTCGAAGGTCACCGGCTGCGTCTGGCCGAGCATCGTCAGCTCACCCTCGACCTTCGCCGTGTCCCCGCCCGTCGGCGTCACGCTGGTGGAGACGAAGGTGATCTCCGGGTGGTTGCCCACATCGAAGAAATCGGCGTTACGCAGGTGCTCGTCCCGCTTCTCCCAGAAGGTGTCGATGCTCGCGGCCTGCACCACGAAGCTCACCTCGGTGTTCTCCACGGCTTCCGGATCGAAGGTGATGCTCGCATCGATCTCGCGGAACACGCCATGCACGGTCGAGAACCCGAGATGGTCGACCTGGAAGCTGATCACGGTGTGGCTCTTGTCGAGCACATAAGGCTCGGCCGCCGCAGGAACGGCCACAAGGGCCAGCATGCCGGCAACCGGCGCAGCGAGAAGGGTGGTACGGCGCATGGGTCTCTCTCCCGTTTGTGCGTCTCGAAACCCGCCTGCCAGGCAATGCCCGCGGCGGACGCAAACGTAGGTAACGCAGCGCGCCCGCCACTCCAGCGTCGTCATCAGGAATTGATCTTTGCCCCGGCGAGCAAAGTGCCCGTCTACGGCCGGCGATCCGCCGCCGCTAGACGAAGTTGCCGCTCCAGGGCGTCGAGGAAGCGGGAGCGGTCGGCTTTGGAGAAGGGGCGCTGGCCGCCGCCTTGGGAGAGCGGGTTGGCCGCGCGCAGGTCGGTCATCAGGTCGCGCATCGCCAGCGCCTGGCCCACATTCTGCGCGGTCAGCGCCTCGCCATTGGGCTTCAGCACCCGGGCGCCGCTCTCCACCACGCGGGCCGCCAGCGGAATATCGGCGGTGATGCAGATATCGCCGGGGCCCGTGCGGTCGGCGATCCACTTGTCCGCCTCGTCCGGCCCGTCCGGCACCACCACGATCTGCACCAGCGGGTCCGCCACCGGCCGGATGCCGCCATTGGAGACAAGAAGCACCTCCGCCCCATGCCGCCCCGCCACGCGCAGGCACTCCTCCTTCACCGGGCAGGCATCGGCATCCACGAAGAGCCGCGGGGCGCGCGCCTCGGCCATGCTCAGCGCGTGGGCACCGGGGTTTCGCCGCGATAGTCGTAAAAGCCGCGCTGGGTCTTCCGCCCCAGCCAGCCGGCCTCGACATACTTCACCAGCAGCGGGCAGGGGCGGTACTTCGTGTCCGCCAGCCCGTCATGCAGCACGTTCATGATGCTGAGGCAGGTGTCGAGCCCGATGAAATCCGCCAGCTCCAGCGGGCCCATCGGGTGGTTCGTGCCGAGCTTCATGGCCGTGTCGATCGAGGTGACGGTCCCCACGCCCTCATAGAGCGTGTAGATCGCCTCGTTGATCATCGGCAGCAGGATGCGGTTGACGATGAAGGCCGGGAAGTCCTCGGCATTCGCCGGCGTCTTGCCGATGGCCTCCACCAGCGCGCGGATGCGGGTGAAGGTCGCGTCGTCCGTGGCGATCCCGCGCACCAGCTCCACCAGCTGCATCACCGGCACGGGGTTCATGAAATGGAAGCCCATAAACCGCTCCGGCCGGTCGGTGGCCGAGGCGAGGCGGGTGATGGAGATCGAGGAGGTGTTCGAGGTCAGGATGGTATGGGCCGCCAGATGTGGGCGCAGCGCCTCGAAGATCTTGAGCTTGACCTGCTCGTTCTCCGTCGCCGCCTCGATCACCACATCTGTCTGCGCGATCTCCTCCACCGCGGTGGTCATGGAGATGCGGGCGAGCGCTGCGGTGGCCGCTGCTTCCTCCAGCTTGCCGCGCTTGATGAGCCGACCGTAGCCCTTCTCGATCCGCTCCAGAGCGGCCTGCATGGCGCCGGGGTTCACATCGTTCAGCAGAACGTCGAAATCGGCCTGCGCGAAGACCTGCGCGATGCCGGCCCCCATCTGCCCGGCGCCGATGACGCCAATCCTGCGGATTTCCATGGCTCTTCCCCCCGGGGCTTCACGACCCCGCAGTTATTGTGCGTTGCAGCATAACAATATCGGCGCTCCCCGCCCCTTGGCAAGGGCGAGCATTGCGGAAGGCCCGCGGCTATCCCGCATCATGCGTTGCGCGCACACTGCCGCAACGGCATGCTGGCCCCATTCTCGCTCGGAGACACAGATGCTTCAGCCACTCGACTGGGTTCAGATCACGATCCTGATGGTCTTCGGCGGCACCTTCGCGCTCGTGGGCCTCTACATGCTCCTGCGCCCACCTGCCAGCGACGGTGAAACGAAGATCGAGCTCTTCGGTCTCAAGTTCAACGCCTCCTCCGGCGGCCTTCTGGTCTTTGCCGTGGGCTGCGCCTTCCTCGCCTCGCCGACATTCGTTCCGAAGGCGATCGCGCCGTCGCAGCCCGCGTCTCCCGCCAGCCGCAGCGCGGCGGCGGCGGCGGCGTTGGCGCCGACGGGGGGTGAGGCCCCGGCCTTGGTCAACGCCCCCGCGGTTCTTGCCGCCGGTGCGGAGGTGGAACCCAACGACCACCCGCGCGGCGCCAACATCATCGAGGTCGGCAAGCCTTATGAGGGCAAAGTCGCAAACGGGGACATCGACATCTTCTCAGCGCCTCTCAACGAAGGAACCCGGAAGGTCCGTTATGTCTGGCGGCTGCTCGAGGGGGAGGGTCGATACGGCAACCTCAACGCCTGCGTGATGACCCTGCTCGATGCGCATGGAAACCGGCTCGAACTCGAGAACTGGGCCCCCGGCATCGGCGAGGCGCAGTCCAAGCTTGTGCAAGTGGGCGGCAATGCAAGCGTCGGCGTGAAGGTCGCGGCAGCCCTTGATGTGACCTGCGGCTACGAGATCGAGCTCCAATACGAATAAGGGCCCCGCGTCGCCGCAGGGCCCCTCAACCTGCCAAAAGCGCGCAGCTCAGCCGAGCTTGCCTTCGAGTTCGGGCATGATTTCGAAAAGGTCGCCCACCAGGCCGTAGTCCGCCACCTGGAAGATCGGGGCTTCGTCGTCCTTGTTGATGGCGACAATGACCTTCGAGTCTTTCATGCCCGCAAGGTGCTGGATGGCGCCCGAGATGCCGACGGCGATGTAGAGATCCGGCGCCACCACCTTGCCGGTCTGCCCCACCTGCCAGTCATTCGGCGCATACCCGCTGTCCACCGCGGCGCGCGAGGCACCCGTGGCCGCGCCCAGCTTGTCCGCCACCTTCTCGATCAGCTCGAAGTTCTCCTTCGAGCCGATGCCGCGGCCGCCGGAGATGACGACCTTGGCGGAGGTGAGCTCCGGCCGGTCCGACGCCACCACCTTGTCCTCAACCCACTCCGAAAGGCCCGGGTTCGCCGCCGCCGAAATGCTCTCGACCGGTGCCGCATCCTGCGCACCCGCCGCATCGAAGCTCGCGGTCCGGATCGAGACCACCTTCGTCGCGTCGGCCGACTTCACGGTCTGGATCGCGTTGCCGGCATAGATCGGGCGCACATAGGTGTCCGCGTCCACGATCTCCTGCACATCCGTGATCACCATCACGTCGAGCAGCGCCGCCACGCGCGGCAGCACGTTCTTCATGGCCACCGTCGCCGGCGCCATGATGTGCGTGTAGTCGCCCGACAGGCTCACGATCAGGTCCGCCAGCGGCTCGGCCAGCTGGTTGCCATACATCGGGTCGTCGGCGCACAGCACCTTCGCTACGCCGTCGAACGCCGCGCATTCGGCCGAAGCCCCGCCCGAGCAGCCGTCCGACGCGCTCAGCACCGTCACTGGCCCCAGCGCCTTGGCGGCGGTGATGGCCTTCGCGGTCGCGTCCGCCGCAAGCTGGCCCTGGCTCACTTCAGCGATCAGAAGAACCGACATCAGAGAACCCCCGCTTCCGTTTTCAGCTTCTCCACGAGCTCGTCCACCGAGCTCACCTTCACGCCAGCCTTACGCGCCGGCGGCTCGCCGACCGAGACGACCGAAAGCCGCGGGGCAACGTCGATGCCCAGATCCTCGGGCTTCTTCACGTCCAGCGGCTTCTTCTTCGCCTTCATGATGTTCGGCAGCGAGGCATAGCGCGGCTCGCAGAGGCGGAGATCGACCGTGATGATCGCCGGCATCGTGACCTTGATGGTCTGCAGCCCGCCATCGACCTCGCGCGTCACCGTCGCGCTGTCGCCCTCGACCTCGATCTCCGAGGCATAGGTGGCCTGGGACCAGCCGAGCAGGGCCGAGAGCATCTGGCCCGTCGCGTTGAGGTCGTTGTCGATCGCCTGCTTGCCGGCGATCACGAGACCCGGCTGCTCCTCGTCGATCACCGCCTTCAGAAGCTTCGCGACCGCCAGCGGCTCGATATCCGTCTCGGGGCTGTCCGCCGCCTCGATCAGGATCGCCCGGTCCGCCCCCATGGCCAGCGCGGTCCGCAGCGTCTCCTGCGCCTTCGCCACGCCCACGGAGACCGCGACGATCTCGGTGGCCTTGCCCGCTTCCTTCAGGCGGATGGCGGCTTCCACCGCGATCTCGTCAAACGGGTTCATCGACATCTTGACGTTGGCGAGATCGACGCCGGTGTTGTCCGCCTTCACGCGGACCTTCACGTTGTAATCGATCACGCGCTTGACGGGCACGAGCACCTTCATCGCGTTCTCCTTTCGGCGGCCTCTCCGGCCGCGGCCATTCCGGGTTTCCTAACCGGCGATGCTGCTCCCATATCGCACGCGTCAACACAAGACAGGCACGCATGCGACGCAGCGTCGTCGCGATCACGCTTTCATCTCGCGCTGGCCATTGGCGCTACCGGAATTAAATCCTGGCTTGACGCGGGGGCGGTGAGACTGATTCTCTTTTGGCGCATTGGAGGGACAGCCATGCGTGCCTTTATCGCTTCGACACGCGGTGCGATCACGATCGACCAGGTGGCGCTCGGCGTCGCCCTCGTGGTCGTGGCGCTTGGCTTGGTCGATCTCGCCAACGAAGAAGGCGGGGTCGTGATCGACATGTTGCGGGGCGAGGGCCTCGGCGGTCTCTTCGATGGGCTGGCGCCGAAGGACTGAGCTGACCCAGCGTCGGTGACCTGGCGTCCACCGCACTGTGCAGGCGCATCATTCCAACGTTGACTCTACCCATGATTGATGGCTCTTCAGGGTCCAGCAATTGGAGGTAGTGTCATGGCGGTGTTTCCGCGCTTTCAGTTTGGCCACCGTGTGCGCGACTGGGCCGCGCTCGGGCTTGGCGTGTGCATCCTCGTCGTCGGCGTCGCGGCCATTCTGCTGACGAGCGGTGAGGAGACGTCGCGGGACCTTCAGGTTACGGTCGGCGGTGAGCCGAAGCGGGTGCTCGATCTCGTTCCCGCCACCGAATGAGCGCCACTTGGTGAGCGCGATTTGGTGAGCGCCGCCGCGCAGCCACCGGTCAGTTCTTCCGCACGATGCAGGCGCCACCGGCAACCTTGACCCTCCGGCAGAGCCGCGCCGCCTCCCGCCGCGACTTCGCGCCCGCCTGGCCCGACCACAGCGCCCGCGTGCCCCGCGGCCCCCGCTTCGGCACAAGCTGCATGGTGGCGCCCGAGAGCGCGCGGGCATAGCGGCGCTTCACCCGGTTCATCTGCGCCGCCGCCCGGCTGCGGTTCACATTGCCTGCCACCTGCGCGCCCCAGGGCAGCCGCGGTGTGCCAAAGACCGACCGGGTGCGGATGATCGGCAGCGCGGCACAGGCCGCATCGAAGCTGGTGTTCTTGGCCAGCGGCCGGTCCGGCAGGCTGGCGGCGCGCTTGCGGAAGAACTCCGCCGGCTCCCCGGTGATCGAGTACACATAGTCCCGCGTCTCGCCCGGCAGGCCCGCCCGCCCGCGGAGCCAGCGGTTCACCCGCCCCTCGCCCGCATTGTAGGCCGCCGCCGCGAGGCCCCAGTTGCCGAGCGCGTCGCGCAGGTCCCGCAGATGCGAGGCGGAGGCGGGGATGGCCTGCGCCGGGTCCCACGGGTCCTTCAGCCCCACCAGCTTCGCCGTGCCCGGCATGAACTGCGCGATCCCCTGCGCGCCCTTGGGGCTCAGCGCCTTCTCGTCGAACCGGCTTTCCTTCCAGATGAGCCGCGCGAAGAAGGGCGGCGGCAGCCCGTGCTCGCTGGCCGCCCCCTTGATCAGCGCGCAGATCCGCGCGCCCTTCGCCAGCGCCGCCACGTTCTTCTCGTTCCGCCTCGGCGCGGCCGGGGCCTTGGCCGGCGCCGCCGCGCCCGGCGGCAGGGCCCTCAGCCCGTCGTCGGGCGCGGGCCAGACCGCCGGCGCCCCTTCGCCCGGTAGCGGCGCAAGTACCGCGAGCGCGACCGCCAGGGCGAGACCGCCCGCCCCTCGCGCCCGTCCCTTGCCGCCGCGGCCCACAACGTCGCCGCCTCGTCCAACACATCCTGCCATTCCGGCTCCGTCTCCCCTTCGAGGGCGCGCGGGATAATGACCCAGGGTTCCTGAAGAACCAGCCAAGACTTCGTGACGCAAGCGGCCTTTGCCGGCAGGAACGCGGCCGCCACCAGATGCTCGGCCATCGCCTTCCCGCCGATCCCGCCATAGGCCGTCCGGTCAGGCCCCGCGCTCTCGACCGACCAGCGCGCGATGAGCCGTGCCCGCTCGGCCTCGCCGACGCCATCCAGCCCGGCGAGCACCGGGCCCAGCGGAACATTGCCACCCACGGCGAGCGCCAGCAGCGCGTCGAACCCTCGCGGCATGTCCTCATCCAGCGCCGGGCCTAGCCGGTCCGGGTTGGTCGCGTAGTCTCGCATCATGGCCCCGGCGAAGCCCGTCACGGCCTCAACCATCGCCTCCGGCCAACGCTCGGGGAAACCGCTGCGCTTCAGCGCCGCCAGCGCATAGGGCCAGCCGAGCGTGCCCGCGCAATGCTGCCCCGCGGCGATCAGCGCGACGTGCCGGGGCAGGAACCACGCCACCTCCGGCACCGGCATCTCGTTCGGCCCGTCATCGATCCAGTCGAAGATGTCCTGCGCGGTCAGGGCGTCGCGCGATCGGCGGAGCAGTCGCTCTTCCGCCGCCACCCGGAATTCGAGCCGCCCGTGAAGCTTCGCCGGCCGAGATACATGCGCCGTCGCGCACTCAACCTGCGCAACCGCCTCGGCTAGCGCTGGTGGCAGGTTCAGCGGTTCTTGCCCGGAACCCACAGGATGTCCGCCTTGCCGTCGTCATTGGCGATGCGGCCGGCCACGAAGAACCAGTCGGAGAGGCGGTTGAGATACTTCAGCGCCGCCTCGTTCACGCCCTCGGTGGCCGAAAGCGAGATGGTCAGCCGCT
>JBCBEP010000055.1:0-23068 GCA_038528605.1 Pseudomonadota bacterium
GCGCTCTACATCATGCTCGCCACGGTGGCCCAACCGGCGCTGGGGAACCTCGGCGTGCCGCCCATCGCATCCCACCTCTTCGTGCTCTATTACGGCGTCATCTCCGAGATCACACCACCGGTCTGCGCCTCGGCCTATGCCGCCGCGGGCATCGCGGGCGCCAACCCGTTCCGAACGGGCCTCAGCGCCTTCTCCCTCGGCATCGCCAAGCTCATGGTGCCCATGGTGTTCGTCTACCAGCCCGCCATGCTGATCGTGACGGACGCGTTCACCTGGCAGGCCTTCCTCGCCACCACGCTCACCTGCGCGGCCGGCGTGTTCATGACCGCCACGGCCGTCGCCGGCTTCTTCCTCGCGCCCATGTCCTGGGCCGTGCGCACCGCCATGTTCATCGCCGGCGTGCTCATGGTCGCGCCCGGCACCACGTCGGACCTCTACTCCCTCGTGGTGCTCATCCCCGTCATGGCCCAGCAGATCCTCGCCCGCCGCCGCAACCTGACGACGGAGGCGGCAGCGGAATGAGCGTCGCCGTCATCGGCGCAGGCGCCGTCGGCATCGCCTGCGCCATCAGCCTGGTGGAGCGCGGCCAGAGCGTCGCGGTCTTCGACCCCGAGCCCCCCGCCGCGGGTGCGAGCCACGGCAATGCGGGCGTCATCAGCACCTATACCTGCGTGCCCCAGTCCCTCCCCGGCGTCTGGAAAAGCGTGCCGCGCTGGCTGCTCGACCCCGAGGGCCCGCTCCGCGTCCGCCCCTCCTACGCCCTCAAATTCCTGCCCTGGGCGCTCCGCTTCCTCGCCGCCAGCAACCCCAGGGGGCTCGACCGGATCGGGGATGCGATGATGGCGCTCAGCCGCCCCAGCCTCGATCTCTACCGCCGCAACCTCGCCGGCACCGGCCAGGAGCATCTGGTGCGGGACAGCCTCTATCTCCACGTCTTCCGGCGCCGCGCGGATATCAACCTCGAGAGCGCGCCATGGCGCCTCCGCCGCGCGCGCGATGTACCCATGGAGATCGTGGAGGGTCCCGAACTCCGCCGCCTCGAACCCGCCCTCTCGCCCGAATTCGAAGCCGCCGTCGTCCTCTCGGGCCATGGCCGCGCGCGGGACCCCGGCGCCATCGGCCGCGCCGTCGCGCAAAAGGCCGAAAGCCTCGGCGTCGCCTTTCACCGCAAGGGGGTCGACCGCCTCAGCCACGGGCCAGAGGGCTGGACGCTGCATCTGGGCGGGGAAACCCACACGGCCGAAACCGTCGTCCTCGCCGCCGGCGCCTGGTCCACCCGCCTCCTCGAACCCCTCGGTATCCGCCTGCCGCTCGAGGCCGAGCGGGGCTATCACTGCGTCCTCAAGAACCCGCGGATAGAGGTCGAGAACTCGATCATGAACGTGCCCGGCAAGTTCGTCGCCAGCAGCATGGAGATGGGCGTCCGCTGCGCCGGCACGGCCGAATTCGCCGGCATCGACGCAGAGCCCGATATGCGCCGCGCGAAGGTGCTCGAAGCCCAGGCCAAGCGCCTCTTCCCAGAGATCAACACGGCCGAGCCCGAGTACTGGATGGGCCGCCGCCCCAGCCTGCCGGACAGTCTGCCCGCCATCGGCCCCGTTCCGGGCCATCCGGGCCTCATCTGCGCCTTCGGCCACGCGCATTACGGCTTCGGCATGGCGCCGATGACAGGCGAGCTCGTCGCCGGCATCGTCACCCGGCAGCCCAGCAATCTCGACCTCAGCCCCTATGCCGTGGAGCGCTTCGCGTGAGCGGCTGGGACGTGGCGGTGGTCGGTGGCGGCCTCCTCGGCTCGGCCATCGGCTACGGGCTGCAGAAGCGGGGGCTGAGAACGGTCATCCTCGACGAGGGAGACGAAGCCTACCGCGCGGCCCGCGGCAATTTCGGCCTCGTCTGGGTCCAGGGCAAGGGCACCAAATCCGCCGCCTATGCGCGCTGGACGCAGGAAAGCGCGGCCCTCTGGCCCGACCTCGCGGCCACGCTCGAGGAGGAAACCGGCACCCATCTCCAGCTCGAGCAGAAGGGCGGCATCCATATCTGCCTCTCGGAAGCGGAATACGAGAAACGCGCCGAGGCGATGGCCAGCCTCGCCGCCCAGCCCGGCAGCCGTTTCACCTACGAGATGCTGGGCCGCAACGCGCTGGCCCGCCACCTGCCGGAGCTGGGGCCCGATGTCGTCGGCGGCTCGTGGAGCCCGCTCGACGGTCATGTGGACCCCCTCCGCCTTCTCCGCGCGCTGCAGCAAGCCTTCACCCTCGCGGGCGGCACGCTGCGCCCCGGCCACCGCGTCTCCGCCGTCGCGCCGGATGGCGGCGGCTTCCGGCTCGAGGCGGGGCCCGAGCGCCTTCGCGCGAGCCGCATCGTCCTCGCCGCCGGCCTCGGCAACGCCACCCTCGCGCCCATGCTGGGCCTCCACCAGCCCGTCCGCCCGCAGAAGGGCCAGGTGCTCGTCGCCGCCCGCATGCCCCGCTTCCTCGACCTGCCAACGACCCATATCCGGCAGACCGGCAGCGGCACGGTCCTCCTCGGCGACAGCAAGGAGGAGGCAGGTTTCGACACCACCGCCACACCCGAGATCCTGCGCAAGATCGCGGACCGTGCCCGCCGCACCTTCCCTGCCCTCGCGGGGGCCGAGATCATCCGCAGCTGGGCCGCCCTCCGCGTGATGACGCCGGACGGCCTGCCGGTCTACGACGCGTCACCCGAGCATCCCGGCGCCTTCGCCGCCGCCTGCCACAGCGGCGTGACGCTGGCCGCCGCCCATGCCGAGCGCTTCGCCGCCATGGTCGCCGAGGGCACGCTGGCCCCGTCCCTCGATCCGTCGCTTGGCGGTCTCGGTCCGGAGAGGTTCGATGTTCAGGCGGCTTGAGGGCGCATCCCGCACCCCCATCACCCTCCGCTTCGAGGGCCGCGCCATCGCGGCGCGCGCGGGCGACACGGTGGCCGCCGCCCTCCTCGCCGCCGGCATCGAGAGCTTCCGCACCACGCCACGCACCGGCAGCCCCCGCGGCCCCCTCTGCCTCATGGGCGCCTGCTTCGACTGCCTGGTGATCGTCGACGGCGTCCCCAACCGCCAGGCCTGCCTCGTCCCCGCCGCAGATGGCATGGAGATCGCGCGGCAGGACGGGATGGGCGCCCCCATTACCCCATCATGACCGATCTCGTCGTCATCGGTGCCGGCCCCGCGGGCCTTGCCGCCGCCGCCTGCGCGGCCGAAGGCGGTCTCGACGTGCTCCTTCTCGATGAAAACCCTGCCCCCGGCGGGCAGGTCTGGCGCGGTCTCGCCCGGGCCTCCCGGGCACAGCTCTCCACGCTGGGGATAGACAATGCCGGAGCGCGCGCCGCCGTTGCGCGTCTCGAGGGGACCAGCGCGCGCTACCGCCCCGGCGCCACCGTCTGGCAACTCGCCCCGGGCGAGGGCGGTATCGAGCTTGGCTACACCGCCGAGGGGCGCGCCCATCTCGTTGAAATACCGCAGGTAATCGTCGCCACCGGTGCGCAGGAACGCCCCTTCCCCATCCCCGGCTGGACCCTGCCGGGCGTGCTCACCGCGGGCGGCGCGCAGACCCTCATGAAGGGTGCAGGGCTGGTGGCGGAAGGCGCCATCCTCGCCGGCTCCGGGCCGCTTCTCTACCTCCTCGCGGTGCAGATGATCGCGGCCGGCGCCCCGCCGAAGGCGCTTCTCGACACCGGCACAACCGCGGCCCGCCGCCGCGCCGTCCGGCACCTGCCCGCGGCGCTCAGAAGCCCCGCGCCCCTCCTCAAGGGCCTCGCCTGGCGCCGCGCGATCCGCCGCGCCGGCGTCGCGCATATCGAGGCCGTCAGCCACCTCGCCATCGAGGGCGACGCCCGCGCCGAGGCCATCCGCTGGCGCACGGAGGCGAGCGAGGAAGGCCGGCTCGAGGCGCAGCATTTCTTTCTCCATCAGGGCGTTATCCCCGCCACCAACCTCACCATGGCCGCGGGCCTCCGCCACGCCTGGAACGACGCGCAGCTCTGCTGGCAGCCCGTGACCGACCGCTGGGGACGCACCAGCACCCCCACGATCCGCGTGGCCGGGGACGGCGGCGGCATCGAGGGCTGGGAGGCAGCGGAAGCCCGCGGCGAGATCGCAGCACTCGACGCGCTCCACACCGCCGGCCGCCTCGGCGCCAGCGACCGGGACCGCGCGGCCGAGGCACCGATGCGCCTCCGAACCGCCGCCACGCGCCTCCGCCCGTTCCTCGACGCGCTCTACCGCCCCGCCCCGCAGTTCCTCGTGCCGGAAGCGCCGGAGACGGTGGTCTGTCGCTGCGAGGAGATCACGGCAGGCGAGCTTGCGCCCCTCGTCACCATGGGCCTCCTCGGCCCTAACCAGTTGAAAAGCTTCAGCCGTGCGGGCATGGGCGCCTGCCAGGGCCGCTATTGCGGGCTCACCGTCCAGGCCATGATCGCGGCCCGCACCGGCCGCAGCCTGGCGGAGACCGGCTACTACCGCCTCCGCCCGCCGGTGAAGCCCGTCCGACGGTGGTCTGTCGCTGCGAGGAGATCACGGCAGGCGAGCTTGCGCCCCTCGTCACCATGGGCCTCCTCGGCCCTAACCAGTTGAAAAGCTTCAGCCGTGCGGGCATGGGCGCCTGCCAGGGCCGCTATTGCGGGCTCACCGTCCAGGCCATGATCGCGGCCCGCACCGGCCGCAGCCTGGCGGAGACCGGCTACTACCGCCTCCGCCCGCCGGTGAAGCCCGTCCCCCTCGGCGCCTTCGCCGATATGGAGACGCCCGATGGTGTCTGAGCGGCGCACAGCCGATGTCCTCATCGTCGGCGGCGGGATCCATGGCTGCGCCGCCGCCCTCCATCTCGCCGCTCGCGGACATGCCGTGATCCTGCTCGAGAAGGACAGCGTCGGCCGCCACGCCTCGGGCGCCAATGCCGGCGGTGTCCGCCGCCTCGGCCGGGCGACCGTGGAGGTCCCCCTCTCCGTCCGCGCCGCCGCCTACTGGCGCGAGATCGACGCGCTGGTGGACGACGACTGCGGCTATCGCGAAAGCCGCTACCTCAAGATCGGCTTCACCGAGGAGGAGCTGGAGAGCGCCCGGCGCCGCGTGGAAATCCTGCAGCAGCAGGGCTTTAGCCATGAGGAGGTGATCGACCGCGCCACCCTGCGCGACCTCCTCCCCGCCGCCGCGCCAGCCTGCCTCGGCGCGCTCCATGTGGCGGGAGACGGCTACGCCCAGCCCTACCGCACCGTGCAGGCCTTCCGCCGCCGCGCCGAGGCGTTGGGCGCCGTCATCCGCGAAGGCAGCCCGGTGCGGGACATCGCGCGCCACGGCACCGTCTGGCGCATCACCACCCCGCAGGCCAGCTTCGAAGCGCCCGTCGTCGTCAACACAGCGGGCGCCTGGGGCGGCGAGCTCGCCGAACGGCTCGGGGACCGCATCCCCCTCGCCGCCCACGCGCCCATGCTCGCCATCACCACCCGTATGGCCCCCTTCGTCGATGCGGTGGTTGGCCTCCTCGGCGACGCGCTCTCCCTCAAGCAGTTCGAGAACGGCACGGTGCTCATCGGCGGGGGCGTGCGCGGCATCGCGGAGCCTGCCACGAACACCACGCGGCTCGACCTCGCCGGCATCCGCCGCTTTCTCGCCGCCGCCGCCCGCGTCTTCCCCCATCTCTCGGGGGCGGAGATCAACCGCTTCTGGGCGGGCATCGAGGGCTACACGCCGGACAACCTGCCGGTGATCGGCCCCGGCGCGGCCGAGGGCGTGGTGCATGCCTTCGGCTTCTCCGCCCACGGCTTCCAGCTCGCCCCCGCCGCCGGCGCGGTGGTGGCCGAACTGGCCGAGGGGCGCCCGCCCGATCTCGACATCTCGGCCTTCGACCCGCACCGCTTTCCTAACGCCACCGCGCCCTAGCGCCGCGGCCAAGCCCCTCGCCGGAAAGCCTTCGCCGCCTTACTTCCCTCGCATGACCATCGCTCGCGCAATCAGCCGTCTCTGCCTCCTCACCCTCGCCCTCCTGCTCGTGCCGGGCGGGGCAAGCGCTCAAGGCTATGGCGGCCTCGCGCCCGAGCGGGAGGACGGCTACGCCCGCGTGAGCCGCGACACGCCGATCACATTCCCCGAGGATCACGGCGCGCACCCCCGCTTCCGCAACGAATGGTGGTACGTCACCGCGAACCTCGAGGGCGAGGACGGCGAGACCTACGGCGCCCAGTGGACCCTCTTCCGCACCGCCCTCCGCCCGGGCGAGGACCCCGGCAGCTGGGCGAGCAATCAGCTCTGGTTCGCCCATGCGGCCCTCACGGGCGCTGGCTTCCACGCCCATGCGGAGAAATTCTCCCGCGGCGGGATTGGGACCGCTGGCGTGCTCGCCGCGGGCGATGCCGAGGGCGGGCTCGACGCCTGGATCGACGACTGGTCCCTCGCCGGCCCCTCCCCCGCCCGCGTCGCCATGCGCGCGGGCGGCGAGGGCTTCGCCTACGACCTTGCCCTCAGCACCACCCGCCCCTTCGTGCGCCAGGGCGACAACGGCTTCAGCCTCAAAACCCCCACCGGCCAGGCAAGCCACTATTACGCCCAGCCCTTCTTCGAGGTCAGCGGCCATATCGAGCATGGAGGCCAGCGCATCGCCGTCACCGGCCGCGCGTGGATGGACCGCGAATGGTCGAGCCAAATCCTCACGGACGCGCAGGAGGGGTGGGACTGGTTCGCCTTCCATCTCGACGAGACGACCAAGCTCATGGTCGGCCGCATGCGCAATACCGACGGCACGAGCTTCATCCTCGGCAATTGGGCAACGGGGGACGGCCGCTCGGTCGAGATCGCCGGCAGCGCGGTAACGCTAGAGCCCACGCGCTGGACCGCCATCGACGACCGGGAGGTTCCGACAAGCTGGCGCCTCTCGATCCCGTCACGCGGCGTCGAGATCGAGACGGAACCGCTCAATCCCCGCGCCTGGATGGGCACGGCCTTTGCCTACTGGGAGGGCCCGATCCGCTTCACCGGCAGCCACGAAGGCGTCGGCTACCTGGAGATGACCGGCTACTGAGCGAGCGCGAGGGGCGTCTCGGCCCACGCGGCTTTCTCGAGTCCTTCGGTCATGCCCCGGGATGAGGGGAAGGGCCCTTCCCGTCCATCCGCCTCCCGCAGCGCTATCCGTCAGAAACCAGGACCACCGGGCGCTGAGCGAGCGGGCGGGTGCGCATGAAGGCGGCGCCGGCCCGCTTGGCGTCGACCGCGCTCACGCCGAAATGGCTCTTGAAGTCCCGGCTGAACTGGGCCGCGCTCTCGTAGCCCACCGCGTTCGCCGCCATCCCGACGCGATAGCCCTCCTGCGCAATCAGCGTGCTCGCATGCGATAGCCGGAGTTTCTTCAGATACTGCAGCGGCGTCTCGTTGGTGACCTGCCGGAAGGCCCTATGGAAGACCGAGGTGCTCATGCCCGCCATCCGCGCCATCTCCTCCACGCTGAAACGCTCGGCATAGCGCTGGTGGAGCGCACTCATCACATCGGCGACCTTCGCGGTCTGACCATCGACGTTCAGCAGGCCCTGCAGCGCGATGCCCGCCGGCCCCTGGAGGACGCGGTAGACGATCTCGCGCACCGTGCTCTGTCCGAGGATCTCGGTATCGCTGTCCGAGCACAGCTGGCGCATGAGCCGCCCGACCGCATCCATCATCTCGGGCCCAAGCGGCGCCGCCGCCACCGCCGGCACGCGGGGGTCCGGCGTCCGGTCGAAATGCATTGCCAGCGCGACCTCGCGCACGAAAAGCGGATCGACTTCGATGTAGAGCGCAAGGACCGGGTCCTCCTCGCTCGCATCGGTCTCGCACTCCATGGCCAGCGGCAGGCCGAGCGCGAGATAGTTGTCCGCGTCATAGGCGATGCGCTGATCGCCAAGATGCACGATCTTCCGCCCGTTGATGATGATGACGATGCCGGACCGATAGAGGAGCGGTGCGCGCGGCATGGGCTGGCACTGGTAGTACAGCTTCACGCCAGGCACCGCGGTCTCGGTCCCTGCGTTCTTTTCGAGCCCGTAACGTTCGATCAGGGGACCCGCGTATTGTGACAGTTCGCTCAAGGCTGCCTCTCCTTCGCTCGCAGTATCATGCAAGGAAGTCGGCACTCGAGCCATGAGCGGCCAGGTTTTCAGCAGGAATGGATAAGCTTTTCGCAGGAATGGGCATTTCTGAAACGGCCCTCGCACCGATCTAATGCCGGCATGCACCGCGGTCGCGGCCGCCCCGCTCGAGGGGCGCGCGCCCGACCGGCAAGCCGAGACGCAAGCGATCCTCAAGGAGGCCAGCAGATGGCGATTACGCTCAAGGTCAATGGACAGGAACGGACGGTCAGCGCCGCCCCGGGGACCCCGCTCCTCTGGGTGCTGCGTGACGAGCTGAGGCTCACCGGCACGAAGTTCGGCTGCGGCGTCGCCGCCTGCGGGGCCTGCACCGTGCATGTGAACGGCATGCAGACGCGCTCCTGCGCGCTCTTCATCGAGGACGCGGCGGGCGCAGAGATCACCACCATCGAGGGCGTTTCGGGCTCGGTCGCCGAGGCGGTACAGTCGGCCTGGGAAGAGCTCGACGTGGTGCAGTGCGGCTACTGCCAGTCCGGTCAGGTGATGTCGGCCATCAGCCTGCTCGAGATGAACCCGACCCCCACTGATGACGACATCGATGCCGTGATGTCCGGCAACGCCTGCCGCTGCGCGACCTATCACCGGATCCGCGCCGGCATCCACCAAGCCGCCAAGAAGCTGGAGGGCTGACCGATGTTCCGCATGACCATGCCTGAGACCGCCCGCGAGGCAACGCGCCTCGACCGCCGCTCCTTCCTGGTCGCTACCGGCGGCGCGACCGCCGGCCTGCTCGTGGGCTTCGGCGGCGGCGATGCCGCGGCCGCTGTGGGGGACGGCACCTTCAACCCCTTCGTGCACATCTCGCCCGACGGCGTTGTGACGGTTCTCTGCAAGCATCTCGACAAGGGCCAAGGCACGCTCACCGGTGTAGCGCTCTGCGTCGCCGAGGAGCTGGATGCCGACTGGGCGCAGATGCGCGGCGAGCATGCGCCGGCCAACACCGCGCTCTACGGCAACAGCCTCTTCGGGGGCGTGCAGGGCACCGGCGGCTCAACCGGCATGCCGGACAGCTTCATGAAGTACCGCAGGGCGGGCGCCGCCGCCCGAGCGATGCTTGTTGCCGCGGCAGCGCGGGCATGGGGCGTGCCAGCGGCCGAGATCACGGTCGAGAACGGCACGCTCGCGCACGCCTCCGGCCATTCGGCCAGCTTCGGTGACCTCGCCGCGGCCGCCTCGGCAGAAACCGCGCCGGCAGAGCCTCCCCTGAAGGCGCCCGAGGACTTTCGGCTGATCGGGCAGACCGGGCATCACCGCCTCGATGCGCGGGCCAAGAGCCGAGGCGAAGCGATCTACACGCAGGACATCTTCCGCGATGGCATGCTCGTCGCCGTCCTCGCCCGTCCTGTCCGCTTCGGGGGTCGGGTAGCCTCCTTCGATGCCAGCGCCGCGCTTGCGATGCCGGGCGTCCGTGAGGTCGTGGAAACGCCCCATGGCGTTGCCGTGCTCGCCGACACGACATGGCAGGCGATCCAGGGGCGCGAAGCGCTCCAGATCGCGTGGGACGACAGCGCGGCCGAGACCCGGTCGACCGCCGCCATTATGGCCGCGTATCTGGCGCGCCTGGAGGAGCCGGGCACAGCAGCCGTTGATCACGAGGATGCAGAGGCCGCCCTCGCCAACGCCGCCAAGACGGTCGAGGCAACCTTCGAGTTCCCCTTCCTCTCCCACGCGCCCATGGAGCCGATGAACGCCGTGGTGGAGCTCACGCCTGGCGAGAAGCTCGAGATCTGGAGCGGCAGCCAGCTGCAGACCCTCGATCAGCTCAACGTAGCCCCGATCGCCGGTGTCGCGCCTGAGCAGGTGAAGATCAACACGCTCTTCGCCGGCGGCTCCTTCGGGCGCCGCACCACGCCGCCGTCCGACTACATGGTCGAGGCCGTGGCCATCGCCGCCGCCATCGAGGGCCGGGCGCCGGTCAAACTCGTCTGGACCCGGGAGGACGACATCAAGGGCGGCTACTACAGGCCCATGGTGGCGAGCCGCGTGCGCGCGGGTCTCGACGCTGAAGGCAATATCGTCGGGTGGCACCACCGTATCGCCGTGCAGTCGATCCTTGCCGGTACGCCCTTCCGCGAGGCTTTCGATGTGAACGGCGTCGACGCCACCTCCATCGAGGGCGCCGTGCACCTGCCCTACGCCCTCGGCGCTCATCGGCTCGAGGAGCACACCACGGAGCTTGCCGTGCCGGTTCTGTGGTGGCGTTCGGTGGGCTCGACCCACACGGCCTATGCGGTCGAGACGATGATCGACCGGTTGGCGGCGGAAGCGGGCGTCGATCCGCTCGCGTTCCGCCTCACCAAGATGGATGCCCACCCGCGCGAGAAGGCCGCCCTCGAACTGGCCGCCCGGAAGGCGGGCTGGGGCGACGCGCTGCCCGAAGGCGTCAGCCGGGGCGTCGCCGTGCACAAATCCTTCGGCTCCTACGTCGCGCAGGTGGCTGAGGTCCGCCAGAACGACGACGGCAGCTTCAAGGTTCTCCGCGTCGTCTGCGCGATCGACTGCGGGGTCCCGGTCTACCCCGACCAGATCGTGGCGCAGATGGAAGGATCCATCGGCTACGGCCTCGGCGCCATCATGCGGAACAAGATCACCTTCACCGACGGCGTGGTCGACCAGTTCAACTTCACGGACTACGAGCCGACGCGCATGAGCGACATGCCGGATGTGGAGGTACACATCGTCCCCTCCGCAGAGCCGCCGTCAGGCGTCGGGGAACCCGGCGTCCCGCCCATCGGCCCCGCCGTCGCCAACGCGATCTTCGCCGCCACGGGCCAGCGGATCGACCGCCTGCCGATGACCGACAGCGGCGTGTCCTTCGCCTGAGCCCCGAGGAGACACAGGCAATGAAAACCATCCACTTTGCAGCGCCGCTTCTCTCGGCGCTCAGCACCGCTGCGCTTGCGGCAGAGACGGTCGGCAGCGGTGGCCGCGTGATCAATGCGTTCGCGGAGGGCTCGGTGAGCCGTGAGGAAGGGCTCGAGAACTGGAGCAGGTTCTACGAGATCGCCTCGCATCCGCGCTGCGCCAACTGCCATGTGGGCCCGGACAACCTGCCCATGTGGTCCGGCCCGAGCTATGGCGAGACCAGGCCGCACGGCATGAGCATCAACGCCGGTGAAAGCCGGATCGGGGCCGAAGCGCTGGTCTGCTCCACCTGCCACACCACGCTCTCGGCGCCGCGGCCCGGCGCCAACGACATCCCGCATTCACCCCCGAAGGTGGCGATGGCATGGGCCCTGGCGCCCGTGGAGGCGGAATGGTTCGGCAAGAGCTCAAGCTACATCTGCAACCAGCTGAAAGACCCCGAGCGCAATGGCGGGCGCACCATTCGCGAGGTAGCCGAGCATCTCGACCATGACCTGATCCTGCACTGGGCCTGGGAGCCTGGCGGCACGCGGGAGCCTGCGCCCTACTCCCTCCAGGCGTCGATGGACTTTCTGATGAAATGGCAGGCCGCCGGCCTCCCCTGCCCCGGCGATTGACCCGAACAGCCCGGCCAGGAGCCCCTTCCCGGCCGGGCCCTGCGTGATCCCCCGCTGCAAGGCTGGCCTGCACGCATTGGTGCCGGACGATCAAGAACGGCACCGCAAGCGGCGCCCCCACCATGGCGGCGAAGACCACCGAGATGGCGACCCCCTTCGCCGGCGCTGTCGCCGCTAAGGCGCGAAGGCGCTACGCCACTGCGCCCGAAAGCAGCGCCCGCGCCTCACGGGCGATCATGGCTTCTTCCTCGGCAGGCACGACCCAGGCGGTGACGCTCGAGCCCTCCGCATGGAGCCGCGGGCCGCCCGCCCCGTTTGCCGCGTCATCGACGCTGACGCCTGCCCAACCGAGACCGGCCATGATCGCGGCCCGCACGGTGCTGGCGTTCTCGCCGATCCCGCCCGTGAAGGCGATGGCGTCGAGCCCGCCCATGGCGGCGATCATCGAGCCCGCATGCCGCACGGCCCAGTAGCAGAAATGCTCGATGGCGAACCGCGCCTCGGGCGTGCCGGCCTCCTCCAGCGCGCGCATGTCCGCGCTGGTGCCGGATAGGCCGAGGAGCCCCCCCTCGTTGTTCAGCACCCGCGCCGCGCGCGCGGGCCCCATCGCCTCGACAAGGCGCAGGACCGCGTTGCCGTCGATCCCGCCGGACCGCGTGCCCATGGTGAGCCCCTCGAGCGGGGAATACCCCATCGTGGTGGCGACGGACCGCCCCTCGCGGATCGCACAAAGGCTCGCACCGTTGCCGAGATGGCAAGCGAGAAGCCGGCGC
Organism: Pseudomonadota bacterium; assembly: GCA_038528605.1. GTDB lineage: Bacteria > Pseudomonadota > Alphaproteobacteria > Rhodobacterales > Rhodobacteraceae > Thermohalobaculum. The sequence goes on from JBCBEP010000055.1 coordinate 12,380, forward strand.
GGCAACGGCATGCCCGAGATCTCCGGGAGAAGGCGGACCAGGCTTGCATAGGAGATGCCGTGAAAGCCGTAGCGCCGAATGCCCAGCGCCTCGGCCTCCGCCGGCAGGGCATAGCGCGTCGCGACCTCGGGGTTGCTCGCGTGGAACGCCGTATCGAAGGAGACGAACTGCGGCAGCGCCGGCGCGACATGGTGGAGCGCCCGGATCGCGGCGAGATTGTGCGGGTTATGAAGCGGGGCGAGGGGGACGCAGCGGTCAATCTCCGCCAGCACCTCCGGCGTTGCCGCCATGGGCTGGGTGAGCGACGCGCCGCCATGGACGACACGGTGCGCGGCCCCCTCCAATGCCTCGATGGCGACCCCCTCACGCGCCAGGCCCTCAAGCACGGCGGCGATGGCTGCGGCATGATCCGGGAGGTCCCGCGCTTCGGACGCGCCGCCGAGCTTGAGGGTCGCTTCAGGCAGGCCGATGGCGCTGGCGACACCTGAGAGGCGCTTCGCCCCGTCCGCGGCGAAGAGCGCGATCTTGATGGAGGAGGAGCCCGAGTTGACGACGAGGATGTCGCTCATCGCCGGGCTCCCCCCTTGCTGCGTCAGGCGCGCGCGGGCTGCGGGCGCATATCCGCCGCGCTGATGCCCGCCACTTCCACGGGCTTCTTCATGGCGTCGCGGCGGAAGGGCTCGCCAAGCTCCTGGTTGAGCACCACCTCGATGAGCGTCGTGACGCCGTCCTCCATCTGAGCGCGGACGGCTTCGCGCAGCGCCTCGGTGGTCTGGTCCATGGTCAACGTCTGCACGCCCTTGAGCCCGCAGGCATCGGCCACCTTGGCGTATTCGACGCCGAGGTTCAGCTCGGTGCCCACGAAGTTGTCCTCGAACCAGAGCGTGGAGTTCCGCTTCTCCGCACCCCACTGGTAGTTGCGGAAGACAACCATCGTCACCGCCGGCCAGTCCCCCCGCCCGCAGGCGGTGAGCTCGTTCATCGAGATGCCGAAGGCGCCGTCGCCCGCGAAGCCCACGCAGGGCACGTCCGGGCAGCCGATCTTCGCGCCGAGGATCGAGGGCAGGCCATAGCCGCAAGGCCCGAAGAGGCCGGGGGCGAGATACTTCCGGCCCTTCGAGAAGGTCGGGTATGCGTTACCGATGGCGCAGTTGTTGCCGATATCCGTCGAGATGATCGCCTCTTCCGGCAGCGCGGACATGATCGCCCGCCAGGCCATGCGCGGGCTCATGCGGTCCGGGTGCTCGCGGCGGGCCCGCTCGTTCCAGGTCGTGCCCTCGTCATCATCCTCATGGTCCATGGAGGTGAGCTGCTGCGCCCAGCGGGACTTGGCCTGCGCCACCATTGCCTCGCGCTCGCTCCGCCCCGCATCGCCCGCCGTGTCGGAAAGCTTGGCGAGGATCTGCTCGGCCACCATGCGCGCATCGCCCTGGATGCCGACGCTCACGCGCTTGGTGAGGCCGATCCGGTCCGCGTTGATGTCCACCTGGATGATCTTCGCGTCCTTCGGCCAGTATTCGGTTTGGTAGGCGGGGAGGGAGGAAAAGGGGTTGAGCCGGGTACCAAGCGCCAGCACCACATCCGCCTTCGAGATCATCTCCATGGCCGCCTTGGAGCCGTTGTAGCCCAGCGGGCCGCAGGCGAGCGGGTGGCCGCCCGGGAAGGCGTCGTTGTGCTGGTAGTTGCAGCAGACGGGCGCGGAGAGCCGCTCAGCAAGCGCCGCGCTCGCCGGAATGCCGTCCGAGAGGACGACGCCCGCGCCGTTCAGGATCACCGGGTGCTTGGCTTCGGAGAGCAGTTTCGCCGCTTCCTCGATGCCGCGCTCGGACCCGCGCGGATGCTCGATGTCCACGATCTGCGGCAGCTCGATGTCGATCACCTGGGTCCACATATCGCGCGGGACGTTGATTTGCGCCGGCGCGGAGCCGCGGATCGACTTGGTGATGACGCGGTTGAGAACCTCGGCGATCCGGGAAGCGTCACGCACCTCTTCCTGGTAGCACACGCAGTCCGCGAACATGCTCATCTGCGGCACTTCCTGGAAGCCGCCCTGCCCGATGGTCTTGTTGGCGGCCTGCGGGGTGACGAGCAGCAGCGGCGTGTGGTTCCAGTAGGCCGTGATGATCGGCGTCACCATGTTGGTGATGCCAGGCCCGTTCTGCGCGATGGCCATCGCCATCTTGCCGCTGGCGCGACCGTAACCGTCGGCCGACATGCCGGCATTGCACTCGTGCGCGCAATCCCAGAACTTGATGCCCGCCTTCGGGAAGAGGTCCGAAATCGGCATCATGGCCGAGCCGATGATCCCGAAGGCTTGCTCGATGCCGTGCATCTGGAGGACTTTGACGAAGGCCTCCTCGGTGGTCATCTTCATGGCGTTCTCCTCCAATTTCCGGCGCGGCAGGGCGCAGTCCACAGCCGCTCGGGCTGCCCGCCGGCAACCTCCATGCGTTGCTCCGCCGGTACTCCCGGTCCCATGCGCAGTCAACGCCGAGGCCCAACTGGCCCTATGATTGACGCGCTCTTGGACTGATCTCTTACCGCTTGCCGACATGCCTTGCCATAACCGCGTTCCCCCTGCTTGATCGGGGTCCGACGAAAGGAGCTGCCCATGACCGCCATCGCCCAGATCTGCCGCCTTGCCCCGGTCATCCCGGTGCTCGTGATCGACGATGTCGAGGCCGCGGCGCCGCTTGCGCAGGCCCTGGTGGCGGGCGGGCTTCGGGTGCTGGAGGTTACGCTGCGGACGCCCGTGGCGCTTGACGCGATGCGGGCCATGGCAGAGGCCGCGCCGGACGCGCTGATCGGTGCGGGCACGCTGCGCTCCCCCGGCGACGTGCAGGCAGCCGTGGCGGCGGGGGCGCGGTTCGGCGTCTCCCCCGGCTTTCTGCCCAGTGTGCTCGACACGGCCGGAGAGGTGGGGCTTCCCCTTCTACCAGGCGTCGCCACCCCGTCGGAGGCGATGGCCGCGGCGGAGTTCGGCCTCGATATCCTGAAGTTTTTCCCGGCGGAGGCGAATGGCGGCGTGCCGGTGCTGAAGGCCTGGGCGAGCCCGCTTGCCGGTCTCAGCTTCTGCCCCACCGGCGGCATCGGCATCGGCAATGCGCCCGCCTACCTCGCGCTGCCCAATGTCGCCTGTGTCGGCGGCTCATGGGTCGCGCCGGCGGAGATGGTCGCCGCTCGGGACTGGGACGGGATCACCCGCCTTGCCGCGGAGGCAGCCGCGCTTTAGGTGCCGGGGCATGGATGCTGGTAGCGAGACGCGCCATGGCCCAGACCCGGCGCTTGCGGCAGCAGGCGAGGCGCCCGTTGCGGTGATCGATATCGGCTCCAACTCCGTGCGGCTGGTGGTCTACGATGCGCTGAGCCGCGCGCCCTTCCCACGCTTCAACGAAAAATCCCTCTGCAGGCTGGGTGCGGACCGGGCGGCGGATGGCAGCCTCGCCGAGGACGCCGTGGCGCACGCGCTGCGCAGCGTGGAGCGCTTCCACGCAATCTCGCAGGCCATGGGTGCCGGCCGCATCGACGTGCTCGCAACCGAAGCCGTCCGCGGCGCGCCCAACCGCGATAGCCTTATCGACGGGATCGAGGGACGGACCGGGCTGCGCACCAAGCTGCTCGCGGGTGAGGAGGAGGCCCGCCTCGCAGCCCTCGGGGTGATCGCCGGTTTCCACCGCCCGCATGGGCTGGTGGGCGATATCGGCGGCGGCAGCCTCGAGATCGCGGAGGTCCTCGGCGAACGTGTGGGCGAGCGCAGCGCAAGCCTGCCCCTCGGCGCCCTGCCCGTGACGGCGCTGATGGCCGATGGCCGCGGGAGCGCGAAGAAAGCGGTCGACGAGATGCTGGCAGGCGCCCTCCCCCCGCTCCTCACCGAACCCGTGTTCCATCTCGTAGGCGGCGGCTGGCGCGCGTTGGCCCGTATCGAGCTTACGCGCAGGCGAGCACTCTGCCGCGTCGCCCATGGCTTCGAGATGTCCATCAAGGAAGCGCGCAGCCTCGCGAAGGAGATCGCAGCCGCAAGCCCAGAGGACGTGGCGGCCATGCCCGGCGCGCCCTCGCGGCGCGCGCCAACCCTGCCGGCCGCCGCGCTCGTGCTCGACCGTGTGCTGAAGGCGATGAAGCCCGAACGCGTCGTCTTCTCCGCCCTCGGCCTGCGCGAAGGCTGGCTCTACAGCCTGATGCCGCCCGAAGAGCGGCAACGAGATCCGCTGATCGAGGGCGCGCGTGTCTTCGGCGAGCGCCGCGCCCGCGTGCCCGCTTTCCCCGCCGCCCTCATGCGCTGGACCGATGGGCTCTTTCCGGCGGAGACAGCCACGGACCGGCGGCTGCGCGAGGCTGCCTGCGCGCTCTCCGACATGGCGTGGCGCGACCATGCCAACAACCGCGCCGGCGTCGCCTTCTCGCGTGTGCTGGAGTTGCCCTTCGTCGGCGTCAGCCACGCCGAGCGCATCTACCTCGCCACCGCCCTTCTGGCGCGCCATGGCGGCCGGCCGGGCGAGAGGGAGGCGAAGCAGATCGCCGCCCTGCTCCCGGAGGCTGCCATCCGGCGCGCGCAGGTGCTCGGCCGTGCCCTGCAACTTGGCTACCGTTTTTCGGGCAGCGTGCCTGCCATCCTCAATCGTGCCCGGCTCGAGGTCGGCGCCGACAGGGTGATCGTGCGCGTGGCAGGTGGCGCCGATGCGGTGCCGGATGGCGACGCCGTGCAGACCCGCCTCAGCGCCCTCGCCAAAGCGCTCGGCCTCGCGGAGGCGCATCTCGTCTTCGACTGACCGTGTGGCTCCGGCGCGCTGGCAGTGGAGATTGCGCCGCGCTGCCTCATCTCCTCGCGCGTCGACACGGCCCCCGCCGCCTTCGCCCGACACCGGCGCCAGAACCAAGGGAGAGGACCATGACCGTCAAGACCGTCCCGACCACGCCCATCGAGGGCCAGAAGCCCGGTACCTCGGGCCTCCGCGCCAAGACGCGGGTGTTCATGCAGCCGGGGTTCCTCGAGAATTTCGTGCAGTCGATCTTCGATGCCGTGGGGCCCGTGTCGGGCAAGACCATGGTGCTGGGCGGGGACGGGCGCTTCTTCAACAAGGAAGCGATCCAGACCATCATGAAGATGGCGGCCGCGAACGGCATGGCGCGCATCATCGTCGGCCAGAACGGCCTGCTCTCCACACCCGCAGCCTCCGCCGTCATCCGCGAGCGCGGGACAGATGGCGGCCTCATCCTCTCCGCCAGCCACAACCCCGGCGGCGAGGACGGCGATTTCGGGTTGAAGTACAACATCCCCGCCGGCGGCCCGGCTCCGGAGGCGGTGACCGGCGCCATCCATAAGCGGACGACCGAGATCGATGCCTACCGGACGCTGGAGGCGGCGGAGGTGGATCTCTCGGCCCTCGGCGAGGTTCAGCTCGGCGGGATGGCGGTGGAGGTGATCGACCCGGTCGCCCTTTATGCCGCGCTGATGGAGCGGCTCTTCGATTTCGAGGCGATCCGCGCGCTCTTCGCCGGCGGCTTCCGGATGCGCTTCGACGCGATGCACGCCGTGACCGGACCCTATGCCAGCGCCATCCTCGAGGAGGGCCTCGGCGCCCCCGCAGGCACCGTCATCAACGCCGTGCCACTGCCGGACTTCGGTGGCGGGCATCCGGACCCCAACCCGGTCTACGCGAAGGCGCTGATGGACGAGCTGATGGGCCCGGACGCCCCCGATTTCGGCGCCGCCTCGGATGGCGACGGGGACCGGAACATGATCCTCGGCCGCGGCACCTACGTCACACCCTCGGACAGCCTCGCGGTGCTGGCCGCGAACATCCACCACGCCCCGGGCTATGCGGCTGGCATCACCGGCATCGCGCGCTCCATGCCCACCTCCCGCGCGGCGGACCGGGTGGCGGCAAGGCTCGGCGTCGAGGCCTTCGCCACGCCCACGGGCTGGAAATTCTTCGGCACGCTGCTCGATGCGGGCCGCGCCACGATCTGCGGCGAGGAAAGCGCCGGCACCGGCTCGAACCATGTACGGGAGAAGGACGGGCTCTGGGCCGTGCTTCTCTGGCTCAACATCCTCGCCGCCCGCCGCCAGTCCTTGCGCGAGATCCTCGAGGCGCATTGGGCGGCGCACGGTCGGGACTACTATTCGCGCCACGACTTCGAGGGGGTCGACAAGGCAGCGGCCGAGGGTTTGATGAACGCACTCCGCGAGGCGCTACCAGCGCTTCCCGGCAGGGAGATCGAGGGGCTTACCGTCACGGAGGCGGACGACTTCGCCTATACCGACCCGGTCGACGGCTCGACCGCCAGCAAGCAGGGCATCCGCATCGTGTTTGGCGATGCTGCCCGCGCGGTCTTCCGCCTTTCCGGAACCGGCACGGTGGGTGCCACCCTCCGCGTCTACCTCGAGCGCTTCGAGCCCGATCCGGCCCGGCAGGGGGAAGACCCGCAGGCCGCGTTGGCGCCCGTTATCCGGGCTGCCCACGCATTGGCGGGCATCGAAGAGCGGCTCGGCCGCACCCAACCGGATGTGATGACCTAGCCACTGCCCCTTGACGAATTGGTGACAGGGCGCCTTATCGGTGAGGCACCGCGAAGGAGAGGCATAATGGCCGATGCTGTCCCGATCACGACACTGAACTGGCGCTGCAAGCCCACATGGAAGCGCGCGTCGGTGAACACCGGCTGGTGCCTGCTCGGCTGCTCCATCGGCGATTTCGGCACGATCCTGTTCTTCCAGCTCACCGGCATCCCGTGGCCGGTGCTGGCGATCATGACGCTGGCCATCATCAACGGGATCCTGACCTCCATCGCGCTCGAGACCTTCATCCTCTCGCGCCAGATGGAGCTGCGGGACGCCTTTCGCACGGCGATCGGCATGTCGCTGATCTCGATGGTGTCGATGGAAGCGGCGATGAACCTGACCGACTATCTGCTGACCGGCGGGGCGAAGCTCACCTGGTGGGTGGTTCCCATCATGCTCTTCGTCGGCTTCATCACGCCGCTGCCGTACAACTACTGGCGCCTGAAAGCCCTCGGCAAATCCTGCCACTAGGCGTCTACGCAAAACGGCCGGCCCCGCTGGGCCGGCCGTTTCGGTTCGTGCGCGCAGCTCAGCCGAAGATGTCGGCCGTGATGCCCGAGTACCAGCCGAGGCTTTCCTCGTAGGTCTGCTTGCGCAGCGCCGCATCTTCGCCCGTCGCGCTGATGAAGCCCTCGGTCTTCGCGATCTTCTCCGGCGTCGCCTCGTAGCGCGCGCCAACCTTCACGCCGTCATCCGTGCCGATGAGCGACCAGCAGGTGTTGGCGAAGCGTGCCGGGAAGGTTTTCGACCCCGTCAGCGCCGCCCGCACATGCATTGCCGCCACCTTGGCCTGGCTGTTGGCCGAGAAGCCGGATTTCGGCATGTCGCCCGCGATCGTCGCGTCGCCAAGCACGTGGATATTGTCATCCATCTGGCTCTGCATGGTGTCGGGCACGATGGGGCAGAAGCCGCTGTCGTTCGTCAGGCCCGCGACTTCGGCGATATGCCCGGCCTTCTGCGCGGGGATGACGTTGCAGACATCGGCCGCAACCGCCTCACCGTCGACAACCACCTCCATCGAGGCCGGGCGCACCTCGTTGATCGTGGCGAACTCGCCGTCGATCCACTCCACCATGCCGTCATAGTGGTTCTGCCACCCCTCCTCGAACAGCGCCTGCTTCGAGAACTTGGCCTTGGGATCGAGCACCATGATCTTGGCGGTCGGGTTGTTGGCCTTCAGGTAGTGGGCCACCATCGAGACGCGCTCATAGGGGCCCGGCGGGCAGCGATAGGGGTTCGGCGGGGGAACCATCACGAAAACCCCGCCCTCCGGCATCGCTTCCAGCTGCGCCTTCAGAAGCTCTGTCTGGCTGCCGCCCTTCCAGGCATGCGGCATGGCGTTCTGCCCCTCGAGCCCGTAGCCGGGCACGCTCTCCCAACGGAAGTCGATGCCCGGGGCGACGATCAGGCGGTCGTAAGGCACGCGGCCGCCACCGGCCAGCGCCACCTCCTTCGCGTCCCGATCCACGCCGGTCGCCCAGTCATGCACCACGTTCACGCCCTGGCTCGCCATCTTGCCGTAGCTGTGGGCGATGCTGTCGAGCGTGCGGAACCCGCCGAGATAGAGGTTGGAGAAGAAGCAGGTGTAGTAGGTGCGGCTTGGCTCGATCAGGGTGACCTCGATTTCGCCCTTGCTGTCCTTCGCGATGTAGCGCGCCGCCGTGCCGCCACCGGCGCCACCGCCGATCACCACCGCACGCGGGCGCACCGCGCCCAGAACCGCCGGCGCAGAAAGCGCAGCGGAAGCGGCGAGAGCGCCGCCGAGGGTATGCCGTCTCGTGAGCTTCATGGTCGTTTCTCCCAGAGGTTTGGACGCTCTACTCGGCGCCTTCGAAATATGCGGCCAAAGCGGCCATCTCGTCGTCCGCGAGACTGCCGGCCACGCTCGCCATCACGGGATTGTCGCGCAAACCGGCCTTGTAGGCGAGCAGGGCGCGAATGAAGTCCGGTCTTGGCCAGCCCGAGATGGGCGGGATGCCGTCATAGCTGCCGTCGAGCTGGTGGCAGGTGACGCATTCGCTGGCGAGGTATTCGCCATAGGCCGGGTCCCCGGCGAGGAGGCTCGGGTCGATCGGCTCCTCCGCAGATGCGGGACCGCCGCTCATGGCGATCGCGGCGGCGAAGAGCGCCGCAGCCGAAGCTACGCGCACCGGATCAATCCACGCTGAGGCCGGCATTCTCGCCATCCTCGCTCTCGGGCGTCACGTCGAGGATCACCGCGCGCATCACGATCTCAGGCGCCGCCTCCTTGCAGTCGCTCATGCAAGGGGCGCCATCGGCCAGGTTCGGAATGTCCGGGCGCGGGTCGTCGACGAAGTTGTCCTCGTTCGGCAGGCGGATCTCGCCGAAGTTCTCGTGCGAGAGGACGAAGGCGTCATCATCCACCACATCATTCATGTAGAGGAGATACGCGGTGATCGCGTAGACGTCGTCCGGCGCGAGCGACTGGGCGTAGCCGAAGGGCATGGCCCGGTTGATGTAGTCGTAGACCGTGGAGAGATAGGGCCAGTAGCTGCCGATCGTCTTCACCGGGCGGTCCTGCGTCAGGCTGTCTTGCCCGCCCGCCAGCACGGGCCAGCGATCGACGCCTTCGCCGAAATCCCCGTGGCAATGGGCGCACTGCTCGGCGAACACCTCCTCGCCGGTCAGCACATCGCCCGAACCCTCCGGCAGGCCCTGCCCGTCGGGGCGGACATCGATGTCCCAGGCCGCAACCTCCGCCGGCGTCGCTTCCCGGCCGAGGCCGTAGCCGTCCGCGAGGGCCGGTGCCGCGAGCGCGATGAGGGCGAGTGCCAGGCCGGCTTCAGGAAATCTCGACATTCTCTGCCTCCCCTTCCGCGTTCACGGCCCAAGTCTGGATGCCGTTGTTGTGGTAGATCGAGTTCACCCCCCGCACCTTTCGAAGCGCGTCCTTCGTCGGCTGGACATACCCCTCGCTGTCCACGGCGCGAGACTGAAGGAGCAGCGGCGAGCCGTCCCACTGGAAGCTGTAGTAGAAGCGGTGCATCGACTTCGGCGTGGTGAAGCCATCCACCCGCGCCTGGTGCCAGTTCTGTCCGCCATCGGTGGTGACGTGCACCTCCTTGATGCTGCCGCGGCCGGACCAGGCGACACCGGTGATCACCGTCTGTCCGCGACCATGAGTGATGGGCGCCTGCGGGCTGGGGTTGGTGATGACGGATTTCACATCCATCTCCCAGGTGAACCGCCGCGCCTTACCGTTCGCCATGAGGTCGGTGTATTTCGACGTTTCCTCCCGGTGGTGCCAGGGCTGGTCCCCCACCTCGATCCGCCGGATCCACTTCACCCACATGTTGCCTTCCCAGCCGGGGACGACGAGGCGCGCGGGGTAACCCTGCTCCGGCCGAAGCCGTTCGCCGTTCATGTGCGTGGCGATCAGACAGTCGTCGAGCGCCTTCTCGAGCGGGACGGACCGGGTCATCCCCGCCGCATCCCCGCCCTCGGGCAGGAGCCACTTCGCCGTGCCCTTCAGGCCCGCCTCTTTCAGCACGTCGCTGAGACGCACGCCCGAATAGACGCAGTTGTGGATCATGCCATGGGTGTACTGGACGCCGTTGAGCTGGGCGCCCCGCCACTCCATCCCGCTATTGGCCGCGCATTCGAGGAAGTAGGGGAGCGACACGCGCGGAAACCGGTTCAGGTCGGCCAGCGTGAAGACCAGCGGGCGCTCCACGAGGCCGTTGATCATCAGCCGCCACTTCTCGGGCTCCACCTCGGCGATGCCGCCATGGTGGCGCTCGAAGCAGAGGCCGTTGGGCGTGATGTAGCCGTCGAGCTCATGCAGCGGGGTGAAGTTGACGCTGCTCACCGGGTCCGCAGTCAGCCAGGCGACGTTGCGCCGAACCACATGCGCCTCATGCGGCGAGGGACTGCCATAGGGACGTGCATCCACACCCTCGCCCATGAACTGGGTCCAGGGTGTTTCGTTGATGTCGAGGATCGCGGGATCGCCCTCCGCCCGGGCCGCCCCCGCCGCCAGCGCGGCGCCGCCAGCGGCGATGCCGCCTCTCAGGAACGCACGACGTGCGAGGTTTCCGGTCTGCTCGGTCATCTGCTCCTCCGAGGCTTCAGCTTCGGCCCGCGACGCGGACGGCATTGTTCGGATC